>JBKCPG010000405.1:0-6161 GCA_046309395.1 Cyanobacteriota bacterium | reverse complement strand
CCCCCGTACTGCCATCCCGTGCCGGCCAATTCCAGGGCTTCCCCGTCCCGCCGCAGCACGGCGCTCTTCACTTGCCCCACAAACACCGTGTGGTCTCCATGGCTGACCTGGCCCACCACCTCGCACTCCACGGCTCCGAGGGCCGCGTCCAGCACCGGCAACCCCATGGGCCCCAGCTGGAAGGGAGCGGCGTCAAAGCGGCCGCCGATGGCTTTTTGCGGCTTGAAAAACACCGCCGCCAGATCTTTTTGATCGGCGGGCAGCACATTGAGGGAAAACCGCTCGGTGCGCTGGATCATGCCGTTGCTGGCGGAGTCAGCCCGCACCGCCATCACCACCAGCGGGGGTTCAAACGACCCCTGGGTGACCCAGCTGGCCGTGAAGCCATTCACCTCCTCCCCTTCCCGAACGCCACAGATGAAGACCCCATGCGGAATTTTCCGCAGCAAGGTTTTCTTGGCGGCGGTGTCGAGGGGGGGGAGGCTCGGGGCTTGCGTCATGATGCGCGGATCGGATGGCCAAGACTCTAGGAAGGCCCCTCACCATGGAGCTTCATGCGGGCGGTGTATCCCGGCAGTTTTGACCCGCTCACCCTGGGCCATCTGGATCTGATTGAGCGCGGCGCCGTGCTTTTTGAGGGGCTGGTGGTGGCCGTGTTGCAAAATCCCAGCAAAACCCCCACGTTTTCCCTGGAACAACGCCTGCGGCAACTCCGAGCCGCGACGGCCCATCTGGACAGGGTGGACGTGCGCAGCTTTGACGGCCTCACGGTGAATGTGGCTCGGGAGTCCGGGGCGGGGGTGATCCTTCGGGGCCTGCGGGCGATGAGCGATTTCGAATTTGAGCTGCAGCTGGCCCACACCAACAAGAGTTTGGCGCCCCAGTTGGAGACGATGTTCCTGGCCACGGCGGTTCATCACAGTTTCCTCAGCAGTTCCGTGGTGAAGGAAGTGGCCCGCTTCGGCGGAGACGTCTCCCGCATGGTGCCCAAGGGAGTGGCGGAAGATCTCAAGACGCTCTTTAATCGGTCATCCCCTTCCCGTTGACATGTCCGAGACGCGCATCACGGTTCTCGACCAACTCGACCAGCTCGAGGAGATCGTTCTCGATGGCAGCCGTATCCCCTTCAGCGGAGGGCGCCTGGTGAATGAGCAGGACGCCATCGAGGCGATGGATGCCCTGCGGGATTCCCTCCCCCTGCAGATCACTCAAGCCGAGGAGCTCCTCCGCCAGCGGGAGGGCTTCATCGAAAAGGCCAGGCAGCAGGCCGAGGAGATCGTGGCGCAGGGCCGCAAGGAACGGGAACAGCTGATCCATAGCTCCTCCATCCGCCAAGAAGCCGAGCGGCTCGGCGCCGATTTGCGGGAGCAGGCCCGCCTGCAGGCGGAACAACTCCTGGGCCAGGCCCGTGCCCAGGCCACCCAGGCGGAGCAAGAGCACCACCTGCGCATGGCTCAAATGGAACAGGCCTTCGCCGGACGCCGGCAGCAGCTGGAACAGGAAGCCCAAAACCGTCGCACCCAGTTGGAAGCCGAGGCCGTTGAGCGCGGTCGGCAGCTGATGGAGCAGCACGAGAGGGCCCGTCAACAGGCCCTGCAGGAGCTGGAGGCGATTCGTCTGGAGGGAGCGCGGGTGCAGCGCGACAGCAAGGCCGAGGCGGAGCGTCTCCACCAAGATGCCCTGCAGTTTCGCCAACAAACCCAGCAACAATGCGACGCCCTCGTGGCCCGCTCCCGCCAAGAGGCTGGATCGATCCAGGACGGAGCCAATCGCTACGCGGAGCAAGTGCTGGGTGAGCTGGAAACCCGCCTGAAGGATCTCAGCCAGATCGTGCTGGGGGGACGCAGGGAACTGATGCGCCTCCAGGGCAAGGATGGCTCACCCGCCCTGGGAGCCTCCGTTCCTTCCACCTCCTCCAGGCCTGAGTCTGGCCCTCCCCAGGGCGGCGAAGGTGGAGGAGACGTGCGCACCCGAGCTCGCCAAGCCGCCAACCGGTTGCGGAAGGCGGCGGGCGGGCGTCTAGCCAGTTAAAGGCCCCGCATCAGGGACAAAGGCTGGTGTTTTGAGCGTCCCGCAACATTCGTCCGATTGTGGCGTTCGGGGCGCCAGCGCCATTGGAAATGGCACTGAAATAACGGGGTCCAGCCCACGTCTCCAATAGACCGCTGATCGCCCGCACCCCAGTTAGGGTGCCCGTCTTGGCGTGCACCCGGCCATCAAGATTGGTGCCTTTGAACAGATTGCGCAAGGTGCCCCGTTGGCCGGCGATGGACATGGAGCTCATGTACGAGCGGCCATTGGGATGCTGATCCATGCGCAACAGGAGCGCCGTGAGAAACCGGCTGGTGAGCCGGTTGCCACGATCCAGACCACTGCCATCCGCCACACGAACCCCCTCCATGGGCAGGCCCTGTTGGCCCAGCCAAACGGTTTGGCGCCGGACGGCTTCCGGCAGATCCCACGTGCCCGCTCCGGAGCGCAACAGCACTTCCGCGGTGAAGTTGTGGCTTTCGCTGTTGGCCAGGCTCAAGAGACCATGCATGGAGGTGGAGGGTTCCTCATGGAGCAGCACCGCGTCGGCGGGGAGAGGCTGCTCCGCTGGCACCACTTGCATTTGGATGTCACCCCCCTGCTGGTTGGCCGTGCGTTTGAGCAGGGTCTGGAGCCGCGAGATGGGATTCGTGACCGCGTCATCAATGGCGTTGCTGGTGACGGCCAAGCGGGTGATCGGAGCCCCGTAGTACTGGGACCGATCGGCGTAGTTCCAGCCCTGGGGCCACCAGGCCCGCTGGGGTTCTTCCGCCACCTGGAGGCGCACCACCGTTCCGGAGGGGCCGCCGCCACCGCCTGAACGTAGGGCCAACTGGGCGAAGCGTCGCAAATGGGGCAGGGCCAAATCCGGATCTCCCTGGCCGGTGAGCCGCAGGGTGCCATCGCCCAGCCGCCAGAGTTGGGTGTTGAGGCGAAATTCAGGGCCCAGCCGATCCAGGGCGAAGGCTGTGCTCACCAATTTCTGATTGGAGGCGGGCACCCGGGGGCGGGTGCCATTGACATCAGCCAGCAAGCGCCCGGAGGCATCCGCGATGCTGACGCTCCACAGGTCCCGTTCCCCCGCCAACTGGGCAAAAAGGCGTTGCTGGAGCGCCGGGCAGCTGGGCTCACTCCCCAGCTGGGGACTTCCCAACGCTGGCGTGAGCGGTGGCAGCGGCATGACCGGCACCACCCGGGGCCAGCCCTGACTGGGAGTCAGGGCTGGACTGGCCCATCCTCGCCCCGGGCTGAGCAAGGGCGAGATCAGGGACAGGGAGACACCAACGAGGAGAACGCGGCGCGCGGAGAAAAGGAATTGGGGCATCTCAGGAGGCACCGATGGCGATGTTGGTGACGTTTCCGCTGAAGCGGTAGGTGGAGCCTTCCAGCTCCACGGGGGCACCGATCTTCAGGGTCTGGTTGCCAAACACCACTCCCCCCTCGCCTTTGCGGCCCTGGCCCTCCAGGATGAAGCGCGCGTCAAAGGTTCCAAAGGTCTTTTGGTTGGGATCGGGGGCGGAGACGAGCCTGCCGTCCGGGGTGAGAATCGTGAGCCTGCGGGGCAAGGGGTCCACCCTGGCCACCTTCACGGAGCCGTGGGGGGCATTGCGGATCACGATCGACACTTTTCCCTCGGATTCGATGGTGCGAAGGATCGCGGCGCTATCGGCCACGGGTTCGCCCCGCACATCCACGGACACCGACACAGGCACCTCTCCACCCGTGGCCCGAGACACGACGCTGGAGAGCTTGGGGCTCCAGAGCACCCCGCCAGCGGCGAGCAGCACCGCCGCCCCCGCGGCCAGGTCAACAACACTCCACGTCCGAGGGGGAGTGGATCTGGAGCCGGTGGGATCGCTGGGCATGGGCACTGTGTGGTCGGCGAAGTTTAGGGGTGTTCTCCCGATGGCACCAGCGCCGAGGCACACCTTTGGGATCAGCCCCGCAGGTCATCGATGAGGGTGCCCAGATCGCGGAGCTGGCGCGACAAGCCGCCCGGAGCCTCGCCCAGGGCGGTCGCCTGCTCTTCGCTGGAGGGTTGTTCCGGGAAACGAGCCGCCAGGCGAAAGCCATCGGGATCAAGCCGGTAGAGCTCCCAGTCGGCTGGATAGGCGCGACGCAGGGCGCTATCGGGGAAGGGACGCAGGGCGTAGGCGCTTTGCCACTGGGCCAGAAAGCCCTTCCGTCGCGCCCGGGCCACACTGCCGATGCCAATGGCCGCGTCCTCCAGGGTGGGGTTCAGCAGCGCCACCGATCCCTGGTGGCCCTCGCAGAGGCTTTCCACAAGCTCATAGTCGGCGGGGGCGGGAGCCACCAGCAGCCACAAGGGCGCCGACTCTCCTCCACCCGCGACCTCCGCCCCCTCCCCGGCGTCCCACCGGCGGCGCTCATCCCCGAGGCTGGTGACGCGCGAGGCCAACGGGGGGCTGTCCCTGCGGGCCAGGGCGGTGGCGCCGGCGTCGGGGAACATCAGGCGCAAATCGATTCCCTTGGCCTCCAGGGAGGCCGCCAACCGCAGGGCGAGGGGGAGCGTCTTCAGGCCCTCAAAGCGAAGCTCCACCAACCAGCGGCCCCGCGCGCTCGAAGCGAGGGCCAATCGAAGAGCCTCCTCAGCCTGTGACTCGGCTTGGCGCAGATCGGAGGGAAGCATGGGGCCAGGGGTGCCGCGGGGGGAGCCGACCCTAACGGTCGAGCCTCAAGCCCTCGCGGAAGCCCCCGCCCGCGCCTCCTCGATGGCCTCCCACACCAAGGCGGGCACGGCGGCCAGATCTCTTCCGTCCAGCCAGGGTCCGAGGCTGAGGCGCAGACCAGCGGCCGCCTCGCCGGGGCCATAGCCCATGGCTCTCAACACCGGACTGGCGCCCGGGGCCCAGGCCCCTGGGCCGGCCTGGGCCCCCCGTTTCGCGCCGCAGGCGGATCCGCTGCCGCAGGCCACACCCCGCCGGGCCAGGGCACGCACCAGGGCCCGACCGGAAAGGGGCTGCCCCTGGTCCGTACGGACCATCAGGCTCAAATGATGGGGGAGTCGCCGCGTCGGATCTCCCGGATCTGGCCCGAGGAGTTCCACCCCCGGCAGAGCCCTCAGCTCGGTCCAGAGGGCATCCCGGAGCCGGGCGATGGGATCCAGGCCCCCATGGGCCTCCAGACGACGGGCGCTGAGCCGGAGGGCGGCGGCGAAGCCAGCCGCCAAGGGCACCGATTCCGTGCCGCCCCGCCGCCCCCCCTCCTGCGCGCCGCCGATCAGGGGCTCCAGGGGCAGGCCGCGGCGCACCAAGAGGGCGCCCACCCCACGGGGACCCTGGAGCTTGTGGGCGGCCAGGCTCAGCAGATCCACCGGCAGCCGCCCCCAATCCAGCGGTAGGTGGCCCACCACCTGAACCGCGTCCACATGGAAACGGATGCCCCGTTCCTGGCAGAGGGCTCCCACCCGGGCCACCGGTTGCAGGCCGCCCACCTCGTTTTGGCCCCAGATCAACGACACCAGCCGCGTGGGCGGCCGCAAGAGAGGCTCCAGAGCCTCCAAACGCAGCACACCCTGGCGATCCACCGGCAACCGTTCGAGGCGCCACCCGCGCCGGATCAGCCTCGCGGCGGCGGCCTCCGTCGCTGGATGCTCCACCGCGCTGATGAGCAGGCGGCCTGGCTCCAGGGTTTCCGCGCTGCCCAGCAGGGCCAGGTGGATGGCCTCGCTTCCCCCCGAACACCACACCACCTCCTCGGGCTCGGCGCCCAGATCGGCGGCGAGCTCGATGCGGCTCCGCTCCAGGCACTCCGCCGCCGTCACCCCGAAGCCATGCAGGCTGGAGGGGTTGGCCCAGGCCTGGCGCCAGGCCCGCTCCATGGCCTGGAGGGCTTCTGGCGCCAAGGGCGTGGTGGCGCAGGCATCGAGATACAGCGCCTCCGCGGGTGGAGGCGTGGCTTCAGGCACCAGGCCCCCCCTCCCCGGGCCGTCGGCCCAACAGCCGACTTTCCAGGGAATCGTTGGCCAGTCTCACCAGATCGTCGAGGGAGCGGCCCTCCAGGAGAGCGGCCACCTTGGCGCGCGCCTCCGCGCTGGGGCAAGCCTGGGGTCTCTGGCAGCCCTGGGCGCAAGCGGTGGCGCAGTCGATCGGTCCGAGTTCCTCCTGGCT
>JBKCPG010000404.1:0-4213 GCA_046309395.1 Cyanobacteriota bacterium | reverse complement strand
ACCCATGACCCCAAGCCCCCTTTCGCCCGCGAAGGCCCCAGCGCCCTCCCTGGCCTGGCTCTATCTCGCCCTGGCGGTGGCTGGAGCGATCCTCCCGTGGATGGCCAATCTGGCGTTCATTCGCGGCACGGGCCAGGCCTTTGATTTGGGGCTGTTTGTGCGGATGGCCAACGCCAATCCGGCGGCCCAGTCGCTCTCTCGCGACCTGGCGGTGGGCGCCACGGCCGTCACCGTCTGGATGGTGGTGGAGAGCCGGCGCCTGGGGATGCGTGGTTTGGTGTGGGTGCTCTTGAGCTGTGTCACCGTGGCGTTCGCCTTCGGAGCCCCCCTGTTCCTCTACCTCCGGGAGCGCCGTCTTCAAGAATTGGCCCGCCACGGTTCCGAATTCCCGGTGGCTTGAGGGTTGCGCTGAGCCAAAAAAAAACGCCGGGCAAGCCGGCGTTGGAAGACTGGGGCAAAAGCGCCTCAGCGGTACACCCCGTCATTGATCCGATCAAAGCCCTCGTTGAGGGCGATGGCGGGAGGCGTGACGGTGAAGTTTGCCTTGTATTTCTCGAAGAGTTCCTTCTGGCGGGGGGTGAGATCGAGCTTGAGGACGTCATCCACGCTCGTGTAAGGACCACCCAGGACGATCTTCCCGGCCAGGGTGGGGTACATCCCGGGGTATTGCTGGAACCGCCGGACAGAGGAGTTGTTCAGATCCACCTTGCCAGCGGATTCGGCGATCTTGTCGTCCGCCTCGTTGCGACGCTCGGCGGCTTGGGCGGCACCGGGCAGCCAGAGGCTCACAAGCAAACCGGCAAGGGCAACTCCTCCCATGAACCAGGCAAGCAGCCGCTTCATCAGATCAACACTCCGATTGAGACGTCTCAACGTTACAGAAGTCCCGTGAAGCTCCCCTCAGGCGGATCTCCGCCATTCGCAGTTCTTCAGATCAGACCACTGAACCGGGGAGCCAGAAGGGCGGCCGCGAAGAACAACCCATCCACCAGCAGGGTGGAGGCCAGGGCCGCCGCCGCCACTTTTCCGCCCGCGTCTCCCGTCCAAAGCTTGCGCGCCAGACGCACCATCCAGAAGGCCGCGAGGGCCAGGGCCATCAGCGGGACCGGATGCAGGAGGGCTTGAGCCGCCTCCCGCAAAAGGAGGGCGGCGGCCTCAGGGGGCGCGGCCACCACGGGAGGCCAGAGGGGCATCAGCCCGGTGATGGCGATGAGGGCATCGGTGAGGGCCGTCCCCAGAAGGGAGGCGAGGTAAAAGCTGGCCCCAAGGCGCCAGCGCGTCCCCAGGCCCCCGAGGGCCAAGGGGAGGGCAAAGCCCTCGATGGGCACGTGCAGGAACGGATGGGCGCGGCACCACCCCCAAAACAGGGATCCCCCCAACCAGCTGCCCGCGAAGCCCACCAGCAGCAGCCCCAGGCGCTGTCGGGCCGGGTCGGGATGGCGGACCAGGGCGAGGGCCAACAGCACCAGGGGGATGGTGCACAGCGTTGTCGCCATGGGCGCCCACCGCACCAGGGGCGCCTGAAGAAACACCGGAGCGATGGTGAGAAGCGCCGCGATTCCAGACAGGCCGAAGAGCTTGGGGACGGCGAGGGTGAACGCTTCCGTGGCTTGGGCTGGCGGCGAGAGAGCTGGAAGGCTGCTCGTGGGGACCCCGACCACTGCGTTTGTGAAGAAAGATGGCCAACCTTAAAGGGTGTTCGGCTTGGCACGTGAACACCAGGGGCATAAGGTCGCTCACTTCAGGTCCTCCCTTGCCTTCACCGCTGTATGTCGCTCGCCGCTCCAGCCCAACCCCTCACCTTGCTGGAGGCCTGTTGGCATGCCCTGGTGTTGGGAGTGGTGCAGGGCCTCACCGAGTTTCTCCCCATCAGCAGCACCGCCCATTTGAAAGTGGTGCCGGTTCTGCTGGGTTGGGGCGATCCGGGGGTGGCGGTGACGGCCGTGATCCAGCTGGGCAGCATCGCGGCGGTGCTGGCCTACTTCCGTGAGGACCTGGCTGAGGTGGCGCGCGGCATCTCCCGGGCGTTTCGCGACGGACGATGGAGCGACCCCCAGGCCCGCCTTGGAGTGGCCATCGCCCTGGGCACCCTTCCGATCGTGCTGGGGGGGGTGCTGATCAAGAAGTTCGTTCCCAACTACGACACCTCTCCGCTGCGCAGCATGACCTCGATCGCCGTCGTCTCCATCGTGATGGCGCTGCTGCTGGCGCTTGCGGAGGTGTTGGGTCGTCGTCGACGCACCCTGGCCCAGGTGCTTCCCCGCGATGGCGTGCTGGTGGGCTTGGCCCAAGCCCTGGCCCTGGTGCCCGGCGTCTCCCGCTCGGGCAGCACCCTCACCGCCTCCCTCTTTGATGGCTGGCAGCGAGCGGCCGCCGCGCGCTTCTCTTTTTTGTTGGGCGTGCCCGCCATCACTCTGGCGGGGTTGGTGGAACTGAAGGAGGCGTTGCACGCCCCGGCCAATGGAGGCCCTTTGCCGATGCTGGTGGGCATCCTCACGGCGGCGGTGGTGTCCTGGCTGGCCATCGCCTGGCTGCTTCGCTTCTTGCAAAACCATGGCACCTGGGTGTTTGTGGCGTACCGCCTTCTGTTTGGCGTGGGGATTCTTCTTTTCTTCCGCGGCGCCATCTGAACCATCAGACTGCGGTGGTCAGGCTGTGCTGTTGATCAGGCGTGTGGATTGAGCCCTCCGCTGGCGTCCCCCTCCAGGGTGTTGGAGCTGAGGACGCTCCCCGCTTGCCGCAACCGGCGGAGGTGGTGGCCGTGGAGCCTGGATCGATCGGGGAGGAGCTGGGGTTTCAACGCGGAGATCGGTTGCTGAGCATCAACGGCCACCGGCCCCGCGATTTGATTGATCTGCAAATCCTTTGCGGCGAGGAGGAACTCACCCTGGAGGTGGAGGACCCCCAGGGCCAGCTTCATGTTGTCGAGTTGGAGAAGGACGCGGATGACGGGCTGGGATTGGTGTTCACCGAGGCTCTCTTCGATGGCCTCAAGCAATGCAACAACCACTGCCCTTTTTGTTTCATCGACCAGCAGCCTCCAGGCCATCGGCGCACGCTCTACCTCAAAGACGATGACTTCCGGCTGAGTTTTCTCTACGGCTCCTATCTCACCCTCACCAATCTCACCCCGGCTGATTGGCGGCGTATTGAGCGGCAGCGGCTCTCACCTCTATACGTGTCGGTCCATGCCACCGATCCCCAGCTGCGCGGCCAACTGCTGGTGAACCCCCGGGCCGGCCTGCTGATGGAGCAGCTGGAGTGGTTTGCCCAGCGACGCCTGCAGGTGCATGCCCAGGTAGTGGTGTGCCCGGGCCTGAACGACGGCGAGGCCCTCAGCCGCACGTTGAACGATCTGGCCCGCTTCGGGGAAGGGGAGTGGCCGGCGGTGCTCTCCACCGCCGTGGTGCCGGTGGGCCTGACCCGTTTCCGGCCCCCGGGGGATTCCCTTCGACCGGTGGATCCGGCCGCCGCCCGGGCGGTGATTGCCCAAGTGGAGCCCCTCCAGACACACTTTTTGGCGGCACTCGGCAGCCGGTTCGCCTGGCTCTCGGATGAGTGGTATCTCCTCGCTGGAATGCCTCTGCCGCCCAGGCCCGCCTATGAGGATCTGCCCCAGCGGGAAAACGGGGTGGGCAGCATCCGGGCCTTTCTGGAGGAGTTGGACCAAGCCACGCTGGAGCTTCCAGCGGCCCTGGCCCGCCCCCGTCGCTTGAGCTGGGTGGTGGGTCGGCTGGTGGCCCAGGCCCTGGCGCCGGTGGTGGATCGCCTCAACGGGATTCAAGGCCTGGAGCTCCTCCTCCATGGCCTTCCGAGCCCCTATTGGGGCCAGGACCTGGTGGTGACGGGATTGCTCACCGGCGCGGATCTGCTCGCGGGGTTGGCGGGGGCCGATCTCGGCGATGAGCTGCTGTTGCCTTCGGTGATGCTGCGGCGGGGGGAGCCGGTGTTTTTGGATGACATGACCCTGGACGAGGTGGCCCGGCAACTGCCGGTGCCGATTCGCCTGATCACAGGGGCGGACGATCTGGTGGCCGTTTGCGGCGGCAAGACCGACCAGGGTGCCTAAGCTCCTGCGGTTTGCTGCGTGACCCGTGGGGCGCTCCCAATCTTTTTGCACAGCGCTCCTCCTTGCCTTTGCTGGTTTCGGCGGAGCACTCCCACCGGCCCAGGCCGCCCCTCCCCCCTCGTCAAGTCCGCGAGTCTCCTCGGC
>JBKCPG010000403.1:0-12218 GCA_046309395.1 Cyanobacteriota bacterium | reverse complement strand
GGCCGGTGGGGTTGGGATCGCGGGGGCGGGCCGCCATACTGCCGTGCGATGTGTGGGGCCTTGTGCCTGGTTGGATTGGCTCCATCCCTGAAACGGATCGCCCTGATCGTGGCCCTGGCCACGGCCCTCAGCAAGGTGGCGGGCCTGTTGCGCCAGCAGGTGATCGCGGCCGCCTTTGGCGTGGGGGCGGCCTATGACGCCTACAACTACGCCTATGTGCTGCCGGGCTTCTTGTTGATTCTGCTCGGGGGCATCAATGGCCCCTTTCACAGCGCCATGGTGAGTGTGTTGGCCCGTCGGCCCCGCCACGAGGGAGCGCACGTCTTGGCGTCCATCAACACCTTGGTGGGGGTGGCCCTGATCGGCGTGACGCTCCTGTTGGTGGTGGCGGCCGATCCCCTGATCACCCTGGTGGGGCCTGGATTGGAGGCCCAACGGCATGACATCGCCGTGCTCCAGCTCCGCTGGATGGCCCCCATGGCGCTGTTTGCCGGTTTGATCGGTTTGGGCTTCGGTGCCCTCAACGCCGCGGATGAGTTTTGGCTCCCCGCCGTCAGCCCTCTGCTTTCCAGCCTGGCGGTGATCGTGGGCATCGGCCTGCTCTGGTGGCATCTCGGCGCGGCGATCACCCTGCCTTCCGCGGCCGTGCTCGGCGGACTCGTGTTGGCTGGCACCACCACCCTTGGGGCCGTGCTCCAGTGGCTGATCCAGTTGCCCGCCCTGGCCAAGCAAGGGTTGCACCAGTTCAAGCTGGTTTGGGATTGGAAGGATCCCGGGGTGCGCGAGGTGCTTCAGGTGATGGGCCCAGCCACCCTCTCCTCCGGGATGCTGCAAATCAATGTGTTTGTGGATCTGTTTTTCGCCTCCGGCATCCTTGGCGCGGCGGCTGGCCTGGGCTACGCCAACCTGCTGGTGCAGACGCCGCTGGGTTTGCTCTCCAATGCCCTGCTGGTGCCCCTGCTTCCCCTGTACGCCAGGCTCACCGCTCTGGCCGACCGCCCGGAGCTGATCGCCCGCGTTCGCCAGGGTTTGATGCTCTCCAGCGCCAGCATGTTGCCCCTCGGGGCCCTAATGGTGGGCCTGGCGGGCCCGATCGTGGCGCTGGTGTACGAGCGGGGCGCGTTCGACCACCAGGCCGCCAGCATCGTCACCTCCCTGCTGATGGCCTACGGGGTGGGCATGCCGGCCTATTTGGCGCGGGATGTGCTTGTGCGGGTGTTCTATGCCCTAGGGGACGCCAACACCCCGTTCCGTTGGTCGGTGGCTGGCATCGGCCTCAACGCCATCTTCGATTGGCTGCTCGTGGGGGGACCCACCCCTGGGCGGGGGTTGGCGTTGCCTGGTCTGTCGTTCGGAGCTCCAGGCCTGGTGTTGGCCACCGTTCTGGTGAACCTCATCACCTGCCTGGCTCTGTTGCTGGTGCTCCACCAGCGATTGGGGGGGCTTCCATTGAGGCGGTGGGGGCGGGACACCCTGATGCTCCTGCTGGCGGCAGTTCTGGCGGGTGGGGCCGCCTGGGGGTTGGCCTCCTGGGTGCACTGGCCCGCGGGGCTGCTGGGGTTGCTGCTCCAAAACGGCTTGAGTGCTCTCCTGGCCACTGGCATCTACGGGGTGCTCGGCTCCTGGTTTGGGGTGGCCGAGATCGGGCAGATGATCCAAGGGCTCCAGCGCCGCCGGGCCTAGGAGAGCTTCACGTCGCGCTCGTCCCTCACCTGCAGGGGGATTTCCAGTCGGGAGCGGCCGATCATCTGGGGGCCGTCGATCGAGAGGATGCGGGCCTCGATGCCAAAGGATTTGAACGCCGTTTCCAGTTCCTGAATGAGAGCCTTTTCCACCTGGGCCTCCGCGTCCACCACCGTGCCAATCAGGCGTCCGCCAAGCCGGCCGATGCGCTTGCGCACCACATCTTTGGCGTTGGTGACCTCGATGATCAGCACGACGGATCCCCAGGTGGAGTCACCCTATCCGCCGATGGGCGGCCCACCGTTCGGGGCCATCGAGGCCACGACCCTCAGCGGTACGGTTCCAAAAGTTCCTCCAGGTCGCGCAGTTGGCTGGCGGGGATGAGTCGGGCCAGGGGCAGGCGGGTGGCCCCGCCCCCGATGGGCACCTGCACGGCTTCCAGGGCCTGGCGGGCGCAGACGGCGGCCCCTTGATCCAGGCGTCCAGAGCATTCCTCCGCCAGGGTGGCCGCCAGACCCGCGTCCCCCAGATAGAGATGCCAATTGGCGACTTCCAGATACAACCTGTCGGCGAGCGCCTGGGTGAGCTCTTCGAGATCCTGGGGGGAGAGGGTCATGGGATGGGCGGAGTGTCGGGTTTGGGGCGAAGACGCGCCACCACGCTGCCATGGACCAGCAACACGGCGGCCCAGCCCAGGGTGAGCCAGTTGAGATGGGTCCAGGGATGGCGGAGCTCCTGCAGGAACCAGAGCCCGCTGTTGATGGAGGCGAACAGGGCGGCGTGCAGGGTCAGATTCACCACCCGCTCGAAGTGGCGGTAGGTGGGATCGTCGCGATTGGCGGGGCCGTACCAGCGGATGGGCATGGAAGGAGGCGCGGGGTGGGGGTGGGGCGGTTGACGGATGGGCCCCCCATCTGGTGAGAATGAGAGGGCACGCGCTTGTAGCTCAGCGGATTAGAGCATCTGACTACGGATCAGAGGGTCGGGAGTTCGAATCTCTCCAGGCGCGCTGAACGAGCCGTCCACCCGGACGGCTTTTTGTTGGTGAGAACCCAACGGGTCGAACGATAAGTCGGGCATTTGCTTACGATCGAGCCACGTGCTCCCTCTCCATGCCCTCATCGATCGACGCGCCCTTGGCCATTGAGGATCCCGCGATCGCCGCGTTGATCGGCAGGGAATTGAACCGACAGCAAAGCCATCTCGAGCTCATCGCCAGCGAGAATTTCGCCTCTCGGGCCGTGATGGAAGCCCAGGGGTCTGTGCTCACCAACAAATACGCCGAGGGCCTGCCCCACAAGCGCTACTACGGCGGCTGTGAATTCGTCGACAGCATTGAGGAGTTGGCCATCGAGCGCGCCAAGCAACTCTTCCAGGCCGGCTGGGCCAACGTGCAACCCCACAGCGGGGCCCAGGCCAACTTCGCCGTGTTTCTGGCCCTGCTTCAACCCGGTGACACGATTCTGGGCATGGACCTGTCCCATGGCGGCCACCTCACCCACGGCTCCCCGGTGAATGTGTCCGGGAAGTGGTTCAAGGCGGTCCATTACGGCGTGGATGCCACCAGCCACCGGCTCGATCTGGATCAGGTGCGCGAGCTGGCCCTCCTCCATCGCCCCAAGCTCATCATCTGCGGGTATTCCGCTTATCCCCGCACCATCGATTTCGCGGGCTTCCGGGCCATCGCCGATGAGGTGGGGGCCTATCTCTTGGCCGATATGGCCCACATCGCTGGGCTGGTCGCCGCTGGCGAGCATCCCAATCCCGTGCCCCATTGCCATGTGGTCACCTCCACCACCCACAAGACGCTTCGGGGACCCCGGGGGGGGCTGATCCTTTGTGGCGACGCCGACTTCGGCAAGCAATTTGACAAGGCGGTGTTTCCTGGCGTGCAGGGTGGCCCCCTGGAGCATGTGGTGGCGGCCAAGGCCGTGGCCTTTGGAGAGGCCCTCCAGCCCTCCTTCACCACCTACTGCAGGCAGGTGGTGACCAACGCCAGGGCGTTGGCGAACCGTTTGATGGAGCGCGGCATCGCCGTGGTGAGCGGCGGCACCGATAACCACATCGTGCTGTTGGATTTGCGCTCCATTGGTCTGACGGGGAAGGTGGCGGATGCCCTGCTCAGCGACACCAACATCACGGCCAACAAAAACACCGTGCCCTTCGATCCGGAGTCTCCCTTCGTGACCAGTGGCCTCCGGCTCGGAACCGCGGCCCTCACCACCCGAGGTTTCGATGAGGCCGCCTTTGTGGAAGTGGCTGAGGTGATCGCCAACCGTCTGCTTCAGCCCGCTGACAGCTCCGTGGAACTGCAGTGCCGGGAGCGGGTGCGTGCCCTTTGCGAACGGTTTCCCCTCTATGGCGACCAGCGTGCGCTTCAACCGGCCTAAGGCCCTCTTCTCCGGTGTCGGGAGCCCGCTGGTTCCCGGGCCCTCTTCGCCGCCGCCGCTGTGACCCTCGCCTCCACACCGAACGCGGCGGCTGTGCTCACGTTCGCTGTCGCCACCGCGGGTACCGCGCTCGTGGTGCCCCTCATCCGCCGGCTTGGTCTGCGTTGGGGCTTGGTGGATCCACCCGATTCCCGCAAACAGCACACCCTGCCCATGGTGCGATTGGGCGGGGTGGGCATCGTGGTGGGATTCAGTTTGGGATTGATGGTCACCTGGGTGTGCGGGGGGTTCGCGGAGCTGCCCCCCGACAAGGATCAGTTGATCTGGACATCCTTGGCGGGGGCCCTCTGCTACTTCGTGATTGGCCTCGGGGACGATCTCTTCGCCCAGCCCCCCTTCCCGCGCCTGATCGGCCAGGTGGTGGTGGCCATGGCGGTCTGGAGCCAGGGGGTGCGCATCAGCAACATCGATTTGCCTTTCAACCTCCCCACCGCCGATGGAGGTCTCGACCACGTGTTGAGGCTGCCACCCACCTTGAGCCTGGTGGCCACGGTGCTTTGGCTGGCTGGGATCACCAACGCCATCAACTGGCTGGATGGGTTGGATGGCCTGGCGGCCGGGGTGAGCGGGATTGCCGCGGTGGCACTTCTCTCCGTGAGCTTCAGCCTCCAACAGCCCGCCGCTGGCTTGCTGGCGGCGGCCCTGGCTGGGGCCTGCCTCGGTTTTTTGCGTCACAATTTCAATCCGGCCCGCATCTTCATGGGTGATGGGGGTTCCTACTTTCTGGGCTTCGCTCTGGCGTCAATCAGCATCGTGGGCCCCGCCAAAGGGCTCACCAGTGTGAGCCTGCTGCTCCCTCTGCTGATCCTTTCGTTGCCCCTGGCCGACATGTCGGCCGTCATCATGGGCCGACTGAGTGAGGGGCGCTCTCCCTTCTATCCCGATCGGCGCCATCTCCATCACCGGCTCCTTCGCTCGGGCTTGAGCCATCGCCGCACGGTGTTGATGATCTATGCCTTCACCCAGTGGCTCGCCGCCCTCGCCCTGGTGGTGGCCAACGCCGAGATGCGCTTCCTCTGGCTGGCTTTGGCCACAGCCGTGCTCGTGGCGGCGGTGGTGCTCACCCGGCGCAGCCTTCAGGAGGAACGGGATCAAGGCCCCCAGGATCCCCAGGAGGCCGCATGAGCGCGGAGATTCTGTGCGTCGGAACCGAGCTCCTGCTCGGTGACATCCTCAATGGCAACGCCCGTTGGCTGGCCCAGGAACTCGCCAGTCTGGGGGTGCCCCATCACCGTCAGGTGGTGGTGGGTGACAATCGCGACCGACTCATCGCCGCCGTGCGGGAGGCCGCCGGGCGCTGCCGGCTGCTGATCACCACCGGGGGGTTGGGGCCCACGGACGACGACCTCACCACAGAGGCGATCGCCGCCGCCTTCGACGCGCCCCTGGTGGAGCATCCCGAGGTCTGGAACGACATCCAGGCCAAGCTCGGAGCACGGGGGAGGCCTGTCGCCGCGAGCAATCGGCGCCAGGCCCTGTTGCCTGAGGGGGCCGCCGTGCTCCCCAATCCCACCGGCACGGCTCCGGGGATGATTTGGAGTCCGGTGCCCGGCTTCACGATCCTCACGTTTCCCGGGGTGCCGGCGGAAATGAACGTGATGTGGCGGACCACCGCGGTGCCCTGGCTGCGGGGCGGGGGGATGGCCGAAGGGGTGTATCTCAGTCGGCGTCTTCATGTCTGGGGGATTGGCGAATCCCTCCTGGCTGAACAGGTGGCCGACCTGCTGGCCCTGTCCAATCCCACCATGGCTCCCTACGCCGGCGGGGGACAGGTGACCTTGCGGGTCACGGCCCGAGCGGCCGACCCGGTGGCCGCCCGGGCCCTCTTGGAGCCGGTGGAGAGGGAGGTGCGGGACCGGATCGGCGTGGCCTGTTACGGGGCCGATGAGGACAGCCTGGCCTCGGTGGTGCTGGCTCTCTTGGCGGAGCGCGGGCAGACCCTGGCCGTGGCGGAATCCTGCACCGGCGGAGGCGTGGGGGCGGCCTTGGCGGCCGTGCCTGGAGCCTCCCAGACCTGGCTCGGTGGCGTGATCGCCTACGCCAACGCGGCCAAACGGGAGTTGCTCGGGGTGTCGCCGGAGGTCCTGGAGCGGTGGGGGGCGGTGAGCGATCCCGTGGCCCTGGCCATGGCCACGGGGGCGCGACAACGGCTCGGCAGCGATTGGGCCGTGGCCGTCACGGGGATCGCCGGCCCCGGGGGAGCCTCGGAGGAGAAACCCGTCGGGCTGGTGCATGTGGCGGTGGTGGGCCCCCCACCTTTCCCGGGTACCAGTGAGGGACTGCGGTTTGGCGCGAGCCGGGGCCGGCGGGCCATTCAGGCCCTGAGCGTGGGAGAGGCGCTGAATCGCGTGCGGCTGGCCTTGATCGCTGGTGATTTGTTAACAGTTTGACGCATAGATTGTCATTCGGCGGCGGATCATCCGACTGATCACGAATGCTGAGGGCTGGAGTTTTCCACGAAATGAGCACGTTATCCCCAGAAATTGAGGGGGTTTTCCACAATTTGATCGCTTCCCGGCCCTGCCGGAGCCAGATCGGGGCCTTCAGGGTCGGGCGTTTCTGTGGGATGCGTCTTTCCCCTTGACAGCCGAATCGCGACCCTCCTTGGGGCTCGCCCCGGGGGAAGAACGCTCGCCCAACCCCATGAACACTGGGATCTCAGCATTGGATGGGTGAGACGAGCTCCGCGACCGGCAAGTTGACGGCCGGGGGCTCCCCGTGGGGTGATGGTTCGGTTGTGGTGTGCCGTGAATGCCAGAGACCCCCAGTCCCGTCCCCTGCCATGCCCCCCGCTCCGTGAGCGTTGAAAACCAGATGCCGGAAGATCTCTTTGACGCCATGCGCGAGTTCATCCGCCTCCATCCCCAGTGGGACCAATACCGATTGATGCAGGCTGCCCTGGCGGGGTTTTTGTTCCAGCACGGCGCCAAGGACAGGGCGGTGGCGCGCCATTACCTGGATGGGTTGTTTCAGCGCGACACGCTGGAGAGTCCACCCGCCGCCCGATCCCACCCCCGGACCTGGGATGACACGCCCTGATCCCCTCGCCTCTCCAGGCGGTCCGAACAGCGCGCCGCCTCGCCCTAGGGTGAACAAAGCGACCCTTTGGCAGACGCCGTGAGCGCTGGCACCCTTTATGACAAGGTTTGGGCCCTGCACCGCGTGGCCGACCTCCCTGGCGGCACCACCCAGCTCTTCATCGGTCTGCATCTCATCCATGAGGTCACCAGCCCCCAGGCGTTCGCCGCCTTGAAGGAGATGGGGCTGCCGGTGCGCCACCCTGAGCGCACCGTGGCCACCGTGGATCACATCGTGCCCACCACCAGCCAGGCGCGGCCCTTCGCCGACCCCCTCGCGGAAACCATGCTGGCCACCCTGGAGGCCAACTGTGCCGCCCACGGCATCACCCTTCACGGCATCGGCAGCGGTCGTCAGGGGATCGTGCATGTGATCGCCCCTGAGCTGGGTCTCACCCAGCCGGGCATGACCGTGGCCTGCGGTGATTCCCACACCTCCACCCACGGGGCCTTCGGCGCCATCGCCTTCGGGATCGGCACCAGCCAGGTGCGCGATGTGTTGGCCAGCCAGAGCCTGGCCATGGGCAAGCTGCGGGTGCGTCGCGTCTGGGTGGAGGGTGCCCTCCAGAGCGGTGTCTACGCCAAGGATCTGATCCTGCATGTGATCCGCTCCCTCGGGGTGAAGGGTGGCGTGGGCCATGCCTACGAGTTCGCGGGGCCAGCGGTCGAGGCGCTCTCCATGGAGGAACGCATGACCCTCTGCAACATGGCCATCGAGGGTGGGGCCCGGGTGGGCTACTGCAATCCCGACGAGGTCACTTTCGCCTACCTCCGCGGAAGGCCCCATGCCCCCAGGGGCGAGGCCTGGGATCGGGCGGTGACCTGGTGGCGTTCCCTCGCCAGCGGGCCCGACGCGGAATTCGACGATGAGGCGCCCTTCGATGCGTCCACCATCGCGCCTACCGTCACCTGGGGGATCACCCCTGGCCAGGGCATTGGCGTCGATGAGCCGGTGCCCACCCCGGAGCTACTGGCTCCAGAAGAGCGCCCCTTGGCCGAGGAGGCCTACCGCTACATGGATCTCCTCCCCGGGCAGCTGATCGCCGGTGTGCCCGTGGACGTGTGCTTCATCGGCAGCTGCACCAACGGCCGCCTCAGCGATCTGCGGGCGGCCGCGGCCGTGGCCCGTGGTCGTCGGGTGGCTCCGGGCCTCAAAGCGTTTGTGGTGCCCGGCTCAGAGCAGGTGGCGGCCGCCGCCGAGGCCGAAGGGCTCGACGCGGTGTTCCGCTCCGCCGGCTTCGAATGGCGCGAGCCTGGCTGCTCCATGTGTTTGGCGATGAACCCCGATCGGCTCGAGGGCCGGCAGATCAGCGCCAGCTCCTCCAACCGCAATTTCAAGGGCCGCCAGGGGTCAGCCACCGGTCGCACGCTGCTCATGAGTCCGGCGATGGTGGCCGCGGCGGCGGTGAGTGGCCATGTGGCCGATGTGCGCTCCCTCCTGGCCGAACCGACCGCCACCCGCCGCCCCGACGCCTTGCCATGACACCCTCCACTCCCGATCCCCAACCTTTCCCCAGCGGGCCCCTGCGGCGGCATCGCGGCGGCGTGGTGGCCGTGGTGGGGTCCGACATCGACACCGATCGCATCGTTCCGGCCCGCTATCTCAAAGCCGTCACCTTTGATGGGCTGGCCGAGGGGGCGTTCGCCGACGACCGCGCGGAGAGGGCCGGCCACCCTGATGGCCCCCACCCCTTTGATCGCCCCGAGCATCAGGGGGCATCGGTGTTGGTGGTGAACCGCAATTTTGGATGCGGCTCCAGCCGCGAACACGCTCCCCAGGCCCTGATGCGCTGGGGCATTCGCGCCTTGATTGGGGAGAGCTTCGCGGAAATCTTTTTTGGCAACTGTTTGGCCCTCGGCATCCCTTGCCTTTCGGCGAGCACAGCGGTGGTGGAGGCGATCCAGGCGGCTGTGGCGGCCGACCCCGCCGCCGTGTTGGAGCTGGATCTGGAGGCGTTGGAGGTGGTGCTGGAGAGCGAGGTGATCGGGGAGAATCGTTGGTCCGTCCATCTGGATCCCGGTCCCCAGCGCATGCTGCTCACTGGCCATTGGGATGGCACGGGCCAGTTGCTCGCCCACCACCGCGAGCTGGCCGAAACCGCCGCCCGTCTCCCTTACTTAAGCGACTTCCTCGCCACTTAAGGGGGATCAGAAGGGCCTGAGGATCTGTTGTTGGCTGGGGTGGTATGGCACAAAGGGCACCCCTGGGCCACTGAAATTGAAATCGTTCAGTCTAACGCGCACCCCCCCCAGGCCGTCATAGGGGCTGTAGAAGACACCCACCTCAAACGACCTCCGCTGCCATCGCACCTCGATGTAGGAGTTGGTGATCTCGCCATAGTTGGAGGATTGGGGATCCACGTTGAAGCCAACCCCTCCGCTGAACAGAAGGGGGCCGACGATCTGCTGGGTGAGGCCGATTCCCAGGGTGCCCAGGTCGATGGCCCGGTCAAAGCTGAAGGGACTTTGGCCCTGGCGCAACGTGCCGCCCCCCGTGACGGTGATCTGGGTGTAGTCGAGAAAAGGCCTCACAAAGTGTCCCAACGTC
This sequence comes from Cyanobacteriota bacterium, assembly GCA_046309395.1. Classification (GTDB taxonomy): domain Bacteria; phylum Cyanobacteriota; class Cyanobacteriia; order PCC-6307; family Cyanobiaceae; genus Cyanobium. Next base: position 2,460 of record JBKCPG010000403.1, on the reverse strand, counting down.
AGGGTGGGACCGCCGCTCAGGCTGAGGGTGTTCTGATTGGTGCCGTCGCCGTAGTACGCCAGGCTCCCCTGAAGGTTGGCGTTGAGGGTGAGACCGGGCACCACGGGCTGGGAGGTGTTGGCGAAGCCCTCCAGGGGGGTGGCGGGCGCCGGCTTGCCCGTCCAGATGGGCAGGGAGGCATTGAGGGACCCGATGGCGTTGGCCCGCCAGAGATCGGTCAGGTTGGTCGTGTCAAATTCATCGCTCTGGTAGCTGCCCAGTCCCACCCGCCAGATGTAAGTGCTGCTGATGCGCCCCCAATTGGGCAGCGGGCCTTTCTTTTGCAGGAACCCTCCAAAGGCGGAGTACACGTCCTGCTCACCGAGGGTGCCGTTCCAGGTGCGGAACCGGTAAGCGCTGAAGAGGCGCAAGTCGGTGGCGCCCAACCAGGGCAGGAGGAGATCGCGGTTGAGTTCCGCGAAGGCCCGGGTGCCGTTGGCGATGTTGTCCGGGTTGAACGTGGAGATGTCCAGGCGGGCGTTGGTCTCGAACCCCAGCAGCGTGGTTTGCGCCCTCATCAGGAAGCCGAACACATCCCCGAGGGTGGCGGGTTGTTTCTCCGAGCCATCGCCCGCGGATTGCCAGGGATAGGGATAGCTGTCGGTGGTGCCATCGATCGCCCGCTCCACCATGAACTGGGGCTGCAGGCTGAGCTTTCCTCCCTGGCCAAGGCCCAGGCGGACGTTGTAGCCGAGGAACACCCCATCCCGATCTTCCCGATCGACCCCGAACACCCAGGGGTTTTCCACCTCCTCCTGTTTTTTCTTGATCACCGTCTGGCGACGGGCGGGGATGCGCAGCCTGTCCTCCAGCACCACCGCGTTGCGACCCGCCTTGATCACGGTGTCGCCGCTGGCCTCCAGCGTGCCCACCACGTTTTCCGAATCCAACCAGGATTGGGCGGGCGTGAAGGGATCGTTGCTGAACGCCACCCGCTCGCCCGAGAAGGTGGAAGGCGTGAGGGTGAGCCGGCTGGCCTGAACGCGCCAGCGGCTGATCGTGCCCTTGATCAGGGGGCGGTTGTCCTTGGTGGTGAGGGGGTTGAGCTGGCCCGGACGCACCTCCCCGAAGTCGGATTCCGTGTCCGTGACGGTGAACTGGCTGGGGAATCCATAACGGCGCTCGGCCGTGAGGCTCTGCTGGAAGCGCACATCCCCCACCCGTTGATTCACCCGGGCGATGGCCTCTTGGCGTTTGCGCTCGGCTTCCCGGGCACGGCTCCAGACCGTGCCCTCCCGTCGGGCCGGGGCCCGGGACTCGACCACAGGTGGCGATGGCGGGGAACCGCCAGGCCGTTGTTCCGCCCCCATGGTCACCGCCTCCAGCTGACTGGCGAGATCGTCGAGGGGCCTGCGCTCCGGAGGCGGCGCTCCCGGACACCCCTGGGGTGGGGGCATCTCGGGTGGCGGTCGGCGTTCGGGCGCGGCGCCGAAGCGCCGCCGCACCCCAATCATGTAAGCGTTGCTGCCCTCGCTCACCCCGCTGTAGGTGCCAAACGCCCCGGAGCGGTGATGGATCCGGCCCACGATCGACCATTCCGGGGTGACCAGGCCCTCCACTTCGACGGCGAGGTAATTGAGAAACGTGGCGTAGTTCTCCCGTTCCGTTTTTTCCCAGTTGCTGGGCTCGCTCAGCAGGCTCACCCCCTCTTCAAAGAAGATGTTGAGCCAGGGCCGAAGCCACAGGCGCATGCCGATGCCCAGGGTGCCTTCACCAAAGGTTTGGGAGGGAGTGTCCGCGAAGGGCACCGCCTGGTTGTACGGCCCTCCCGCCTGGCGGGCCGCCCGGTGTCCCAACAGGTTGGCGTCCAGCTCGATGGAGAGGGGTCCCCCGTCGATCAGGCGGCGTTGCACCCCGACCCCCATGAGGTATTCCGGCCGGAAGTCGCCTTGGAAACTGAAGGTCTCCCCGAAGTTGGCGGTGGTCATCTGGCCCGCCCAGCCGGTGATGGCCCATGGATAGGGATGCCAATCCGGGATGGGCGGCAGCGATGGGGGACAGCTGAAGGGCTCGGGTGGAGGCAGCGGGGCCGAAGGGGGCATCTCCAAATTGAGATCCTGGGCACTGCCATCCAGGTCGAGCACGCCATAGACGTCGTCCATCTCGCCGGTGCCCTCTAGCAAGCTGTAGCGGAGGCCGCTGGCCTGGAAAAACTGCTGTCCCCGCTGAAAGCGCACGCTTCCAGTGGCGAAGATCGTGCGGGTGGCGGGATCGAATTCGATCCGATCCGCCTGCAAACGCCCTCCCGCCAGCTTGGCGGTGACATTGCCGGTGCTGATGTAGCGCTCCAGCTGCGCGTCGTATTCCTGGTGGTTGCTGATCAGTTCCAGCTCTAAAGGCACAGGACCGCTCTCCCCGGGGCTGGACGGAGCGGTTGGGGGAAGGGCCGATGGAGCGGGCTCCGCCGCCAAGGGCACCGAC
>JBKCPG010000402.1:0-10677 GCA_046309395.1 Cyanobacteriota bacterium | reverse complement strand
GCCCCGCAGAAGGGGTGGCGTTGGACCACGACCACCCGCCCCCCCGACCCCAAGGGAGGGGTACGGGCATCCTCCAGGGCCCGCCGGGCCTGCTCCGCGTCCTGGCCATCGAACCGATTGAGGTTCATGGCCGCCCAGGCCGGATCCAGGGTGGTCTCCACCAGCTCGTCCACAGCCCGGCCGCGGGCGGCCTCGTCATCGCCCCAGTAGAGGTGGATGGGCATCAGGGGCCGCCTTGAACGATTTCGACCACCCGATCTTCACCGAAAGCCTGCGGCGCGTTCGCCTCCTGCTGGGGGAGACAGGCCTCGAAGGCCATGAGCGGGATGTGCTGGAACGGCTGGTGCACAGTGGCGGGGATCCCAGCCTGGCCCCCGACCTCCGCTTCAGCGCCGGGGCCTGCGACCTCGGCGCCAGCGCCCTGGCCCGCGGGGCCCCGATCCTCACAGACACGGCCATGGCCGCGGCGGCGGTGAGCCCGATGGCTCGGCGCACCTTCGGCAATCCGGTGTGGTCTGTGCTGGCCTGGGCTCCGACGGTGGCCCCCGAGGGAGGAACCCGGGCGGCGGAAGGCATGACCGCCGCCCTGTCGCGCCATCCCGGGGCGGTGGTGCTCATCGGCAGCGCCCCCACGGCCCTGGAGCGCCTGCTCAACCTCGCGGCCTCAGGGGAGATGGAGCCGCCGTGTTTGGTGATTGGCATGCCCGTGGGGTTTGTGGGGGTGGCGGAGAGCAAGCGGCGACTGGCCGCCAGCGGGCTGCCCCAGATCCGCCTGGAGGGCAGCCGGGGTGGCGCCGCCCTTGTGGCCGCGGCCGCCAATGCCCTGTTGCGCGGTGCCTGGCTGCGAGGGCGGGCTTAGGGGCGCCCCATGGCCACGTGGCTGTTGGCCTCAATCCGGCCCAGCACCTGTCGCGCCCGCCGCACCACCGAAGGCGGCACCCCCGCCAGCCGGGCCGCCTCGATGCCGTAGCTGCGATTGGCCCCACCAGGAACCACCTGGTGCGGAAACAGCAGATCCTCGCCGGTTTCCTCCACGAGCACCTGGGCGTTGGCCACATTGGGCAGAAGCGCGGCCAGCTCATTGAGTTCGTGGTAGTGGGTGGCGAACACCGTGCGCGCCCCCAGATCCTGGGCCAGGGCTTCGGCGACGGCCCAGGCGATCGCCAGGCCGTCGAAGGTGGCCGTGCCCCGCCCGATCTCATCCAGCAGCACCAGGGAGTGGGGGGTGGCGTGATGAAGGATGTTGGCGGTTTCGGCCATCTCCACCATGAAGGTGGATTGCCCGGTGGCGAGATCATCCACGGCGCCGACGCGGGTGAACACGCGATCGGCCAGGCTGAACCGGGCGGATCGGGCTGGCACCCAGCCGCCGATCTGGGCCATCAATTGCAAGAGGCCGGTTTGCCGGAGGTAGCAGCTCTTGCCACTGGCGTTGGGTCCGGTGAGCACGAGCAGGTCGGGGGCCTGGGCGTGGCCGCCCCCGAGGGCGATGGGATTGGGGGTGAATGGAACGTCCACCAGGAGCTGCTCCACCACCGGATGGCGGCCGGCTTCGATGGTGAGCTCCCTGCCCTCCACGATCTCGGGGCGGCAGTAGCCCTCGGTGGCGGCCACCTCCGCCAGGGAGGCCAACGCGTCCAGCTGGGCCACCTGGCGGGCCGCGACCCGGATCGGTTCGGCCTGGTGGCCCACCCGCTGGCGCAGGGCGGTGAACAGCTCGTATTCCCGCTGGGCGGCCCGGGTGCGCAGCCGCAGGATGCGGCCCTCCCGCTCCTTGAGGGCTGGGGTGACGAAGCGCTCCTCACTGGCGAGGGTCTGCCGGCGGATCCAGTGGGTGGGCACGGTGGCGGCCCGAGCCCGGCTCACCGACAGGAAATAGCCGAAAGTGCGGTGGTACTGAAGGCGCAGGTTGGCGTTGCCGCTCAGTTGGCGCTCTTGCCGCTCCTGATCGGCCAGCCAGCGCTCCTGATCCTCCAGTTGGTTGCGCAGGCCATCCAGCCGGGGGTCGACCCCGTCGTGGATCAGTCCCCCCTCGCTCAGGCTCAGGGGGGGAGTCTCCACCAGGCTGTGGCGCAGCTCCGCGGCGATCTCAGCCAGTTGGGGCTGGGGGGTGGCCAGGGCCTTCAGGGGGACGGCGCTCGCCGATTGCAGCAGCTCCGCCAGCCGTGGCAAGCGCTCCAGGCTCTCGGCTAGGGCCACCAGATCGCGGGCCGAGGCGCTGCCCGCCCCGGCCCGACCCGCCAGCCGCTCCAAATCGGCCATGGGGCGGAGCAGGCGGCGCATCGCCAGGCGAAGGGTCCGCCGCTCCACCAGCTCGCTCACCGCCTCTTGCCGCTCCAGGATGGGGGCGGCTCGCGCCAAGGGGGCTTCCACCCAGCGCCGCAGACAGCGGGCCCCCATGGCCGTGACGGTGCGATCCAGCGCCCAGAGCAGGGACCCCTCGAAGCGCCCCCCCATCTGGGTGCGGGTCAGCTCCAGGTTGCGCCGGGTTTGGGCGTCAAGCACCAACTGGTCGTTGGGCCGCCAGAGCCTTGGTCTGTCCAGGGGGATCGGCTCCCTTCCCGCACCCTCCTCGGTGGTGTCGGGCTGGGTGCTGTCGAGGTAGGCCAACAGGCCACCGCAGGCCCGCAGCGCCAGGGGCGCCTCCGCCAATCCCAGGCCGTCGAGGGTGGCGAGTCGGTAGCGCTCCCGCAGCCGGCGTCGCGCCTCGGGGGGCGCAAAGGGGGTGCGGGGTTGGGGCGTGTGCCGCAGCTCTCTGGGGCACCAGCTCGGGGGCTCGCTGTCGGCGGCCTCCTCGCCCACCGGTTGGGGCCACACCACCTCCGCCGCTTCCAAACGCAGCAGTTCCTGATGGAGAGCCGCGAGGCCCTCCTGCTCACTCACCCGGAACTCCCCGGTGCTCACATCCGCCACGGCCAGGCCCCACCGGGCCCCCTGGGGCAGAACGGCGCAGAGCCAGTTGTTGCGCCGCGCCGCCAGCATCCCCTCCTCAAGCACGGTGCCCGGGGTCAACACCCGGGTGATGTCGCGCCGCAGCAGGGTGCCCTTGGACGGGGTGGTTTCCAGCTGGTCGCAGAGGGCCACGCGGAGCCCCCGTTGCACCAGCTCCGAGCAATACCGTTCCGCCGCGTGGTGCGGGATCCCGGCCATGGGTACGCGCCCGATCGCTTTGCCCCCCTCCTTGCCGGTGAGGGAGAGTTCGAGAAGGCGCGAGACGGTGATCGCGTCCTCAAAGAAACATTCGAAGAAGTCGCCCAGGCGATAGAGCAGGATCCGATCGGGGTGGGCCGCCTTGAGCGCCACGTAGTGACGCAGCATCGGGGTGAGCGCCTCCGGGTCGACCAGGCTGTGGTGGGCCCAGCGGGGAGTGTCCGCCTCCGACTCCAGCGCGCCGCCCGTGGGAGAAGAAGGCTGCTCCTCGGAGCCCTCGGGAGGCTCGACGGGGGCCGGCGGGCTGCTTTTCCGGCGTCGGGGGCGGTTGGCCGCGTCGGCCTGGAGGTCGCCATCCTCCAGATCCTCAGGCGGAATCAACGCGTCAGCCGGGGACTCGGGGCGGTCGACGGAAGGGGCCGGCCCCAGATCAGCGGTGGTGACCAGGAGGAGTTGCTGGCTGCTGACCCCACTCATGGCGCTGAGGATAGTGGGGTCTGATGCTAACTGGCACCATCTGTAGTGGTTCCTGCGGGACCGGGGAGCCAGGAGCGCGGTGGCGGCCTCCCCCGACAACTTGTGAAGGAACCGGGAGCGGCGCCCCCCCCGGTGGGGGCCGTCGTGTGAGAATCCGCCCGATGCCTGAATTGGCCGGCACGCCTTTCCTCCCATGCAGATCATCAACACGCTCACCGTTCTGGCCCTTGTGGTGCTCTCTTTCGCGTTGATCGTGGCGATCCCGGTCCTCTATGCCAGTAGCGAAGATGTGGGTCGGTCCAATCGTTTGATTCTCATCGGTGGCCTGGCCTGGGTGGGCCTGGTGCTGCTGAACTGGGGAGTGAGCTATTTCGTGGTCTGACCCTTGACCGTTTTCGAAGGAACCTTCACGAATGCCTCGGGCCTGCGAATCGCCCTGGTGGTGGCCCGGTTCAACGACCTGATCACCGGCAAGTTGCTCAGTGGCTGTCTCGACTGCCTGTCGCGCCATGGGATCGACACCACGGCGCAAAGTCAGCAATTGGATGTGGCCTGGGTGCCGGGCAGTTTTGAAATCCCCCTGGTGGCCCAGCGATTGGCGGCCAGTGGGCGTTACCAGGTGGTGGTCACCCTCGGGGCGGTGATCCGGGGCGACACCCCCCATTTTGATGTGGTCGTCTCTGAGGTGAGCAAGGGGGTCGCCGCCGTCGCCCGCGCCACGGGCGTGCCCGTGATTTTTGGTGTGCTCACCACCGATACCTTGCAGCAGGCCTTGGAGCGGGCCGGGATCAAAAGCAACCTGGGTTGGAGTTATGGTTTACAGGCCCTGGAAATGGGAAGTCTGATGGCCAGCTTGCCCGCTTGAGCGGCCCACCGGCGATTGACGGAGTCCCGGGCGATGGTGCAAGCTGGAAGCAAGGCAACGCCTTGATCACGCGGATGTAGCTCAGTGGTAGAGCATCTCCTTGCCAAGGAGAGGGTCGAGAGTTCGAATCTCTTCATCCGCTTTGTTGTTTGATCATCAAGATTTGGCGGTCGTTGGCCGCGAATCCCATTTTTTCATAAAATCCCGCGCTATTTGTTGTCATTAGATACACCCTCTCGCATCCGGAAAGCACCTCGCTGTTGAGGAGCGCGTCCAGGATGGAGGTGCCAAGGCCCCTGCCCTTCTCGTCCCCGTCCACCACCAGATCCCAAATGGTTCCGCGATAGACGGTGTCACTGGTCGCGCGGCCAAAACCGATCAACCGCCGCCCTCGCCAGGCCGTGACGCAGATGGCGCTGTGTTTCACCATGCGGCGGAGATCCGCCAGCGAGCGGCCTTGGGCCCAGAAGGCATTGGTGTTGAACAGCGTTTGCAACTGTTCCAGCGTCCCCGCTGGCCGGAAATCCGGCCCCAATCCAAGTCGCAGGGCTCTGGCCCCAGGGCCATGGCGCACGAGTTGTGTCGTGGGGCCACTCTGGGGGATGGAAGGGGCCTGCCCTCGAGGAACCATTGGCTGGTCTGCGCGTGTCCTCGAAGGCAAAGTGTAGCGAGTGGTAAGGTGGTTTTAGAAGGTTAGTCTGGTGTTCCCATGCTCAAACTGTTGCTTGGTGATCCCAACGCGCGCAAGCTGAAGCGATATCAGCCCTTGGTTTCAGATATCAACCTCTTGGAGGAGGAAATTGCTCCGCTCACGGATGAAGAGTTGCGCGGGCTGACATTTGAATTCCGTCAAAAACTGGACAAAGTTGATAGCCTTTCACGCAAAAAGCAATTGCTTGATGAATTGCTTCCCCAGGCCTTTGCTGTGGTTCGCGAGGCGGGCAAGCGAGTTCTGGGCATGCGTCATTTTGACGTGCAGCTCATCGGGGGCATGGTGCTTCATGACGGACAGATCGCTGAAATGAAAACCGGCGAGGGCAAAACCCTCGTGGCCACGTTGCCTTCCTACTTGAACGCCCTCACCGGTCAGGGGGTGCACGTGGTGACGGTGAACGACTACTTGGCGCGACGGGACGCGGAGTGGATGGGGCAAATCCATCGTTTCCTAGGGTTGAGCGTTGGACTGATCCAGCAAGAAATGTTGCCATCTGATCGGCAGAGAAATTATGCCTGCGACATCACATACGCCACCAACTCAGAGCTTGGTTTCGATTATCTCCGCGACAACATGGCCACTGATTTGGCCGAGGTGGTGCAGCGCGACTTTCATTACTGCATCATCGATGAAGTGGATTCCATTTTGATCGATGAGGCCCGTACTCCTTTGATCATCTCTGGGCAGGTGGAGCGTCCTCAGGAAAAGTATCGGCGGGCCTCTGAGGTGGCGGCCCAACTGATTCGTTCTCCTGAGCTGGGAAAAGATGGCATCGACCCGGAAGGTGATTACGAAGTGGATGAAAAGCGTCGCAACGTAACCCTGACGGATCAGGGTTACGCCCATGCGGCGACGATTTTAGGTGTTCAAGACCTCTACGATTCAACGGATCCCTGGGCACATTTTATCAACAATGCTCTTAAGGCAAAAGAGCTTTTTGCCAAGGATGTCAATTATATCGTCCGCAATCAGGAAGTGGTGATTGTGGATGAATTCACTGGGCGAGTCATGCCTGGTCGGCGCTGGAGCGACGGTCTGCACCAGGCCATTGAATCGAAAGAAGCCCTGCCCGTTCAGCCCGAAACCCAGACCCTGGCCAGCATCACCTATCAAAACTTCTTCCTGCTCTACCCCCGCTTGGCTGGCATGACCGGAACGGCGAAGACGGAAGAACTGGAATTTGAAAAAACCTACAAGTTGGAGGTCACCACGGTGCCCACCAACCGCACCAGTTCGCGAACAGACTGGACGGATCAGGTGTACAAAACCGAAACCTCAAAGTGGCGAGCTGTGGCCAATGAGACGGCCGAGATTCATGGCCGGAGACGGCCTGTGCTGGTGGGAACCACCAGTGTGGAAAAGTCGGAGTTGTTGTCTTCCCTGCTCTCTGAGCTCTCGATTCCCCACAACTTGCTCAACGCAAAGCCTGAAAACGTCGAGCGGGAGGCGGAGATCATCGCCCAGGCGGGGCGGGCCGGAGCGGTCACCATCGCCACCAACATGGCCGGCCGGGGGACCGACATCATCCTTGGCGGCAACAGCGATTACATGGCCCGCTTGAAGTTGAGGGAGGTGCTGCTGCCCCGCTTGGTGCGGCCAGAAGAGGGTCACACCGCCCCCATTCCCTACCAGCGGTCGGCGGAGCAGGGCCGGGATCGACGCGGCCCGGGAGCCCTCCATCCCTGCGCCCTGACCGAGGAGACGGACAAGGAGCTGGGATCTCTGGCCAAAGAGCTGGTCAAGCAGTGGGGGGACCGCTCCCTCAGCTTGCTCGACCTGGAAGACCGCATCGCCTTGGCGGCGGAAAAGGCTCCCACCACCGATCCCCAGATCCAGCAGATGCGCGATCTGCTTCGCCGCGTCAAGGCTGAATACGACGTGGTCGTCAAGCAGGAGGAAGCCCAGGTTCGTGAAGCCGGTGGCTTGCACGTGATCGGCACGGAACGCCATGAGTCGCGGCGAATTGACAACCAATTGCGGGGCCGCTCGGGCCGCCAGGGGGATCCGGGAACGACGCGCTTCTTTCTGTCTTTGGAAGACAATCTCTTGCGCATTTTTGGCGGCGATCGTGTCGCCGGGTTGATGAACGCATTCCGGGTGGAGGAGGATATGCCTATAGAGTCGGGCATGCTGACGCGCTCATTGGAGGGTGCGCAGAAGAAGGTTGAAACGTATTACTACGACCAGCGTAAGGACGTGTTTGAATACGATGAGGTGATGAACAAACAGCGTAAGGCCATTTATGCTGAGCGCAGACGGGTGCTTGAAGGTCGGGAGTTGAAGTTGCAGGTCTTGGGATATGGCGAGCGCACCATTGATGACATTGTGGAAGCCTATGTCAATCCCGATCTTCCCCCTGAGGAATGGGATCTGGAGCGTCTTCTCAACAAGGTGAAAGAGTTCATCTATCTGCTGGAAGACCTCAAGCCTGAGCAGTTGCAAGGTCTGACGGTGGATGAACTCAAGGCGTTTCTTCAGGAGCAGATGCGCAACGCCTACGACATCAAGGAAGATCAGGTGAATCAGATGCGGCCTGGCCTGATGAGGGAAGCGGAGCGCTTCTTCATCCTCCAGCAAATCGATACGCTCTGGCGGGAGCATCTCCAGTCGATGGAAGCCCTCAGGGAAACCATCTATCTCCGTGGGTACGGCCAGCAGCAGCCGATCATTGAATACAAGAACGAAGCCTATGACATGTTCCGGGACATGATGATACAAATGCGTCGCAATGTGATCTACTCCATGTTCATGTTCCAGCCCCAGGTCCCTGAGCAAGTCACAGCCTGATTCTCCCCCGGCCGCGGGAGGGGCTTGGCTCTCAACGCCTCGAGGGATCTTTGGAGTCGACAGCTGAGTCGGGTTCGATGGGTTCGCCCAGAAATTCGAGAATCTCCCGGTCGCGAATGTTTTGCGCGTTCCCCCCGCAGACGGTCTCCGCCAGGGGCTTTCCCGCCGCCACCTCCCGGAGGCACACCTGCAACCGGTTGACCTCCGTTTCCAACTGGTCAATCCTCTCCATCAGGTTGCGGATCACCCGCGCTTCCGCATCCGGCAAGGCGGAGTGGGCCAGGGGGTCGATCCGGACCCCGGATTGATGGACCACCCGGCCGGGCACCCCCACCACCGTGCTGTTCGCGTCCACATCGCGCAACACCACGGAGCCCGCGCCGATTCGGGTGTTGGATCCCACGGTGATGGCCCCCAGCACTTTCGCCCCCGCTCCCACCACCACGTTGTTGTGGAGGGTGGGATGGCGCTTGCCATGCTGTTTGCCGGTGCCTCCGAGGGTCACGCCCTGGTACAGCAGGCAGTTGTCGCCGATGACGCTGGTTTCACCGATCACCACCCCCATGCCGTGATCGATGAACACTCCATGGCCAATCTGGGCACCAGGGTGGATTTCCACCCCCGTGAGAAACCGGGCCAGCTGACTCAGCAGCCGTGGCAGCAGGGGAACCTTCAGCCGCCACAGGCGGTGGCTGATCCGATGAACCACCAGGGCGTGGAAGCCGGGATAGCAGAGCAGGATTTCCAGCGTGCTTCTGGCCGCGGGATCCCTCTCCCGAATGAGGGCCAGATCGGCTCGCATGGCCTGGAAGACGTCGTTGGCAGACCGCATCAGACGGCCAGGAGGCCAATTTCTTTGCGTAACTGATCAATGGTGGCGCTGCCGAGATAACTCTGGGCGCAGTGCACCACGGGCAGCCGCATCAATTGCGCCCGATTTTGCCGCAGGGTTTGTTCCACCAGGGGCAGGCTCGGCTTGTCGCACAACACATGGCTGGCGGCTCTGAGCAGGGCCAGCAAACGGCTCCCGATGTCGGGGTTGGCCGTCATCACCAGCAGTTCATTGCCCCGCATGGAGTGCAGGATCACCTCCGCCGCCCGCAGGATGCCGGGACTGATGCTCACCAGACCCACACAGCTGCCGGCCCGAAGCTCTTTGAGCAGGTCGAGTTCATGGCGGAAGTCGTTCAGATCCACCGGCACGGCCCGCACACCATGGCGCTGGGCGATTTCCTCCACGGGTTGGAGGAAATAGCGGCTGGTGACCACCGTGCCTTTGCTGGAGCTCTCCAAGACCGCCTCCAGCTCCTCCATGGGCACCACCTCCACCGGCACCTCCAGATTGGGGATGAGTTCCTCAGCGATCAGCATTGAGGCCCCGATGTCCTCCCGGGGGGTGCTCACCAGCACCCGGGCCCCGCAGCGGAGCCGCCAGTCGACCTCCCGGGTGAGCAGCTCGCGCGCCTGTTGCAAGGTGCAGCCCGCGTTGAGCAGCCCATCAATGCTTTGGCGCACCACCCGGTCGATGTCGGGCAAGGTTTTGGTGCGCAGCCCCGGGGGCGGCTTGAGTTCCCTGGGCTTTTGTTGATCGCGGACGTAGATGCCCGAGCCCGCCATGGCCTCCACGACGCCATCGGTTTCCAACTGCCGGTACACCTTGCTAATCGTGTTGCGATGCAGGCCGGTCTGCATGGCGAGCTGGCGGGTGCTGGGCAGGCGGTGGCCAGGGGGGTAGTGCCGTGCGGCGATGGCGAAGCAAATCTGGTTGTAGAGCTGAGTTGAGGCGGGAATATCGCTTTCCTGCTGGATGTGGAATCGCACGCGCTGGAGATCAGGGATCTGGCGGCCACCCTAAAGAGCTTTTGCCTCCGTGACAATTCCCCCCCTGGCATAGGACCATGTGCCGGTTGCTGTGGGGACCGGGTGGAACGTGAGCCAGAGACCTCCCTCGCGGCGGCTCCCGGGGGGCCGATCACGGGGGAATGGGTGACCCTCGATCCGGGCTTGCCGGGGGAGGTGCCCCTTCGTTGTTGGTGGGCCCGGCCCCTGGAGGGCGAGCTCCGGGCGGGGGTGGTGGTGTTGCCGGAGATCTTTGGCGTCAACCCTTGGGTGCGTGGTGTGGCCGACCGCTTGGCGGGCCACGGCTACGGGGCCCTGGTGATTCCCCTGTTCGCGCGAACGGCTCCCGATCTCTGCCTCGGCTACGACCCCGAGGCGTTTCTGGAGGGCCGGTCCCACAAGGAGCGCACCACGGCCCCCACCCTCCTGCTGGATGTGGCGCGGGCCCAGCGCTGGCTGGTGGAGCGGGCTCCCCGGGGGCGAGCCTTGGCCACGGGCTGCCTGGGCTTCTGCTTCGGGGGGCATGTGGCCTTGTTGGCCTCCGGGTTGGAGGGGATGGCGGCCAGCTGCGTCTGTTACGGAGCGGGGGTGGCCCAGGGGCGCCCCGGGGGCGGCCCACCCACCCTGGAGGTGTTGCCTCAGGCTTGGGGGCGGGTGCTTCTCCTGTATGGCCGCCAGGATCCCCTGGTGCCCCCGGAGGACCTGCGGACCATCCGCGAGGCGGTGGAGAGGGTCAATGCCGGCGCGGATGACCCGCGAATCCACTTGCGAACCTTCGCGGCCGGTCATGGCTTCCTTTGTGAGGCCAGGGACGATTTCCAGCCCGAGGAGGCCACGGCCGCAT
>JBKCPG010000401.1:0-5401 GCA_046309395.1 Cyanobacteriota bacterium | reverse complement strand
GGCCATTGGCGCCCAGCCCCGACGCGGGGCGCCCCGCGTCGGGGCTGGGCGCCAATGGCCAGGCCAGGCACGTTGGCGCTCGCCAGATGCACCACCTCCCCCGCCCCCAGTTGGGTCCACGGCTCCCGATCCGGGGCCAGCAGCCGGGCTCGCTCGGCCAGCTGGTCCAACCGTTGGCGCCAACGGTTGGGCTCGAAGAGTTGGGCCGTGGCGTTTTGATCCTCCAGGGCCCCCAGCAGGCCATGGAGTTCCGCCAGCCAGAGATGGCTCCCGCACCAGTCGCGGAAGGGCGTTTCTTGTCGCAGCAGCTCCAGGATCACCGCGTCGGGGATGGAGAGCGCCACCACGGGGGTGGCCGCGCTCACCCGTTCGCAAGGGGCGGCCCGCAGCAGCGACGCCAAGCCCACGATCTCTCCGGGGCCGAGCTTTCGCAGGGTGAAGGGCCGACCGCCCCGCTGCCCCAACAGTCGGGCCTCTCCCTCCAGCACCACCAAAATCTGGGCGCCGATGGCCCCATCGGTGCTCATGGCTTGGCCTTCCTCAAACCGCGTCAGTTGGCTGGACGCCTCCAGGCGATCCCTGGCCCCGTTGGAGAGGAGGGAGAAGGGGGTAAGGCCCTGCCAGGCCAGCCGCTGATCGGTGGACGTGGACACCATGGAGTTCAAGGGGGAGACGCCTGCTTGTGTTTGTTGACCAGCTGTTTCACCTCCTCTTCCACCCACTCCTCAAAGAGTTCATGCGTCATGCGGGTTTGCATGGCGTCATCAAAACTGGCGGGTTTCAGGGATTCCAGCCGCACCACCAGCCACCAGCGGTCGATGGCCAAGGGTGGCCGCAGTTCGCCGGGCTGGCTGGTGCGTAGCACGTTGGCCAGGATGGGATGGGCCTGGACCAGGGGCACGGGGCCCACCACCCCCCGGGTGGCCTGTTCGGGACCCTCCGCGTAGGTGGCGGCCAGCTCGGCGAAATCGGATTCGCCTTCGGCGATGCGCAGATACAGCTCATTGGCCAGGGCTTCGCCACTCACCCGCAGCAGGCTGTAGATCACCATGTCGAGCTGTTGTTTGCGGCCCAGAAAGCGCTGCTCGGCGCGGTGCAGAAAGTGGGTGTGGCAGTGATGGTTGATGCGCTGGGGGAGTTCCGACTGCCAGAGGGCGTCGGCCTCGCTCATGCCGTTTTGATCGAGAAAGCTCCGCAACTGCTCGGCGGATTGGATGCCCTTCTGCTGCATCCAGGCCTGTTGGGCCTGCTCCCGCTCCTCCGCCGTCAGGCTGACTTCAGCCACGGCCCGGGACACCACGGCCTGGCGCAGCAGGGGGATCAGAAGCTGGTGGCGGGCCAGCGGGGCCCACAGCGGATCGGGGAGATGGAGGAGGAGATCGTCCGCGGAGTCCGAGGGGCTGGGCGCCGAAACCTTCAGGCGGTCCGCCTCGGGGGGTGGAGCGTGGGTGGAGACGATGGCGCCGCCGAAGCCAGAGGAGAGGGGGAGGGCTGTGCTGAGCGTGATGCTTTCCGCTGAGAGGGGCTCCAGCGGGTTGGGATCGGGGCTGGCGGTGTGGGGGGAGACGGGCTCTGAGGGCACGGGGACTGGCGCGGACGGATCGAGAGCTGCGGAGCCCGGTGAGAAGAAGGAAGCCGTCAGAAATTAGCCGAGAATCGGGCGTTTGGCAGGCCATTGTGGGCGGATCGGGCGTTCAATCCCCCCCCAGCAGCTCCCGCAAGCCCTCCTCATCCAGCACCGCCACCCCCAAAGTCTCGGCCTTGCTCAACTTGCCGCCCGCGTCGTCCCCGGCCACCACGTAGGTGGTTTTGCGGCTCACCGCCCCGCTGACCTTGCCGCCGGCGGCCTCAATCAGCTCCTGGGCCTGACGCCGGCTGAGGGTGGGCAGGGTGCCGGTGAGCACAAAGGTCTGGCCCGCCAGGGGAGCGGCGACCGTCCCGTCGGGGCCCTGCCCTCGCGGTGCGGGCTCCCCTGGCCCGACACCGAGCGAGAAGCCCAGTGCCGCCAGCTCCCCGAGTAGCTCCTGGTTGGCCGGGGTGGCAAACCACTGCCCGAGCGACTGGGCGATTTCCTGTCCCACTCCAAACACCGCCGTGACGCGCTCGGGGTCTTGTCGCGCGGCCGCGCGCAAGACCTCCACGGTCGGGAAGGCGCGCCCGAGGGCCTTGGCGCTCACCTCCCCCACATGATGGATGCCCAGCCCATAGAGCTGCCGGTGCCAAGGCTGGGTTTTGGATCCGTCGAGGGCCG
The DNA here is from genome assembly GCA_046309395.1 of Cyanobacteriota bacterium. Lineage (GTDB taxonomy): Bacteria > Cyanobacteriota > Cyanobacteriia > PCC-6307 > Cyanobiaceae > Cyanobium. Next base: position 3,150 of record JBKCPG010000401.1, on the reverse strand, counting down.
CCAGCAGATTGGTGGCGGATTTTTCCCCCATCCGCTCCAGGCTGGCCAGTAGGGCCCCGTCCAGGCGGTAGAGATCGGCGATGGAGCGCACCAGGCCCCTGTCCACCAGCTGGCTGATGAGCTTCCCGCCCAGGCCCTCCACATCCATGGCCCCTTTGCTCACCCAATGGCGCAGGGAGGCCCGCAAGATCGCCGGGCAGCTGCTGTTGACGCAGCGGGTGGCCGCCTCCCCCTCCTCCCGCACCAGATCCGAGCCACATTCCGGACACAGCCGCGGCAACGCTGCCGGGGGAGCTCCCCCGGGCCTGAGCTCCGGAAGCACTCGCACCACCTCAGGGATGATCTCACCGGCCTTGCGCACCACGATGGTGTCGCCCAGGTGCAGATCGAGCTCCGCCAAGCGGTCGGCGTTGTGCAGGGTGGCCCGGCTCACTGTGGTACCGGCCAGAGGCACGGGGTCGAATTCCGCCACCGGGGTCACCTTGCCGGTGCGGCCCACCTGGGCCACCACCCGCAGCAGCTTGCTGGGCGCCTCCTCCGCGGCGTATTTCAGGGCCACCGCCCAGCGGGGCGCCCTTTGGGTGAAGCCCGCATCCGCCTGGAGCCGCAGATCGTCGAGTTTCACCACCACGCCGTCGGTGGCGTAATCCAAGCGCTGGCGGCCGGTCTCCCATTCGCGAACAAACGCCTCCACGGCGGCCAGATCGGGACAGCGAACACAGTGGGGATTCACCCGAAACCCCGCCCGCCGCATCCACTCCAGGGCCTCCCACTGGCTTTTTGGCGATCCAGGCTCCTCCTGGGGCAGGTGGAGCGTGTAGGCGAAGAAGTCGAGCCCGCGGGCGGCCACCACCTTGGGATCCAGCTGCCGCAGGGTGCCGGCGCAGGCATTGCGGGGGTTGGCGAAGAGGGGCTCCCCCCGCTCCTGGCGCTCAGCGTTGATCGCCTGGAAGGCGCTGGCGCTGATCAGGGCCTCACCGCGCACCTCCAACCAGGCCGGTGGCGCCTCCAGATCCAGGCGGAGGGGCACACTTTGGATGGTGCGCACATTGGCGGTGATCTCCTCCCCCCGCTCCCCGTCGCCCCGGGTGGCGGCCCGGGTCAACATCCCGTGCTCGTAGCTCAAGGCCAAGGCGCTGCCGTCGATCTTCAGCTCCCCCACCAGGGCCAGGGCGGGCAGGGGCGCCCCCGCGGGGGGCAAGCGATCCAGCTCCCGCAGCAGGCGGGCGTACCACTTTTCCAGCTCCTCGATTGAGAAGGCGTTGTCGAGGCTGAACAGGGGGATGCGGTGCTCCACCGTGGGAAAACTCTCCGCCGGCGGCCCGCCCACCCGATGAGTGGGACTGTCGTCAGATCGCAGCGTTGGATGGGCCCGCTCCAGCTCCACCAGCTCCCGGTAGAGCCGGTCGTACACCGGATCCTCCATGAGCGGGGCGTCCAGCACGTAATAGGCGTGGGCGGCCCGGTTGAGCAGATGGCGCAGTTCCTCGGCGCGCTGACGCTCGGCGGGGGTGGGCGGCACGGCGGACGTCAGCTGGCCGCCACTTTTTGAATGCGGTCCACCCGCCAGGCGTCATCCACTTTCACGAACGTGAAATCCAGGGGGAGTTCCTCCTTGTCCTCCGACTTCAGCTTCACCGTGAGGATCACCTGGTCGTCTTGCAGGCGGGGTCGTCCGGAACGCAGGTTGCGGTACTTGTTCAGCTGGAGACCCGCCAGGAAGCGGATGAACTGCTGCCGGTTCACGTGGGAGCGGTAGTTCTTGGTGGTGAGGAGGTAGGCCCCATCCACCTGGCCGGAAGCCACCTGGGTGAAAAACTGCTTGATCAGTGGATTGATGCCCCGGGCGCTCAGCACCAGGCGCACCGCTGAGATCGTCCAAAAGATCAGCAGAGCCCCGGCGCCGACCAGCAGGGCCTTGCCGCCGATCTCCCGGGCCAGTCCCCAGTCCATGGATGCGCGCGCGATGAACAGCGGCCTGAGTCTGCCCGAAGACGCTCCGGCCCGCGCGAATCCCGGCAGACTGGGCTCGCCCTCTCGCCGGGACGGTGCCCGGTCGCAGGCCGTTGCCCCTCGAACCGCTCCTGCCCCTGTTTCATCAACTCAACCGCGAGCATTTTGAGGGCAGCCTCGTGCGGCACGATCGGCCCTTGGTGGCGCTGCGCTGGAGCGACGGCCGACTCACCCGCACCGCCGGTCTCTATCGCCGCTGGCGATCCGCGGAGGGTCCCACCCACTCCGAGATCCTGCTCTCTCGCCCCCTCCTGGAGCCCCTGCCCCGCGTGGCCACCTTGAGCACGCTCTGCCACGAGATGATCCACGCCTGGGTCGACAGGGTGCTGGAGGCGCGGGAGGCCCATGGGCCCCGTTTCCTGGAGCGGATGGCCCTGATCAACGCCCGCCAGCCTGGCTTCGAGGTGAGCGTTCGCCATCGCTATCCGGTGCCGGTGCGGCCCGCCCGCTGGCTCGCGCGCTGCCCCCGCTGTGGGCTCAGCTCCCCCTACCGCCGGCGCCGCCAGGGCCTGGCTTGCCGCCCGTGTTGCGACCAGTGGCATGGGGGCCGTTGGGACGCCTCCTGCCTGCTCGTGTTTGAGCCGCTCACGCCCTAGCCTCCCGCGAGCGAGGGATCCCCATGGGCGTGTTTCTTTGGAGCCTGGAGTGGGGAGGGTTGTCGATCGCCCTGCTGGGTTTGGCTCGAGAGCGCTGGCTCCGCCACCGCTCTCGCTAAGGTTGCCCCATGGATTGGGATGAAGTGGACGAATCCTCCTCCTCGGAGCGGGGGCCCGCCCGGGAGCGATGGCGCGACTCCCGCGCCGATCTCCGCCCCGGCAGGAAAGGGTTGGAGGAGCGACTGGAAGGCTGGGTGAGCCGCGGCCGCGACCTGGTGGATGGCGTCTCTGGCGCCCGCCCGGGAACGCGGCCCCCGGCCCGTTCAGCGGAGCGCCCCGGGGCGGGTGGCCGCGGGGGGTTCGATGGGTTGGGCCGCTGGGTGGAAGGCCGGCTGGACTGGTTGCTCGACGACCGCGACGATTGGCGGGAACCCTGGCAGGAGGCCCCCCGCGCTCCAGCGGAGGACCCAGACCCCGAACCCTCCCCGCCGCGGCGCTCCCGTCCCCCCCTGGAGGCGATTTCACGGCGCCGGGCCCCAGC
>JBKCPG010000400.1:0-5305 GCA_046309395.1 Cyanobacteriota bacterium | reverse complement strand
GGGGGCGACGGGCGCGTCCTCCTCCGGCAGCCACACTTCTCCCGGCAGGGGCCTGGTCTCCTCGGGCGGGGCCGGCGGCGGCGCGGCGGCCTCCAGCAGTTCCCGCCGCAGCGGCTCCGCACCGGGCGGCAGTTCCCGCTCCCGAATGTGGGCCACCAGCCGGCTCACCCGCACCCCCTCATTGGCCACCCAGGCGATGCGCTGCTCCCCCATCCACTCCTGCCAAACACGCCCATCACAGGTGAGCACCTGGCCCTGGTCGTCGCGCTTCGGCACCCCGGAGTGGTGCAGGGCCACCACCTCCCACTGGTCGTTGAACACGGGCGCGCCGGAGGAGCCGGGATCGGTGTCGGTTTGGTAGTGCAGAAACAGCTCCAGTTCATCCACCACCTGGTTGTGGCGGATCGCCAGTTGTTTCGGTTCGCCGTTGGGGTGCTGAATGATGTTCACCGTCTCCCCCACCAGCAACTTGCCCAGATCGGCGATCAGGGGCAGCCAGCCGTAGGCCGCCAATCCGGGTTCGGGGGCCACAGCCACCAGGGCGTAGTCGAGCTCGGCGTCGCAGAGGAAGAGGTCGTGGGGGGCCAAGGCGAACACCTCGCTGGCTCGCATCTCACCCGTGGCGCTCTCCTGGTAGTTGAACTCCACCACGGAACGCCGGGCCTGGCCGGCGCTCGGCAGCACGTGGTGATTGGTGAGCAGGAGCCGGGGTGAGACGAGGAAACCCGAGCCGTAGCCCAGGGCCTCCCCCCGCTCGCCGCGGATGTGCACCCGCCCCACGGCACGGGCCACCTTCAGCCCCTGCTCGAAGAACCGCATGCCAATCAGGTCGTAGGTGTCGAGCACCCGCTCCAGGGACCGGGGGAACCCCTGGGGGCTCCGGCCCGGACCCGGGGGATCGAAGCTCAGCCCCTCCGCTCGCAGGGCTTCCACCCGCGCTGGATCGGCGTGGAGGCGCTCCAGGCGCTTGGCCACCAAATCGGGCGTGTTGGCCGGGATCCGCAGAATCTCGCCGTTCTCGATGTGGGCGAGGTTGTTGTCCCGCTCCGCCTCCCGCTCCTGGAAGCGCGCTTCCGTGGCCGACACCACACCGAGGATGCTCATCGCGCTTGGGCTCGCTGGGCTTCAACCTAGGCAGCCCCTCCGGTGTTGCCATCCGCTCAGCTCGCTTCGTTACAGGGTGCCCGGGGCGACGGCCAGAGGTGCCCCGCGCGACCTGGACCGACGCTGTTAACAGGCCGTTAGCCAGCCCTTAACGCCCCCGCCGGGAGGGGGGGAAACGATGGGTGCGCTGAGTGATCCCCGGGCCATGGTTCCCCCCTCCAACCCCTGGTTGGCGTTTCTCTACGCGGCGGCCGCCCGCCGCTCCGCGGCCGGTGACCCCACCAGTCTCACGGCCCGCCTGGGCGGGATCAACCTCTCCCTCACCCCGCGACCACCGGGGGTGTTTGTGGAGGAGTCGCAGACGGAAATCTCCACGGTGGTGAGGGTGGGGGGGCAGCGCTTCACCCTTTCCTCAGGGGGTGGTGGCACCATGCAAGTGTCGCGCTCCACCGATCCAGCGACGGAGGCGCCCAGCCTGGTGCGGCGGCTGGCCTATGGCCCCGCCTCCACCGCCGTGCCCAGTGGCGGCCAGCCCTGGGTGTCGCAGGCGGTGGCCAGCTTCGGCACCCTGGTGGCCGTGGCCCTGGCCCCGAAGGACTACACCACCCATGGGGGCCGGGGCCTCGTGCGTTTTCTGCGCATGGGCGCTGATGGGGCCCTCACCCCGCTGAGGGACGTGGAGGTGGGCTACATGCCGGATGGCCTGGCCTTCAACAGCACCGGCACCATGCTTGTGGTGGCCAACGAGGGCGAACCCACCACCGACTATTTGATCCAAGGCGCTCCGGTGGATCGGCCGGGCTCCATTGGCCTGATCGCCATCGGAGGCTCTCCGGGCAAGGAAACCTTCACCGTCAGCGACCTGGGCTTTGAAGGGTTCACCCTCCCGGCGGGGGTGCGGATCAGCGGCAAGAGCGGCCTCTCCACCCAGGCCACCGACATCGAGCCGGAATCGGTGGCGGTGCTGGGGCGTTACGCCTACGTGACGCTGCAGGAAAACAACGCGGTCGCCAAGGTGAATCTGGTCACCCGAGCCATCGAACGGATCTTTGCCCTCGGCGCGGTCGACTTCTCCACCCAGTTGGTGGACATCTCCGATCGGGATGGTCCCGGTGGCGGCACGGCGATCAAACCGGTGCTGGGCAACAACGTTTCCGGGTTGCGCATGCCCGATGGCATCGCCGCCTTCACCCTGCTGCCGAGCGGTGGTTTTGCCCGAGGCAAGGACTATTTCCTCACCGCCAATGAGGGCGACGGGCGGGAATGGGGCGGCTTCAACGATGAAGTCCGGCGCGGTACCGGTCTCTCGTCCCGGCTCAAAACCCTGGCGGATGACTCCACCGTGCCCTACACGGCCTTTGGCGGCAGGAGCATCAGCCTCTTCGACGCCGATAGCGGGGAATTGATCTGGGACAGCGGCAACACCCTGCAGAGCGTGGCGATCGCCGCGGGGGTGTACGACGATTCCCGAAGCGATGATAAGGGCGTGGAGCCGGAGGGCATCGCCGTCGCCCGAATCGATGGCCGCACCTACGCCATCGTGGGGCTGGAGCGCACCCTGCGCTCCATGCTCGTGGTGTTGGATGTCAGCACCCCCACCGCTCCCTTCCTGGTGACGAGCGTGGTGCTCCCCGACAGCCTGAGCCCGGAGGGCCTGGCCGTGCTGGAGGCCAACCGCACGGCCACGGGCCGTCCCCAGCTGGTGGTGTCCAACGAGGTGTCGAACACTCTGGAGTACCTGGATCTGTCCACCCTGATCCGATCCAGCGGCCCGGGCATGGCGGGCGCGGCCACCGCGCCGATGCTGAGGGATGGGCCCGGGGGAGCCGCCTTGCGGGTCAGCGCGTTGCTCACCACCGGGGAGATCACCAATGGGATCGACTCGGGCAGCCCGGCCTACGGGGCTCCCGGCATCTTTGATGGCCTGGGGGCCTATGACAACGGCGATGGCACCCTCACCCTGCTGGTGAACCATGAGCTGGGTGCCAATGATGGCTATCAGATGACGGTGCGGGGTCTGAACCCAGCGGTGGCCGGTGCCCGCATCAGTCGGTTTGTGATCGCCAAGGATATCGATGGCAACCCGGCCAACGGCTTTCAGGCACGGGTGTTGAGCGGCGGGTTGGCCTATGACGAGGTGAAGAGCGTGGATCCCACCTTCGCCAAAGGGGGCTTCACCCGCTTTTGCTCCGCCAACCTCAGTGAGCCCTTCCAGTTCGGTGGGGGGCAGGGCTTTGTCGATCGGCTCTACTTCGTTGGGGAAGAGGGTGGGCCCGGACGCTTTTTCGTCCTCGACACCGCGAACGCCGATCTCCACCATGTGCCGGCCTTGGGTCGCGGGGGCTGGGAATCGGCCGTGGCGGTGGACACGGGCAGCGCCAACACCGTGGCCTTGATGCTCTTTGACGACACTTCCGGCACCGCCAATCACCTCTATCTCTGGGTGGGCGTCAAGGATCCCACCAGCGCGGAGTTGCTTCGTCGCAATGGCATCGACGCCAGCTCCGGCGCCCTCTACGCCTGGAAGGCTGAAACGATCAACACCCAGGCGGGCCTCAACGCCGTGCCTCTCCTCACGGATGTGAGCGGCCATTGGGAGCCGCTCGGGAGCGGGACCGACATCGCCGCTCTCACCAGCGCGGCCCAACTGCGAGCCTTGGCCCAGAGCAAGGGGGCCATGGCGTTCATCCGCATTGAGGATGGCGATGTGGATCCCACCACGGGCCGTGTGGTGGCGTTCAACACCACCGGTGGCGGTGGAGCCGATCTCTATGGCAACACCAATCTCATCGATTTGAGCCAGGCCTTCGCCGCGGACGGAAGTTTGCTCACCGCGGCCCACACCAGCGCCTTGCGGGTGGTGGTCGATGGGGATCGCCTCACGGGGTTGGCTCGCCAAGACGGCGTGCGCAATCCCGACAACCTCGCCTGGGGTCGCGACGGCAAGCTCTACATCCAGGAGGATCGCTCCGTGCCGGGCGGCACGGCGGATGGCCAATTCGGTGCCCAGGAGGCTTCCATCTGGCAGGTGGACCCCCTTACGGGCGCCAGCCACCGCTGGGCCCAGATTGATCGCGGCGCCGTCCCGGTGGCCTACGGCCAAACCGACAGCGCCCCCGGCGACATCGGCAACTGGGAGTCATCTGGGGTGATTGAGGTGTCGCATCTGTTTGGTGCCGCTCCCGGCACGGTGTTTTTCACGGATGTCCAGGCCCACAGCCTCACCAACGGCACCCTTCATGGCGCTCCCTACCTGGTGGAGGGCGGCCAGATCCAACTGATTCAGGTGGGTCCTTAACGCCACCTCCCCCCCGCGTCCCCCCGTGTTCGTCCCCATTTTTTCCGTTGTGCTGTTGTCCATGACTCGCCTTTTCTCCCTCCCCCTGGGCGCTCTCGCCCCCGCCCTGATGGCCGCCTTGGTGGTTGCCGCCCCCGCGGGCCTCGCCCAACCCGTGGAGCCCTGGCTGACGCCAGAGCCGATCGCGGCCGGTGGGGATCCCTCCTTCCGGGGAACCCTGGGTTACGGCATCACCTTGACCCAGGCGCGGACCCTGCGGCATCTGGGCATTTGGGACGAACTCGGCGATGGCTTGCTCAGCGCCCATACCGTGAGTGTGTGGGAGGCCTCCGGAGGCCTTCTCACCAGCGCGGTGATTCCAGCCGGCATCACCGCGCCGCTGTGGCAGGGCTTTCGTTGGGTCCCCATCGCGCCGATCCGCCTGACTCCAGGGTCCTATGTGCTCGGGGCGTCGATGGAGGGGGAGGCCGCGACCTTTGATGAGGTGATCACCGAGACCAGCTCCATCGCCACGGTGCTAGGCGTCGAGTGGCGGGCGTCTGGAGCCCTTCGCGGCACCCCTGTCGCCCCGGGTGCACCCATTTCCCCAGGGCAGTTGCCCACGATCGTGGATGGGGGCGGCGGTTATTTCGGCCCCAACGCGGCACCGGGCCCGCTGCCGCTGTTGGCCGGGGGCGCCGGCTGGAGCTGGAGCCGCCGTCTGCGGGCTCGCCGCCGATCGGTGGGCTCTCCCTCGCCAGCCGCTTCCGCCCCCAGGAACCGGGCCTGAGGGTCGTGGATGTGCGCCCGCCACACCCGACGCGATAGATGCTCTAGATCCGCGGCGTAGCGGTCGAGATCGGAGAGGCCCGAGTGGGCCATGCGCCGTCGCAACTCCGCTCGCCCCTCCCGCAGCTCTTTCAC
>JBKCPG010000399.1:0-4004 GCA_046309395.1 Cyanobacteriota bacterium | reverse complement strand
CATCCCCCCACTCCCCCTCCCACCCCCGCCACCAGGGCCGCCCCGGCCAGCCGGCGGCGCAGGCAAAGGAGCATCCGCCCCTCAGCTCTCGGGGTAGAGCAGGTCGTTGAGTTCGTCCTCATCCACGTCATAGACCCGGGCCAGGGTGGTTTCGATGGCGCTGGTCACCACGTCGGGCAGGAAGCGCATGGCATTGAAGGCATCCTCAGCGATCTCGTCGGTGAGCAGCTTCTCGCCGCCCAGCTTCTCATCGTTGATCACGGCCATCACCCAGCTCTGGTAGGCGGTGACAAGGTCGGCAAACTCGAGCTCCGGGTCGTTCAGATCCAGGGCCATCGGGGGCGTCTCCATGGACGTTGCCTCCGCAGTCTGCCCAAAGGTGGGCCCCGCGGCAGGCTGGACGCTGTGTCCCTGACCCGCGTGCCCGACGCCCCCTCCTGGCAGGCCAGCCTCTTTGACCTGGCCATCACCTCCCTGGTGCGTCAGCACCGGGAGAGCTTCGCGCCGCTCTGGACGGTGGACAGTTGGGCCAAACTGCTCATCTGGCTGGCCCTCAGCTGTGGCTGCCCCACCGATCAGGCCTCCATGGAGAGCTTCGCCGCGGCGCTGCCCCCCGCCCTCACCGGTCGGATGCGGCGGGTGTTTTTCGGGCGGGAGCTGGAGGAGCTTCACCTGCGGCTCCTGGCCGATCCGGCCGAGGCGGAGGTGCTCGCCCTTCCTCTCGACGCCTCGGGGGAGACGCTCCAGGTGGCCCGGGTGGCTGAGGCCCTGGAGCGGGTGGGTCTCAGCCACAGGGTGGCGCCCCCCGAGCGCTGGTGCCACCATGAGGACCTCATCGCCCTTCCCTGGCGGCAGGAGGATGGATGCGGCTGATCGGCGAGTACCACGACCGGGGCTATCAGGCCCTGGCCGATGGGGTGATGGGATTCTTCGATCGCCGCCAGGATCTCTGGCGCTCCGGGGTGGCCTTCGGGGGCGACGCTGGCGGCCCCCCCGCCAAGGTGTCCACCGACATCAGCCTGGTGGCGATGGATCGCTCCGATCCGGAGGCCCATGGGCTGGCCGAAGCCCTCTTGCGGGGGGTGTCCGTGGGCCTGAAGCGCTGGCTGGCGGAGCGCCCCCTGTTCCTGGAGTGCTGCCCCGAGCGTTCCCTCTTCGTCTGCCCCCTGTTCAACCTGCAGCGCTACGCCCCCGGCGAGGGCTTCCACAGCTGGCATTGCGACTGGAGCCTGGAGAACGAGGCCACCGAACCCCATCGCCGCGTGCTGGCCTGGATCCTCTACTGCAACTCCCTGCCGGAGGGCGGCACGGAATTTCACTGGCAGGAGCGCCATGTGGAGGCTGAGCGGGGCAAGCTGCTGATCTTTCCCGCCGGGCTCTCCCACATCCATCGCGGGCGGGTGAGCCAGGAGCACGGCAAAACCATCGCCACCGGCTGGATCAACGCCGGCACGATGGAGGGGTTTCTCGAACGGCTGGCCTCCGCCGCCTAGGGCCCCCCGCCCTCCTCCAGGCCCGTGCCCGTCGGCACGATGAGCCCCTCCAGCCGCTGTCGCAGCTCGTCTGTGAGGTCGGCCACGGCCCGCCTGCGGTCGGCCCGATAGGCCTCCAGGCGCCCATCGATCACGATGGGGGTGTCGACGCTGATCCGCGCCCGCCGGGGGCCCAAGCGGGGCCGGTTCGCGGGGGAGACGCCGAGGAGGCGGCATCGGGTGTCCCACAGCAGCAGCAGGGTGTCGGCGAAGCGTTCCTGGCTGGGGCGCTCATGCACGTAGGAGCCGCTCACGTCGACGAAGGTTTCCACCAGCCGCATGTGCCACAGCCGTCGCTCGGTCTCCTCCGCCAGCCGGTCGGCCAGGCCCCGCTCCAGCCGGGAGCGGCCGACCCCTCCGTCGGCCGGATGAATCCGCTCCCAGCCGGCCTGCTCCAGGCGGCGGCAGCGGCTCCCCAGATCGCCCCGGGGTTGGAGACCGAAGGAGTCTTCCACCACCCGCAGGGCGGTCTCCAGCAGGCGGCGCAGCCGCTCAGCCAGGGCCCGTTGCCCCTCCTCCCCGGGGGGCAGGGGCACGGGCTCCGGCAGGGGCAGGTGGTACGCGTCGCGATAAAACGCCTCCATCAGGGTGAGCAGCCGTTCGGCCAGGGTGAACAGGCGGCCGTACAGACGGTCGTACCGCGTGCTGTGGCTGGGATCGCCGGGGAGCCCCGCCACCTCCTCCAGCTCGCTGAGCAGGCCCTCGATCGCGGGCCACGCCGGTTGGCTGAAGGTGTATTGCAGCCCGATGGGCAGCAGGGTCATCTGGTCTGGGCGGCCCGCTTTGCGCAGGTCGTCCGCGGTCCAGAAGGCCAGCTGGGCCGCGCCGGGTTCGAGGGGACTGACGATTTCGTTGTGGCCATTGGTGGCGCCCTCTGGCGCCACCGCCAGGGGATAGGGGCCATCCAGCAGGAGCCGCCGGGCGGTGCGCAGGGCGGGGGCGTCCAACTTGCCCCTCTGGATCGAGCATCCCCCGAGGTGGCACAGCAGCCACCCCACCGACGCGCCGGCCCAGAGCGGGATGCCCCGGTCGTAGAGGAACTGGGCGTGGGGGGCCGGTCGCAGGCGCGCGCCCCGGAGCCTGGCCTCCCGGGGCAGGGCGCGCCAGAAGAGGTGGGCCATGGAGGCCGGGTCGTCCAGGCTGGGATGGCGGAAAGCCACCAGCAGCCGGCTTTCCCCCGCCTGAAACCGCGCCATGGCCTCCAGGAGCCGCTCGGGGTGGCGCACCTCCACCTGGCTGATCTGGCTCCGCCGCCGCAGCCACAGCGGCAGCAGCCAACGGCTCACGGCCAGCACCCGCCCATCGAGGCGCGGTGGCAAAAACTCCAGGGGGGGCTCGGCGGGCATGCCTCAGGGTTAGCAGCGGCCCGGTCCAGATGAAGATCTCCCACGACCCGCCGCCAGCGGGGATGACGGTGGGGGGATGGGTGGCCATGATCCCCACAGCCGTCGCGGATTCCGCTTGCCCCAGCCCTCGAAGCCTCTCCAGAGCGAGGCGGCCCCCCTCCCTCCCTCGCCCACGCGCCGCTGGTCGCGCCTTTTGGCCCCAACAGCCCGCAAAGCCCTGCCCCTACTGGCGGCGCTGGGTCTGGCCGGTGCCCTTTCGGCTCCCGCCGCCCGGGCGGAAACGGTGGTGGAGCGGGCCGCCCGCACGGGGGTGATCACCATCGGCACCCGCACCAACCTCATCCCCTACGCCTATGTGGATGACAAGGAGCAGCTGGTGGGGGTGTCGGTGGATGTGGCCCAGCGCATTGCCCGGGAGGTGTCGCGCTACCTGCAAAAACCCGTGCGGCTTGAGTTTCGCCCGGTGGCGAACAACGACGCCCTTTACAAGATGGTGAGCCAGGGGGAGGTCGACCTGGCCTGCGGCATCCCCTTCACCTGGCAACAGGAGATGGTGGTGGATTTCAGCGTGCCCTTCAGCCTTTCCGGCATTCGCCTGCTCACCAAGGGGGGGGTGAAGGCCTCCCCCGAGGCCCTGGCGGGCAAGCGCATCGGCGTGATCCCTGGCTCCTTGGGAGAGGCCACGATTCGCGCCCTGCAGCCGGCCGCCGTGCGGCTGCCCCAAAAGGATCTCGAAACCGGGGTGGCCGCGGTGATCGCTGGCCGCCTGGATGGCATGGCGGGGGATTCGATCCTGTTGGCGGGAGCGCTGCAGCCCTACGCCAAGGGATTCAAGAGCACCCAGGTGTATGAGCTGGTGCCGCGGGAGGCCTACGGGCGTTACGCGGTGGGCTGCATCGTGCCAGAAAACAACTCCACCTTTCGCAACCTGGCCGACCTGGCCATCGTGGGACTCCTCCAGGGCTATCTGGATGACGATCCGGCCTCGGTGGCCGCGGTGAATCGCTGGTTTGGTCCCCAGGGCATCGTGCAGCTGCCGGGAGACATGGTGCGCGCCTATTTCGAGGCCGTGTTGCTCACCCATGAGCGGTTGGCGCCTGGCGCCGCCCCCGCCGCTCCCGCCGCC
>JBKCPG010000398.1:0-3161 GCA_046309395.1 Cyanobacteriota bacterium | reverse complement strand
GGGTAGGGCTGCCGCGGCGCGGAGGTGGCCGGGGAAGATGGAGGGGCGGCATCGGGTGGCGACTCCCAGCGCCTGGGCTCTTCCGGTTCCCAGGAGCGGCCCTGTCGCGGGGCGTCGATCTCCGGCGGCGCCCAGCGCTGTTCGCTGTCGTTCAAGTCCCTCCCCGGATCCGTCGTTTCGGGGCTGTCCCAGCGAGACTCTCGGGAGGCCGCCGCCGGGGCTTTGTCGCCACCCTTGCGCTTGGGCGGCATGTAGGGAATGAACTTGCTGGTGAGTGTGGGTTTGGGGGGAAACTCCTGAACGGGGAGATCTTTGCCCACCTGCCGCATGAAGGAGCCCCAGGCGTAGGCGGCCTGGGCGCTGCTGCTGCCCGTTTTCCAGTTTTGGTCGTAGCCAAACCAAATGGCGGTGGTGAGCTGGGGAATCGAGCCGATGAACCACAGATCCCGCGCTCCTTCGGCGGTGCCCGTCTTGCCGGCGGCGGGCCGATCCGGCAGCCCCGCTCCCGTGCCCGTGCCGTTGAGCACCACCCCCCGCAGCATGTACGTCATGGCGTCAGCCACATCGCTGCTCACGGCCCGGCGCGGGGGCTTGGCCCTCGTGGCCCGGTTGTAGAGCCGCTTGCCATCGGGGCCGAGGATCTCCTCGAACGGCGTGGGCTCCACAAAGAGGCCCCGGTTGTTGATCGCCGCGTAGGCGGCCGTCATCTCCAAGACGGTTTTCTCATTGGAGCCCAGCACCATGGAGGGGTACTCCCCGAGGTCACCGGTGATGCCCAGTCGGCGAGCCGTGTCGATCACCCGGGGGTAGCCCACCTTTTCCGCCGTGGCCACCGCCGCCGGGTTCACCGATCGAGCCACGGCGTCCCGCAGGGTGATCGCGCCGCCCGTGCCTGGAATGCAAAACTGCCTGGGCGGCCAGCCATCCTGGTAGCAGCGGGTCCGGGCGCTGATGGTGTCTTCGGGGGTGAGGCCGAAGCGAAGGGCGGCCGTGTAGGCGAACAGCTTGAAGGTGGAGCCGGGCGAGCGCAGGGCCTGGGTGGCCCGATTGAACTGACTGCGCTCCCAATCCTGTCCGCCCACCATCGCCCGCACCAGACCCGTGCCGGGTTCCATGGACACGAGGGCCCCTTCCATCCCACCGCTGGCGTGGGCCCTGATGGTGGCCTGGGCCTGGGCCTGCCACTTCGGGTTGAGGCTGCTGCGCACCGTCAGACCCCCCACCTCCAGCTGCTCCTTGGTGAGCACCTTCGGGAGCTCCTGCTCCAGCCAGCTGATGAACCAGGGGGCTGGATTCACGAAGTATTTCGGTTCGGAAGGTTTCAGCCCCAGGGGAGCGGCGTTGGCCTCGATCAGTTGGCGATCATCGATGAAGCCCGCCTCCCGCATGCGCCGCAGCACGATGGCGCGCCGCTCGCGAGCCAGATCGGGATTCACCAGGGGGGAATAGATGGTTGGGGCCGGCGGCAGTCCCGCGATCAGGGCCGCCTCGGGGAGGGTGAGCTGGTCGGGCGTTTTGGAGAAGTACACCCAGGCCGCGTCCGACACCCCATAGGCGCTGGAGCCCAGATACACATAGTTGAGGTACTGCTCGAGAATCTGCTCCTTGCTGAGTTGGCGCTCGATCTTGCCCGCCAGGGCCGCCTCCTTGAGCTTGCGGATGAGGGTGCGGTCTTGGCTGAGAAACACCATCCGCGCCAGCTGCTGGGTGATCGTGCTGGCGCCCTCCTCCACGGAGCCCTGGCTGAGGTTGCGGCTGATGGCCCGCAGGATCCCCAGGGCATCCACCCCCTCGTGTTGGTAGAAGCGTCGGTCTTCCGCCGCGATGAAGGCTTTGCGCACCAGGCGAGGCATGCGGCCTGGCGGCAGCTTCTCCCGCGTCGCCGGGCCCTGCTTGTAGAGCACCGAGCCATCGGCCGAGAGCACGGTGAGGGTGCCGGGTCGATTGAAGACGCGGATACCGCTCACATCGGGCAAAAGCGAGTCGGTGCCCAGGGCCAGAAACGACTGGCCGATGGCCACCGCGGCTCCCAACCCCAGGGCCGCGGCCGCCGGGCGCCACAAGGCTCTCGGAGCCTCAGGGGCCTGGAGCCCATCCTCCTTGGAACGACGTCGGCGGGGGCGGCGGATGGGTGGGGAAAGATCGGTCACAGAGGCAGGGCCTCCAGGGCGGGACGGATCAGGGGGCTGTGGCCGATGGCCAGGGCCGTCACGAGCATCCCCAACACCAGAAAGGGCTGGGCGCTGGCCTGGTATTTCACGTCAAACGCCACCGGATCCCTCAGCAGCCAGATGTCTTGAAACGTGATCTGGGGAACGATCAGCAACACCAGCAGCACGGCAGCCAGGTGCTGGCCGATCGCGATCAGCACGGCCACCATCGCCAGCTGAAAGCCGTCAATCATCGCCGCGCTGATCCAGCTCGCTCTCCGGGTGCCGAACACCACTGGCAAGGAGTTGAGGCCCATCGCCCGATCCCCCTCCACGCTCTTGAAGTCGTTCACCACGGCGATGCCCAGGCCCGCCAGGCTGTAGGCCAGGGTGAGCAGGGCGGTGGTCCAGGTGAGCCGGCCAAACAGCGCCTGGCCCGCCCACCAGGGCAGGGCGATGTAGCTGGCGCCCAGGGCGTAGTTGCCCAACCAGCCGTTTTGCTTGAGCTTCAGGGGCGGGGCCGAATAGATGAAGCTCACCAGAGATCCACCCAGCGCCAACAGCAGCACCACCGGCGTCCGATGGCCCGCCCACAGGTCGAGTCCCCAGGCCACCGCCAAGCCAGCCACTAGGAGCACCAGGATCTGGGCCTTCACCTGGCCTAAGGGGATGGCGCCGGAGGGAATGGGGCGGTAGGGCTCGTTGATCGCGTCAATGTCGCGGTCGTAGTAATCATTGAGGGTTTGGGTGTAGCCGGCCAGCAAGGGGCCGCTCATGAGCATGCAGGCCAGGGAGGCCAGCACATCTGGCCAGCGCCACTGGAATCCCCCCGAGGCCGCAGCGCCACAGATCACCCCCCAGATCAGGGGAATCCAGGTGACCGGCTTCATCAACTGGAGGCGAATCTTCCAGAGGGAGCTGGTTTCGCTCGCTCCCCGCATCCCCAGCAACTGGCGGGCGGCTCCTCCCGCTGATGGAGCTTGCTCCCCGGGCGGGGCGGAAGTCTCGGAA
>JBKCPG010000397.1:0-19289 GCA_046309395.1 Cyanobacteriota bacterium | reverse complement strand
AGCCCCCTCAGACCCACCCCCCGGGCCAAACCGATGGGCCTCGTAGCGGGTGACAAAGGCGTCCAGCTCAGGCTCCAGCTGGGGCCAGCGCCGCCGAAGGCGGTCCGCCAGCTGGGGCAGGGTTTCCCCGGGCCGGGGCACCCAGCCCTCGCGGGCGACGGCCAACAGGAAGCGGTCGAGTTCGCGCCGGTGGGGATCCCCGTCGCCACGACGCCGCAACCACCCCTGCAGGGTCAAGCCGGCCACCAAGGCCACCAGGACGGCCAGGAGCACCAGCAGGCCGAGGGCGCCGCGGCGGTCGCCCAGGAGCCTGGCCAGCAGGGCCTCCTGGCCGCGGGCGTCGAAGCCCAGCCACCAGCGGGTCCAGGCCAAATCCAGGCCCCACCACTGGCGCACCACCCAGCGGAGCGGATCATCCCGGGCCGGGCCCGCCACCGGGGCCGTCAACGGGGCGGCGTCGCCCACCCAACGGCTGGGATCCACTTCCACCCAGCCCAACCCCTCAATCCACACCTCGCTCCAGGCATGGGCGTCGCTCTGGCGGAGATCCAGATAGCCCGGCCCACTGACCGGTTGGACCCAGGTGCCGCCCTGGTAGCCACTCACCACCCGGGCCGGCAGCCCCGCGGCGCGCAGGAGGGCGCTGGTGGCACTGGCGAAATGGCCGCAAAAGCCCTGGCGCCGCTCAAAGAGAAACACGTCCATCGGCGCGGCGTCCGGCAGGCGGCCCGGCTGGCGGGTGTAGAGAAAACCCTGGCCGCGCATCCATCGCTCCACCCTCGCCAGCCGTTCGATGGGCGGCCCGGTGGCCCAGCCGCGACCGAGAGCTTCCAGGCGCGGATTGGATCCGTAAGGAAGCTCCAGCAGATCCAAGCCAGGCCGCTCCAACCGCCATGGGGGCTCCGACGCCTCGGCGGTGATGCCATAGGCGCGCCGCTGGCCCGGGGTGCCCCGATGCACCAGCTCCCCTCGGCCGGTGGCCCGGAGCTGGCGGCTGCTCGGGGCACCGGCGCCGTTCCAGGGCACCTGCTCCAGGGGGCTCGGCTCGCTGAGCCACACCTGTCGCAAGGGGCCGCTGCCCTCCCGGGCGTCCAGCCAGGCCCGCCGTTCCCGCTGGGGATCCTCAGGCCGCATGGTCCAGCGGGCCCCGTCAAAGGCCTCATGCACCAGCACCCGCCAATGGCGGGCTTCCGGCGGAGGGGGGGCCCCCGTGGCGAACGACACCCGGGCGGCGGGAGCGCCGCTTTCCGCCAGGGAAGCGATGGCCCCTGGCTCCAAGGTGTCGCTGAGACCCGTCACCGCGGCCGCTCCCCACCCCCCGGACACCAGGCCGAGGGGGGGCAGGCGCGGCACCAGGAGAAACAACACCAGCGCCACGGGCAGGGAGGCCACCAACACGCCGACGCTGCGGCGGAGCAACACGCCCCAAAGGGCCGCCGATCCCACCTCCAGAGCCAGCAACCCCGCCAGGGACACCACCACCACCGCCGCCTGCAGCAGGCTGGCCGCCAGATCGGGCCGCAAGGCCCCCTGCAGCCCGGCGCTGAGCAATTGCAGCAGGCACACCAAGCGTTTTTCCGGGACTTGCCGGGCCTCGAGCTGCTTGAGGCCGGTGAGAAGGGTGAGCAGGATGGCCAAGCCGCTCAAGAGATCCACCGGCCGCAGGGCCAGAAGCCCGGCCATCAGCAGCCCGAAGGCGAACCACTGCAACACCCCGGCGGCGTTCAAGCGGGTCATGGCGCTTCGGCCAGCAGCCTCAGGCACCGGTCGCGGTGGGCCAGTCCCTCCCCGGGCCCCACCACGGCCCCCTGCCACACCAGGCCATAGGCGGTGCCTTGACGATGGAGCCTGCAGAGGCGATCACTCAGGTGCTCCAGCGACCGCTCCAGGGGCAGGGAGGGCTCCGGCGCCAGCAGCAGCGCCTTCGGAGCGCTGGAGACGAAGCGCTTCACCAGCTGGCCCCGGCCTTGGGCCACGAGCTTCCAGGCCAGGCGGCTGGGGTTGTCCTGGGGCCGCCTCGGGCGCAGGTCGTGCCAGCTGTCGCCCCCGGCCTCCAGGTGGCGGGCGCCGCTGGCCTCCTCTCCCAGCGGCACGGGGCCCACCAGCTCCCGCACCGGGCCAGGCCTGCGGGCTGGGGCGATGAGCTGGGGCACGGGCGGGTGCCAGACGGTCCAGCAGATGAAGAGCCCCAGGGGAGCGGTGCTCCAAAGGCGCAAGGCCCCGGGGCGGCGAAGGCCGCGGCCCTCGGGTCGCCAGGGAAGCGCGAGCTGGTGCTCACCAGGCCGGAGGGGGGGCACCTCCAGGGGGTCGTCGGCGCTGTTGATCCATTGCAGGCGGAGCCCCTCGCAGAGCGCCACGGAGCGCAGGAGCAAGGGATAGGGAACGGGCTCCTGGGCAAAGCCCCAGGCGGGAGTGCCGCAGGCCAATTCCAGTCCCTGCAGGTTGAAGTGGGTGAGGTGCAGGGCCAGAAGCCAGAGGCCCAGCATCAAGAAGGCCAGGAGGAGGGGGCCATTGGCCTGGGTCTGCATGCCCACCACAAGGAGCAAGGCCAGCCCTCCCAGCCAGAGCCAGCCCAACCCCGTTGGAAGGATGTAGAGCGTCCTCAGCCCCAGGCGCAACCGGGGGTCACGGCGGGGGGGCAAGCGGGGATCGAGGCGCTTCAGGAGATCCATCGCCATGACGACCCCATCCTCAGCGAAGGCCCTCCACGGAGGCCAGCAGCTCCGCGCTGAGGAGCCGCTGGCCGCCCTGGGCCTGGCCCCCGTCCATCCGGTGCTCCGCCACCGCGGGCAACACGGCCCGCACATCTTCTGGCGTCACGAAGGCGCGCCCCTCCAGCAGGGCCCAGGCGCGAGCCGCCCCCAGCAGGGCCAAGCCCCCCCGGGGCGAGAGGGGCAGTCCACCCTGGCCCTGTTGTCGGCTGCTGGCGAGCAGGTCGAGCACGTAATCCAGAAGCGAGGCGCCGCAGTGCTGGCGCTGCACAGCCTCCTGCAACTGGAGCAAATCCTGGGGGGAGAGGGCTTCGGTGATGGCTTCCGGGCGCAGGGCCTGGCCCTCGAGCAGGGCCTGTTCGGCGGCGCGGGAAGGGAAACCGAGGCTGAGGCGCATCAAAAAACGATCCAGCTGGGATTCGGGCAGGGGGTTGGTGCCCCCCTGATCCAGGCCGTTCTGGGTGGCGATCACCAGGAAGGGCCGCGGGAGGGGGTGGCTCACCCCGTCGACGCTCACCCGGCCCGCCGCCATGGCCTCCAGCAGGGCGCTCTGGGTGCGGGGCGAGGCCCGATTGATCTCATCCGCCAACAGCACCTGGCAGAAGAGGGGCCCGGGCTGAAAACGGAAGCGGCTGGTGGCGGTTTCCCAGACGTTGACACCGGTGAGATCGGCCGGGAGGAGATCACTGGTGAAGCTCACTCGCCGAAACTCCAGGCTGAAACTGCGGGCCAGGGCCTCCGCCAGGGTGGTTTTGCCCGTGCCAGGCAGGTCTTCGATGAGCAGGTGCCCCCGGGCCAACAGGCAAGCCAGAGCTAGTTTGACCTCATGATGTTTGCCCAGCAGCACACGGCTGATGGAGGCGATGACGGGCTCCAGGGAAGGGACGCTCAAAGAGGGACCTGACAGTGGGAGTGATCCGTGGGCCATGCTGGAGCCTGGGGAATTGGGTAGGCAACCAAATAAATGGTTAGTGGATTTTCTGAAACGTTGTTGATGGGTCCAGCGCCCCATGGCGGCAACCGGACGGCGATCGCCCGCCGCCTCGGCCGCCGTCCGTCCCAGATCCTCGATCTCAGCGCCTCCCTGGCGCCCTTCGGCCCGCCCGCCCCCTTGAGGGCCCTGTTGCTGGAGGCCCTGCTGGGGGGCCCCAACTCCGCCCTGCGCGACTATCCCGATCGGGAGTTCACGGCGCTGCGGCGGGCCATGGGCCGCCTCCATGGCCTGGATCCAGACCGGGTGCTGCCGGGCAACGGCGCCGCGGAACTGTTCACCTGGGCGGCCCGCGACGCCGCCGCTCTCGGCACCAGCCTGCTGCCGGCCCCGGGCTTTGCCGACTACGGCCGGGCCCTGGGCTGTTGGGGAGGCCGCTGGGAGGCCTGGCCCCTTCCCTTGCGCTGGGGGAAAGCGTTTCCCCAGCCCTTCCCCCTGGAGGCGGGTCCCGCCGCCGTGCTCTGGATCACGAATCCCCACAACCCCACGGGCCAGCTCTGGAGCCGCGCGTCCCTCGAACCGCTGCTGGAGCGCCGGGGGCTGCTGATCGTGGATGAGGCCTTCCTTCCCCTCTGCCCGGAGGGCGAGGGGGAGTCGCGGGCCCCCGGGGTGGAGCGCCCTCCCCATTTGGTGGTGATCCGTAGCCTCACCAAGCTGTACGGGCTGGCGGGGCTGCGGCTGGCCTACGCCCTGGGGGCGCCCGAGCGGTTGAGGCGGTGGGCCCGCTGGCGAGATCCCTGGCCCCTCAACGGCCTGGCGGTGGCGGCCGGGGAGGCCCTGCTGGCCGATGGGGCCGCCCACGGGCGCTGGTGCGAGCGGGTGCGGAACTGGGTGCGGCGGGAAGGCGCGGCGCTGGAGGCGGACCTGGCGAGCGTGCCCGGCCTGGAGCCGCGCCCCTCCGCCGCGAACTTTTTGCTGGTGCGGGGCCAGGCCTCCCTGGAGCCGCCGCGGCTGGCCCTGGAAAGCCGCCACGGCATCTTGGTGCGCGACTGCCGATCGTTCTCGGGGCTGGACGACACCTGGCTGAGGGTGGCCCTGCCGGATCGCTGGGGGCACCGGAGGCTGTTGAGGGCCCTGCGGGAAGAGATGGGAGGTCAGCGGGCGTAGGCGCGGGTGTTGGGATGCACCCGGGGATGGGCGCGCAACTCCTCCGGGCTGAGCCAGCGCGGCTCCTGATGCTGACCATCGGGACGCGGGGGCGGAGGGGTGGCGAGCCGCCGCCGGTAGGCCATCACCACGTAATGGGTGGCGATGCCGTCCACACCGGCGAAGTTGGTGGCGTAGTGGTGCTCGTCCACCCCATCCAGGTGGCAGTCGTCGAGGGCCAGGGGCAAGGCCAGCTCGGCGTGGGCGATGCGCACCAAGACCTCCGCCAGCGCGTCCCCCTTGCGCACCCGGCCACCGGGCACAAACCACCAGCCTTGGGCGGGCTCGTTGCGGCGCAGGCCCACCAGCAGGCGGCCGGCGGGGTCCTCCAGCAGGAGATCGATGGCCACCAGCGGCGCGTCGCGCACCACCGCCAAAAACGCTTCAGGGCTGAGCATCACGCCGGGGGAGGGAGGCGGTGCCAAGCCTGCCGCAAGGCGCCTGGCCAAGGCAGTCACTAGGCTCAAACCCACGCGATTCGATGCCATGCCCCTGCCCGCTGGACCCTCCTCCTGGGCGCCTTGGCAGTTGGTCCAATGGATCCGCTCCCCCCATGCCTTCATGGAGGCCTGCGCGGCGGAGTTCGGGGATGTGTTCACCCTGCGCATCGGCTACGGCCTGAGCCCCCTGGTGTTTTGCTCCGATCCCGAGGGGCTGAGGATGCTGCTGGGCAACGACGAGGGCCCCTCGATCACCGCGCCGGGAGAGCTCAACAGCCTCTTTGAGCCCCTGCTGGGCCCCCAGTCGGTGCTGGGCCTGAGCGGGGAGCCCCACCGGCGCATGCGCCAGCTGTTGATGCCCCCCTTCCACGGGGAGCGGATGCGCTCCTATGGCGAGGTGATCCAGGCGATCTGCCGGGAGGAAGCCGACGGCTGGACGGCTGAGACGCCGATTGACGCGCGCTCGTCGATGCAGCGCATCACGATGCGAACGATTCTGCGAACGGTGTTTGGCCTGCGGGAGGGCCCGCGCCTGGGCCAGCTGGAGGCGCTCCTGGTGGAGATGCTGGACGGGTTCAACCAGCCCTGGATGACGCTGCCGCTCTACTTCGAGGTGTTGCGGAGCGACCTGGGCCCCGCCAGCCCCTGGGGACGCTTTCTGCGCCAGCGGGCGGCCATTGATGCCCTGTTGTTCGAGGAGATCGCCGAGCGGCGCGCCCAGGCCGATGGGAGCCGCGACGACATCCTGAGCCTGCTGCTCGACGCCCGGGACGTGGAGGGCCACCCCCTCACGGACGGGGAGCTGCGGGATGAGCTGCTCACCCTGCTGGTGGCGGGCCATGAAACCACCGCCACGGCGCTGAGTTGGGCCCTCTACTGGCTGGCGACCCGGCCGGAGGTGGCGGATCGGCTGCGGCGGGAGCTGGTGGAGGCCAGCTCGACGCCGGATGGGGCGCCGGAGCTGGGCACCCTGTTGCGACTCCCCTATCTCCAGGCGGTGTGCAATGAGACGCTGCGCATCCATCCGGTGGGGATGCTCACGTTCCCAAGGCGTCTGGAGGAGCCGGTGTCCCTGGGGGGCCACCACTTGGAGGCGGGCACGGTGGTGATGGGTTGCATCTATCTGGCCCACCGGCGGTCTCAGGTGTATCCGGATCCGGAGCGGTTTGATCCGGAGCGGTTTCTCGGCGGGAGCTTCGCACCTAACACGTTCCTGCCGTTTGGCGGTGGGAGCCGCCGCTGCATCGGCATGGCCTTTGCCCTGTTTGAGATGAAGGTGGTGTTGAGCGAGCTGGTGCGGCACTTCACGGTGGAGCTGGATCCTTCCACCTCCCTGCCGGTGAAACAGGTGCGGCGAGGACTCACCGCCGGCATGTCGCCGGTGCGGCTGCGGCTGGCTCCCGCCGGGGCGAGGGCTCAAGGGGCCGCCAGCCCGGTGTCGTAAGCGGTGAGGCCGCAGGTGGTGGCCGCGGCTTTCCAGGCCTGCTCGAAGCGGCTCCAGCGGAACGCGCGAGGATCGGTGCGGCTGCGACTGCGATCCACGGCGGCGTGGGTGGTGAGGCGATTGAGGGGAATGCCCCAGCGGGCCTGCCAGAGAAGCACCTGGGCGGCGGCGGCCCGGTATTGGGCGGGGGTGTAGCCGCTGTGGGCGGGGGTGTCACCGCGCCCATCAGGCGGGGTGACGAGGCTGAGATGGAGGGCCACGTTGTTGATCGAGCCAACGGAGGTGGGGCGGATGCGCACGCTCATGTCCCCCCAGGCCGACATGCCGGCACCATAGGCCCGCTTCTCGTCGGGCACCAGCCGCAGCCGATCGCCACTGGAATTGATCAGCAGGTGATAACTGGCCTGATCCTCATCGCGGGGATGGGGCGTGCGAAAGAGTTTGAGGGTGTCAGCTTCGCCCACCACGGTTTCGTGCAGCACGATCAGCTGGGGCTGATGGGGCACCCCGCGGCCATCCACATCACGCCGCTGGCGCTCGCCGTAATTGGTGGGATCGGCGGGGGTGGCCACCTCGGGTTTGAGGGAGCCCGCCGCCACCAGGGCCTCGTCGCAGCGGGCCACCGCCGCCGCGCTCTGCCTGGGCACGGGGCTGGGGGCCAACTCCCGCACCGGCCAGGTGGGCCGGGGGGCGCAGGCGGTGAGGGTGAGGGTGAGGGTGAGGGTGAGGGCGAGGGTGGCGAGGGTGCGAGGGGTGAGAAGAGTTTCCATCAGGCAGCGGCCCAATTGACGAGCGCGAACCCCTCGACACGAGCGAACTCACGAACGTTGTGGCTCACTAAGGGTGGCTCCAAGGGCGAGGGTGTGACCAGCGACCCGGAGATTGTTAGCACCGATCGGTGTGCCATGGCTCTCGATGAACCTGGCCCGCTCGCCGTCGAGTTGGCAGATGGCCTGCCCATCGGGAGAGATCACAGGCACCTGCCGGGAGAGCAGAGCGAGCCGCTCAAGGAATCCACTTCCTTCAGAGGATTGATCGATTCCACCAACCGCGGCGGGCGGTTCTTGATCAGGGAGATGAGGATGCGGGGATCGAGGAGGCCGATCACAGCGATTCCCGTCCATGAACCGGCGGGATCTCAGTCTGCTGTTGTTCGAGAGCCGGGAAGCGTCGCCAAAGCCAAGGACCTGCGGGGCAGCATCGCCAGCCGGGATCCGCGGGCTGAGCAGCCCGTCGGGTTACGGCAGGACGCCGTGAGCTACTGCCTGCAGGCCCTGCGGCTGTTCGAGGGGATGGAGCGGCGGCGCTTCATGGCGGTGCTCAGCGAGCTGGCCGCTGTCGGCCAGGGGGGTCTGCGGATCAATGAGCCCTGCCCCCCCCGGCCTCAAGACCCTGCCCGGTAGCTGGAGCGATCTGGCACTGGCCTGCCTGATCCATATGGGCATAAAGCGGCTGATGCCGGATGAGGATTTAGGGCTGGGGATCGGCTCGGAGTACGAGGAGGGGGTTGGGTTGCAGAACTCAAACACTATCGAACCCTGAAACAATTTGTTGGCCGCATAGTTTTGGGCCGGCTGCCCCGCACCCGCACACACCAGTCGCTGCAGGGATTCGCCATGATTGGGCCGCCCTCGCCAGCGAGGCATCATCCTTGGTGTGAATTAGCCGCACCCCGCCCTCCCCCTTGGACTTCCGCCAGCTCTTCAAGCTCCGCCTGGTGGTGGCGGCACTGGGCGAGACCCAGCGGCTGGGCTGGTGGAAAAGTGGCGTGCTCACCGGCACGGGGGAGTTCCTGTTCCAGCAGGGCTTCCCCCGCTCCTCGACGTTCGCGCAGAGCCGGGCCGGGTTCCGGGTGGCCCAGCTGGCCTGTGATGAAGCCTTGGCGATCCAGCCCACCCCGGGCGGACCGATCAGCTACCTCCTGTTCCGGCTGACGCCCCAGCTGGAGGGTGCCTTCGAGAACGAGCGCAACCGCTGGATGGATGAGCCTGAGGAGAGGGCGGGAAACTTCAAGGGGCCATGGAAATTGAAAAGTGCCAATGGCAGAGCGTTCATGAGCGAGGGGTGAAGAAGACATGAGCCACCAGATGCCTCAGCCGACGCTGCAGAAGCCCGTCTTGATGGCTGAACGGCCTGGCGTGGGTGCGCAAGCGAACCAGCCAATGAACACCAGACAGTCTCGTTTGACCTCAGCCACGCCCTACCAGAGCAAGTACTGGGCGACACAGCTAGCACTTCGCTCCGCGGGTGGCTCGATTAACCAGTTGTCAGGGGCCATTTCCAATGCGCGCGTCGACCTGAATCCCCACCAGGTGGATGCCGCATTGTTTGCGGTTCGCTCTCCGTTTTCCAAAGGTGTGATCCTCGCCGACGAGGTCGGTCTGGGCAAGACGATCGAAGCAGGGCTTGTGCTCTCCCAATATTGGGCTGAACGAAGGCGTCGCATCCTGGTGATCGTTCCGGCGACCCTCAGGAAGCAATGGGCCCAGGAACTGGAAGAGAAGTTTTATCTTCCTGCTGTGGTACTGGATGCCACAAGCTCCAAGAAAATCAACAAGGCAGGACAGGACAATCCATTTCAACAAGATGACCGCATTGTGGTCTGCTCGTATCACTTTGCCGCCAATCGGTCATCGTTGGTCACGAGCTGCCCCTGGGATCTGGTCGTCATTGACGAAGCGCACAGGCTCCGCAATGTCTACAAGAAGAGCAACAAGATGGCACAGACCCTGATGCAGGCCCTGCGGCCTTACAGCAAGGTCATGCTCACGGCAACTCCCCTTCAGAACTCGCTGATGGAACTGTACGGGCTCGTCAGTTTCATTGATCCGCACATCTTTGGCGATCAGGTCTCGTTCCGTGAACAGTTTGTGCTGACGGACAACGAAGATTCGCGCAATGCTGAGTTGAGGTTGCGGCTGCTGCCGGTCTGCCAGCGCACCCTGCGCAGGCAAGTGCTGGAAACCATCAAGTTCACCCAACGCATCCCCCTCACCTGGGAGTTTCATCCCAGCGAAGAGGAGCAGAGGCTCTATGAGGGTGTCTCCGCATACCTGCAGAGGGAAGTTTTGTATGCGCTGCCGAATGCACAGCGCATCCTGATGACGATGGTGCTGCGCAAGTTGCTGGCCTCCTCCAGCTTCGCCATCGCCAAGACACTGCGTGGACTGCTTGATCGGCTGCTGAAAAAACGCGCCGCCTTCGCCTCAGCTGTCGCGGAGGCAGAGGACATTGATGCATCGCTTACCTCGGATTACGAGAGCTTTGGCGAAACCAGCGATGAGTGGGAGAGCGAGGACGATGCCGTTGAGCCATCAGAGGATGAGGGTATCTCCGATGCCGAACTGCTGGACGAGGAGATCAGAGAGCTGGAAGGTTTTGTAGGCCTTGCGGAAGCCATCAATTGGAATGCCAAAGGCGATGCCTTGGTCGAAGCGTTGGCCGCAGCTCTCCCCAAAGCAGCACAACTTGGTGGTGCACAGAAGGCGGTGGTGTTCACCGAATCGCAGCGCACGCAGAGCTATCTGTTTGAGCTGCTGGAACGATCAGGCTATGAAGGCAAGGTTGTCATGCTCAATGGTGACAACAAGGATGATCGCTCCAAGTTGATTTACAAGCAGTGGCTGGAGCGCCATCAGGGGCAAGACTTCATCACGGGCAGCCAAGCCGTGGATGTCAAAGCTGCGATCGTGGAAGAGTTTCGTGATAGCGCCACGATCCTGGTTGCCACGGAAGCTGCAGCCGAGGGTGTGAATCTGCAGTTCTGCTCTTTGGTTGTCAACTACGACCTTCCCTGGAACCCACAGCGGATCGAACAGCGGATTGGACGCTGCCATCGCTACGGCCAGAAACACGATGTCGTCGTCGTCAATTTCTTAAACCAGAAAAACGCAGCTGATCAACGTGTCTATGAGCTGTTGGCAGAGAAGTTCCATCTCTTTGATGGCGTCTTCGGTGCCAGCGACCAGGTGCTTGGCGCCTTGGAATCCGGAGTTGACATTGAACGCCGGATTGCCGAGATCTATCAGGAGTGCCGCAGCCAGGAGGCCATCTCAGAGGCCTTCAGACAGCTGCAGTTGGATTTGGAGCAACAGATCCAGGATCGCCTGCAGGAGACACGCCAATTTGTGCTCGAACATTTTGACGAGGAGGTGCAGGAACGGCTAAAGGTGCACCGCGACCGGGCGCGCGCGGCGCTGGATGAGCGCGGAAGGCGTCTGCTCGCCTTGGCTCGTCAAGAGCTGGGGAGCGAGGCTGAATTTTCCGCCAAGCAGGCTGGCTTCACCTACCGACCCACTGGCCCCGAACTTGGCCCAACAGGCCACTACCTGTTCGACTGGAAGGAAGCTGAAGAGCGAGGAGCCCACTTCTTCCGTACCGATCATCCCCTGGCCCAACGGATCATCGAAACGGCCATGGCAAGGCCACTGGACTGCAGTGAGGTTGTGTTCGACTACGAGGCTTATGGAGCACCGGTGGCCATCCTGGCTGAGCGCCAAGCCCAGAGCGGCTGGCTCAGGGCCACGAAGATTACAGTGAAGGGAGTCGACACAGAGGAACACCTCCTTGTTGCCGCCGTCGCCGACGCTGGCCTGAGCGGCGACAGTGCCGTTGAGGTACTGGATGCTGAATGGTGCGACCGGCTCCTCAATCTGCCTGCCAGTGTTCAGAAGTCGACGGCCATCAGTGCAGAGAGTTCTGAGCAGTTGGAATCCTTGCTGGCTCAGCAGCATGCGGCCAAGCTTCAGGAGATCGATGCACGCAATAGCCAGTATTTTGAGGAGGAAGTCGACAAGCTCGATCGCTGGGCCGATGACATGAAGCTGGCGCTGGAGCACGACATCAAGCTGCTCATCAATGAGATCAAGGTGGCGCGCAAGGAAGCCAAAACCAAGGTGGTATTGGCTGAGAAGCTAACGGCTCAGAAACTCATCAAATCTTTGGAGCAGCAGCTCCATGCCAAACGAAAACAACTCTTCGATGCTCAAGATGAAGTCGATCGCCAGCGAACGAAACTGATCGACGACATCGAACGACAACTGCAGACCAGCGCTGACCGTGACACACTGTTCACGATCCGCTGGCAGCTCCCCCAGGTCAGCAGCTACTGAATCACCGATGGCAGCGAAGCATACACGGCTGGAACTCACCTGGATCGGCAAAGACGAACGCCCTCGCCTGGAGCCGCGGATCCTCCTCGAAGATTCCGGACTTTCATTTCATGCTACAAGCAGAGTCTGCAGTAATGATATTTACGACAACTTGCTGATTCATGGTGATAATCTGCTCGCGCTTAAAGCCCTCGAAGCACAGTATACGGGAAAAGTAAAATGTATTTATATTGATCCTCCCTTCAATACAGGCCAAGCATTTGAACATTATGATGATGGAATTGAACACTCCCTCTGGCTCGGTCTTTTGCGTGACCGTCTCGAGGTGCTCCATCGTCTTCTTTCAGATGATGGTCTGCTCTGGTTGCATCTAGATGATATTGAGGTCCATTACTGTCGAGTGATTCTAGACGAAATCTTCGGTAGAGAGAACTTCGTAGCACACATAACCTATGAACGGTCTGGCGCTGCCGGTCTTGGATTAGGTGGTTTCATCGTTGATGTAGCCGAGCATATTCTCCTTTACAAGAAACAATCTCTGCCACCCAAAAGCGTTATGTCGTCCCAAGTTATTGAGGCAAAGACCATAAAGAGATACAACAAAGCCCTGACTTCAGAGGGAAGTCGTACTCTAGTTAGAGAATTTTCGTCAAAGTCAAACGGACTTCCGGTTCGAGTATATGAGCATACAGGTTTCCAGGTTCACACAATTAGCCTCAAGAGCTTCGAAAAACGAGAGGATGAAATCCGAGAAGAGCTGGCGCATTACTTTGACAGTCTATTTCGCACAAATCAGATCCAAAAAGAAAACGCTTTCCAGCGGGATCTTGTCGACCAAATGGACAAGAACAGGCTCTACACAGTCGATTACACGCCTAGCAGGGGAAAACACGCCGACAAAGAGGTCACCCTGTACTACTACAATGCAGAACTCTTCGCCTGGCTTAAAGATACAGCCGATCTTGAAGATGGTGAGATAGTCAAGCATACTCCAGTAACCAATATCTGGTCCCACAGCGAAATACCCAAGGCAGACATTGCCAACGAAGGCGGTGTAAAGTTTCCTCGTGGCAAAAAGCCTGAACAACTTCTGAAGCGAATTATTGAAATGTCTTCTTCGCCAGGGGATATTGTCCTTGATTCATTCGCAGGATCAGGCACGACTGCGGCAGTCGCTCACAAGCTTAATCGACGTTGGATTGCAATTGAGCTTGGGGATCATTGCTATTCGCTCACTGCCCCGCGTTTAAGAAGCGTTGTTTCTGGCACTGATCAAACTGGAATATCGAAATCCGTCGAATGGAAGGGCGGTGGTGGTTTTAGATTCTTGGAACTGGCCCCATCGCTTCTTGAAAAGGATAAATGGGGCAATTGGATTGTCAGTAAGCAGTATAAGCCTGAGATGCTCGCTGAGGCGATGTGCAAGCTAGAGGGCTTTCGCTATGCACCCGATCCCGAACTATTCTGGATCCACGGCCAGTCAACCGAGACCGATCTGATTTACGTTACGACCCAGAATCTCAGCCACGAACAGCTGCAGTTCATCAGTGATCAGGTCGGCGATGAGCGCACCCTTCTGATCTGCTGCTCGGCGTTTCGGGCGAAACCGGATGCCTTTGCCAACCTCACCCTCAAGAAGATTCCGCAAGCGGTGCTGCAGCGCTGTGAATGGGGCCGTGATGACTACAGCCTGAACGTCAACGCGCTACCTGGATCTGAACCCGAAGCTGATCAGATGGAAGAGGGAACCTCTGAAGCCACCCCAGCTGCTGACACGACCACCGATGCAGTGACTCCTCCACCTGCAAGGCGGCGAGGACGACCTAGGCGACAGAGCTCAACAATGCAGGAGCTGCCACTGTTTGCCAATCTCGATCAAGGAGGAGATGCGTGATGGCCAGCCATGTGAACAACATCAGCTCCCGTCTCAGCCTGCGCACACCGCAGCGTCAGTCCCTGGACATCCTTCACCAGGTGATGGAGCTGGCCAAGCCACACAAGAATCCAGACCTGAATGAGTCGTTAGCAGCAATTCGCTCTGCCTTCCCCAGCGTCGAAGAGTTCGAACGCACCTTCCCCAGCCTCTGCTTTGCGCTGGCCACCGGTGTTGGCAAGACCCGCCTGATGGGTGCCTTCATCACTTACTTGTTTGTTGCCCATGGCATTAGGCACTTCTTTGTGCTGGCTCCCAATCTCACAATCTATAAGAAGCTGATCACCGATTTTACCCCCAATACTCCCAAGTATGTCTTTCAGGGAGTGTCCGAATTTGCGGTGAAGTCGCCAACGCTGGTCACCGGCGACAACTTTGAGCAGAAGCCCCAGGTTCTCGATCTCTTTGAGCGTGATGATGTAGTCGTCAATGTCTTCAATATCGCCAAGTTCAATGTTCGCTCACAAGACAACCGGAAGGCCTGGCGCCTTTCAGAATATCTTGGACAGTCCTACTTCGAATACCTAGCAGAGCTGGATGATTTGATTATGATTATGGATGAAGCTCACCGCTACCGGGCTTCCGCCAGCATGCAGTCCATCGAAGCTTTGAAGCCCGTCATGGGCCTTGAGCTCACCGCTACACCCCAGGTAGAGAAAGGGAACTCCATTATTCGATTTAAGAATATCATCTATAGCTATCCACTCTCAGCGGCGATGAATGATGGCTATGTCAAAGAGCCTGCTGTAGCCACTCGCCAGGACTTCAATGCCTTCGCCATGGAGCCCGCCGCATTGGAGCGACTGAAGGTGGAGGATGGTGTCCGTATCCATGAGGCCACCAAGGTTGAGCTGGAGGTGTATGCCCAGCAAAATGTTGTGCGCACCGTCAAGCCATTTCTGCTCGTCATCGCCCGTGACGTGCAGCATGCCGCCGACATCGTCCGCCTGATCGAGGATGACTCCTTCTTCAACGGTCATTACAAGGGGCGAGTGATTCAGGTGCACTCAGGCCAGAGTGGTGCCGAGAAGGATGAGAATGTCGAACGCTTACTTGCTGTTGAGCGTTCCGACGAGCCAACGGAAATCGTTGTCCACGTGAATATGCTCAAAGAGGGATGGGATGTCACCAACCTCTACACCATTGTGCCGTTGCGTGCAGCCGATTCACGCACCCTTGTCGAACAGTCGATTGGGCGTGGCCTGCGGCTTCCCTATGGCAAGCGCACTGGCGTAGCCGCAGTCGATCGTCTGACGATCGTCGCCCACGATCGCTTTCAGGACATCGTTGATGAAGCCAACAAGGGCGGCTACTCCTTCAGCGTTGTCACGATCGGCACTGACATTCCCGAGAAGCCAACCAAAACAGTGGTCGTCGCCCCGATCTTGAATGACGTCTTGGGGATTGGTCCTGGGCCTGCTGCAGCTGGGGCCTCGCCTGACATCAATCCAACACCCGATATCACGACGCCACCTGCGAGCGGCAACGGCCAACCGGCGACGATACCCAAGCCTCGCTTCACAACCCCAGCCGAGCAGCGCACAGCCCAGTGTGCCCTGGATGCTATCCGCAAGGTTTGCCGTGACAGCAAGGCTGTCCCCGGGCCATTGGCCCTGGCGAGCGAAGAGGTCCAGCAGAAGATTGTGAAAGAGGTTCAGGAGCAATTGAATAGTGGGCAGCTTAAGCTGCTTCCAGGCATGGATCCGGCCCAAGTTGTAGCGGTCGTCAAGGAAACGACCGAGGTCTATATTCAACACACGATTGCGATTCCTCGAGTCCTTGTCCTGCCGCAAGGAACTGTCACGGCTGGCTTCCATCCATTTCAGCTGGATATTGCCACTGTTCGGCTCCAGCCTGTTTCTCAAGACATCCTGATTCAGCATCTTGCCAGCGACACACGCGATACGGTTACGGCACTCGACGGTGGTCATCAGGAAGTAAGGCTTGAAGATTACATCGTTCGAGGCCTGATTGACTTTGATGACATTAGCTACGACGAAGAGGCTGATCTGCTTTACGACCTGTCGGCACAGTTCGTTGGTCATTTGCGATCTTACCTGCAGGAAGACAATCAAATCAGAAATGTCTTGATGTTCCATCAGCGCAAAATCTGTGACCTAATCCATGTGCAGATGCAGGCCCATTCCTGGGAGGAGGCATCCGGTTACGAAGCTGTTGTCAGTCAAGGCTTCAGTGAAGTTCGTCCACAGGCATTCGCTGCACCAGCCGATGCTGAGGTTGTTGACTACAGAATCTCCTTGGATGACAAGAAGAATATCCGCAATATGCTTTTTGGATTTTTTGACAAATGCCTTTATCCCACGCAGAAATTCGACAGCGATCCTGAGCGCCGCTTCGCCAGTCTCCTTGAAAAGGACGGGAAAGTCGTGAAGTGGTTCAAACCGGGTAAAGGCGTGTTCCAGATTCGTTTTAGCAGAGATGCCAACTACGAGCCTGACTTCGTGGTCGAAACAGAAACTGAAAAGTTTCTTTGTGAGCCGAAGCGCGCTGATCAACTACAAGTGAACAGTGTGCTCGCCAAGGCACGTGCGGCAGCTCGTTGGTGCAGCCATGCCTCATCGCACGAGCTTGCGCACAAAGGAAAGCCATGGCGTTATCTCCTCATCCCCCACGATGAGATTGCCGACAACAAAACTCTCCAGGGATTTGCAGATAGGTTTACCTTTCCTGATCAACCTGAGAATGCCGTTCAGATCGACCAGTTCGGGACCGTAAGTGGTGCGATCCATCGGGTGGCAGAGCAGGCCAATGCTGTGGCGGACAGCCTGCTAGTAGAAGAAGATGAAATGAGATGACAGGCTCACCCGACGCCTTCGATGTGACGCCCTTTCTCCACCAGGACGAAGGGCAGCACTTCGATCGCAAGTCGTTGTTCCACGGCCCCCCGGATACCAAGAAACCGCGCGACCGGAAAGAGGTGCGCGATCAAGTGGCGCGTTGGGTGGCAGGGTTCGCCAACGCCGAAGGCGGAGTGCTGATCCTCGGCATCGAAGACGACCACACACTCAGCGGCCATCAACTGCCGGCTGCCGCCCTGCGAACCCTGCTCGCCGTGCCCCAGTCCCGCTGCGAACCACCCCTGCCACCGGGGTTCGTCGTGCCCCACGACGGCCGCGAGCTTGTCGTGTTCGACGTTCCCACCGCGGATGGCCCGGTCCAGGTGACTGGCGACGGCTTCCCGCTGCGCATGGGCGATCAGACCGTGGACAGCAGCGAAAGCAAGATCCAGGCCCTCAAGCTTCAGGGCCTGGTCGAAAGCCACGAAAGCCGCCCTTCCGCCCTGAAGCTCGCGGACCTCAACAGCGAGTTGCTGGCGCAGGCACGTCGAGGCGCTGGCCTGGAATCCCTCAGCGATGCCGACTACCTGCTCAAGCGCAAGCTGGCCGATCGCCGTGGATCAGAGCTGGTGCTGAGGCAAGCCGCTGAGCTGCTGTTTGCCCGCCTGGGGCCAGACCACCCCAACGCCGGGGTACGGGTGTTCCGTGTGGTGGGCACGGAGCGGCGCCTTGGTGCCACCCACAACGTGGAAGAGCGCCCGCGCATCGAAGGCAACCTGCCGGAGGTGTGGCAGGAGGCTGTCAGCGTGATCGGTGGCCTGTTGCGCCAGCCCTCCCGCCTGGTGGGCAACCGTTTTCAAGTCGTGAGCGAGTACCCCCGCTTCTCCTGGCAGGAAGCCCTGCTCAATGCCATCGCCCACCGCGATTACAGCCTGCAGGGCAACTGCATCGAGGTGTGGCTGTTCGACGACCGCATGGAAGTCGTGAGCCCCGGCGGGCTGCTGCCTGAGCTCAATCTCCAGGAGCTGCTCAGCCGCAAGCGCGTGCACTGCAGCCGCAACCCACGGCTGATGCGCACCCTGGTGGATCTGGGCCTCACCCGCGATCAGGGCGAAGGGATCCCGCGCATGTTTGCCGAGATGGAAGACGCCCTCCTGCCGGCACCTCGGATTGAACCCACCGCCAGAAACGTCTCTGTGGTGCTGGGCAACACCACCACCCTCACCGAGGCTGACCGCTCCTTCGTGGAGCGCCTGGCCTCAGAAGAACTCAGCCAGGAGGAGTTCCGCGCCCTGCTTCAGGCCCACCGCCATACCCATGTGGACAACGCCAGCCTGCGGCAGCTGATCGGCCTTGACACCCTCGCTGCCAGTCAGGTCCTACGACGCCTGAGGGATCGCTCCATGCTGGAACTGCACCGGGCTGGCTCGCAGAGCTTCTACACCCTCGGGCCGGCTCTGCTGGCTGGCGATCGCCCCGATCAAGGAAACCTGGCTCTGGATCGAGGGGAGCTGGCAGCGGATCGAGGGGAGCTCCCCGCGGATCGAGGTGGGTTCAGCCCCGATCGAGGTGGGCTCAGCCCCGATCGAGGTGGGCTCGGCCCGGATCGAGGGGGGCTGCTGGATCCTGTCCTCCAACAGGTGCTTGCTTCCCTGGGAACTCGCCCCCGCAAGGAGAAGCTCCGGCAGGCGATCTGCCAGCTCTGCTCAGACCAGTGGCGATCAGTCGCCTGGCTGGCCTCACTGCTCAAGCTCCAGCCCCGGAACCTCTCGGATCGGCATCTGACCCCCATGCTGAAAGATGGCCTTCTGGAACGCCGTTTTCCAGACATTCCCAGCCACCCCGACCAGGCCTACCGCTCCATCCCATCACCAGCTGGCGCCAGCCTGAAGCAGGAGGAGGAATCGTGATCTCCCTGATCGAAGCCCTCAACTACAGGTCGCTGCGCTACGGGCGGCAGACCCTCTCTCCCTTTCAGATCCTGATCGGGCCGAATGGCAGCGGCAAAACCACCTTCATCGATGTGCCCAGTTTCTTGGCCCATCTCGTGCAAGCGGGTCTGGAGGCTGCCTTCGGTGGGGATGATCGTCTCTCGATTCCCCTTGCGTGCCACAGACGCACGGCAACTGCTCTGGAAGCAACATGGACAGCTGCTTGAACTCGCTGTTGAGTTGCCGATTGCGATCGATCTGCCCATGGGCAACGGAGCCGCGGCTCAGCAGGTCTGCCGCTACGAACTCGCGATTGAGGTACCTAGCTGGAATGACTGGACCGCATGCCCCATCCCCAGCACCTTGATGGAGGCCCCACCGGCTCGATGGGATCCGGTGGATCTCCGAAGGCATCGCAACGCTGGCTCATGACATCAGGGGCCTGCTGATGCTGCTGGGGTGGCGCGAGAACGCAGAGGGAGTGCCTCAGGGATGACTTCTAATAGACCCTGGGCGCAGGCCGAGTTGGTTGGCGGTGGCCAGTGCCTGCAGGGCATGGCCTTCCGGCAACTGGCCAGCGAGCACAAGCCGGCGCAGCACCGAGAGCAGCTCTGCATCGATCAGTTCCGGGGCCTGCAGGTTCTCGCTCGCCAGTCGCTCTCGGGCAGGGCCTGCCACCAGCAGGGCATCGACCAGCACCGAGGCATCGATCACCAGCATCAGCGCTCGGCGCGGCTTTCGGCCAGGGCTTCGAGGATGCTGGCGCGCTCGATCGGCAGGGAGG
>JBKCPG010000396.1:0-4068 GCA_046309395.1 Cyanobacteriota bacterium | reverse complement strand
CTGTGACCCAAGCTTCCACCATTGCACTGAATGTGCTGGTGATGAACCTCGAGAAGCTGCTGGAGCTTCTTTTTGTCTTTTTTGCGGCCTTGCTACGCCTTGTCCTGGGCACTGTTAGTAGTGGGAGTAGTTGTCGTATGCAGCTAATGCCCCAGATAGTTGCAGCGTGATGATCAAGCGGCAAACTCAATTAACTCCACTTTTCGTTGACGCTCGGCCCAGGTTCACTTTTCTCAGGAGGCCCTAATTAGATAGCCTTGAGTTAATACCTCCTGCTTTCAACCAATATTACAATAGAATAAAATTTTAGGCACTGTCAAACGTGCTACAGGCAGCGCGTGCTTTAATTACGATCAGCACATTGCGCTTTAAAGGAACCCATCATGAGGCGGCGAGCAAAGGCTAAATGCTATGTGATTTTACCTGCTACGGATGACTTCAATCAAATCTGGGAAGCGGTTCATGAAGTTGCCGAGAAAGAGTTTGATCTTTTAGTTATTCGTACTGATAGCCACAGGGATCGTGAAGGTGACGCCTCCAATTATTTTTCCCACTTCCAAGACAGTGATCTTTTCATTGTAGATATTACCGGAAACAACTTGAATGTGTTGTTTGAATTTGGCTATGCAGCAGCTCAAAATAAATATATAATTCCACTGACCCAGGGAAGAGTTCGCGACCTTTCCTCAGACCTTGCAGACTATTCATTTCTTATATATAGCAAGGATCAAATTGATGAATTTAAAATAAACTTAAGAAGTAGGCTCCGCTTAGAGCTAACTCGAGTCGAGAAAGATCGTGATAATAAGCAGCTTGAAACCAAGACCAAGATCGCCAATGACAATTTTTTTGTAAAATGTTTCAGCAATAGGGACAATGCACAGCTTGGCGATAAATTTTTAGAGGCAAAGGATGAAATAAAAATTCTGCAAACAAATATGTCAACTGTTGTAAAAAACTATATTGAACC
Source organism: Cyanobacteriota bacterium (assembly GCA_046309395.1). Lineage (GTDB taxonomy): Bacteria > Cyanobacteriota > Cyanobacteriia > PCC-6307 > Cyanobiaceae > Cyanobium. Next base: position 3,098 of record JBKCPG010000396.1, on the reverse strand, counting down.
TATTCAATCAGCTCTTAGAGGAAACTCAGGTCTTGAAGTAAGTTTTTTGGCATTGGATCCTGAAAGTTATTTTGCCGCAGTGAGAGCCAACCAGCTTGGCAAGGATGTCTCTGAGTTTAGAAAAGACTTACGTAATGCCTTGGTGCAGCTACACGGGGCATTTAAAGATAATGATAAGGTCGAGATTCGCATTTACGATGATTTTCCAACTCAGATTTGCTATATAATTGATGAAATTATATATAATTGTGTTGTAAGCAAATACCAGCCCAGTCGAAACAACTGTGTATTTATGTTAAACGATGAATACCCAAGTCTTCATACGTCTTTTGTGTTACACTTTACAAGTGTTTGGAGAGACAATAAAACAACAAGAAAATTTATACCGCTATCTCATTCAAGCCATCTCGGAGAATAAGTTCTTGTATGTTTCAAGTTATGCACCTATAGGGCTCATCGTTGTGGCTTTTTGAAACAGTATTTTTTCTTTAATTGGGGACCCCTGAAAAAGCCAGATCGACTGCAGCGCAGCTTGTTTCAGCGAAGCAGAGCCGATAAACTGGCTTCGATCAGAGCAATCCACGATTGCTACAACTGTCGGAAGCCGCAGATGTACCGGAAGCACCATAACGGGCAGCTCTCAATCGAAGAGTTTCATGTGCCTTTTGGCGGCACATTGGATCCAAAAAACCGCTGGGTGCTCTTCTCCTCTCTGATGCCATGGGAAGAGTTGGAAGCAACCTATGCCCCTCAGTTTAGTCCCATAACGGGCGCCCCTGCGAAGCCTGTGAGGCTGGCGTTTGGCGCGCTGTTCATCAAGCAGCGGATTGGCTTGACCGATGAAGAGACCGTGGAGCAGATCAGAGAGAATGCTTACATGCAGTTTTTCCTTGGCTTTGCCGGCTATTCAAGCAAGGCACCATTTGACCCATCGATGATGGTTCATTTTGACTCAAGTATCTGACTTTCAACTTTCTTCGTTATATTCAGCGTTCTTGCAAGCTGGCAGCGATTGCATGAATCTTTAGGCAAAGCAAGCATGACTTGGCGTATTTATTCGCGCACCGCTAATCTTTTCTCCTCCTGGCCGCCTCCATGGCGGCTTTTTCATAGCCGCAGGTCGGCGGCAAAATACCAATTTTTCGAGGTGCCCAAAAGAGTAACAGCTTGTGGTAATCAAAAAGATCAAGCATGCTAATACTATTCTATTGATCCTAGATGAGGCGGCATACGCGAAAGCCTACGTTTTCGCTGAGATAATCTGGTGGCCAATAATCACGATACGCGGAGCGACACTTGATGGGTGTGTCTTTCCACGATCCACCGCGCATACACCTGGGCTCCCCTTCATCAGCATTTGCATTAATCCATGGGCTGCCATTTTGTGGTGCGTCCCAATAAAATTCATGCCAATGATCCTCGCACCACTCCCAAACATTACCGTGCATGTCCAACAACCCCCAGGCATTTGGGGGATGATTGCCTACTTCCTTCGTCTCAAAAGAGTAAACGTTCGCCTGGAACTGACTGAGTGTGGATCCAAAAGCATAGGGCGATGGTTTACCCGCTCGGCAAGCGTATTCCCACTGGGCTTCACTAGGTAGACTGTAGGTATGTCCGGTACGCTGGCTAAGCCGGCGGCAAAACTCTTGCGCATCAAACCAAGACACATTTTCTACCGGACGACGTTCGTCTCCAGGCCGACCCTTCTGGAAAGAGGAAGGATCTGGATTTAAAGGCCTTACCCACGGAGCTTCTCCGTCCTTTGGTATCCAACCAGCTACAATACGCCACTGTGCTTGAGTGACTGGTGTGCGGGCAACGTAGAACGCTTTGTGCAATTTTACGAGATGCTGGGGGCCTTCATTTGGCACCCGATCAGCTTCATCGTCACAGGACCCCATCAGGAATTCCCCGGAGGGGATCCGCACCATCTCCAGCACCACCTCCCCGTCCAGCGGCTCATGCCAAAGTGGGGACCTGGGCGACGTGACGGCTAGCTCATTAGGAACCAGACGGTCATCGTAGAACCAGGGGCGCACTATCTCAGCTACAACCTCCATGTGGGCTGGGTGCCGGGGATTGAGCAGGATGTTGGTTTCCTCCGGAATGATCACCGAAGGCACCTCGGCTAACAGCGAGCCGCAATTTTCAAGCCAGTCATCGCCCCAGGCCCGTGAGACCGCAGGCCAATCCTCGTCATTAGCAAGAGTGCGGGTCAAGTCCCAACCGCTGTGCTCATCCTTGACAAAAATTTTGCGCTGCTGCCAGTGGTGGCTGGGGATGGTGATTCTCACTAGCTGCTGCTGGAGAAAACGCAGGGGATCAATGTTAACCAATGTTTCCAAGCAGGCCAAGGCGATAGAGCTAGCGCTGTAGACAATTGGCCGACCATGGGAGTTCCAACGACCCGGACTCTTTGCAGAGCCTTTGCCACTCAGATCGTTGGCAATCCAGGTGGGGCCTTTTCTGGCGATGCGCCAGCTCGTGATTGACTCACTCACCGTTGCCGGTTCACAGGTAAGAACCTTCCGCCATCGCGGCTATCAGGAGGGAGAGGGTCTGGACCCCGTCACGTGTGTGCAGGAATAGTTCTGGTGCAGCACCGCCGAGGGCATGGTTGGGTCGGTGCAACCAGCGATCGACCCAACCAGCGGCATCGAAATCTTCAGAGTAGCCCGACTCTATAAGCAACTGATTTATCTCGTTGATTAGACGTTCTCGTCCAGCGAGACAAAGTAAATCATCTTTTCGCTTCGCAACAGAATAGTCATCAAATTTAACTACAGTCGACTGATCAATGCTCTTTGGGTCCACTACTATTGGATTTTGTTCGGTTGAGGACATGCCAGTTATAGATTTTCATAGATCATAGCTTGATTCGAGATTGACTGCTCATGCGCTCCATGTCACCATATAAATTGTCATACTGGATTGCCCCACTTCACACCCATGTAGCCGCGGCGGAACGCGAAAGCTCACGTCTGAGCTCCTAAGCCACCGCGGAGGCCATCACCTCCAACCCGTGGATCCCCTCATAGAAGAGGTACGCGGAAAACAGCAGGGCCAACACCCCCACCAAGGGCTCGGCCCGGTGC
>JBKCPG010000395.1:0-2997 GCA_046309395.1 Cyanobacteriota bacterium | reverse complement strand
CCTGTTCCGCGACAATGAAGTTGGCCGGTCGACGACAAACACGTTGGCCGGTGAGGTGAGTGCAGGCCACCCTGGCGCCGATGCGCAGGGCCCGGGGGATGCCAGCACCACTGACGAGTCACCAACGCAACTTGTTCATGGACAAACGACGATCCGGCAGAAGCCAGGAGGCTTCTGCCGCGGCGGCGGGCATCTCGGTACGCAGTGCCCGCCGCATTGAAAAGGATGAGATCCAACCCAAGGCCGGCCAGCCCCGTGGCCGCACACGGCCGGATCCGCTGGAAGGGGTGTGGCACGAGCTGCTCGTGCCCTTGCTGAAACGCACTCCCGCCCTGACACCGATCACGCTGCTGGAGCATCTGCAACGGGAAAAGCCCGATGTGGACTGGATGCCTGTCCAGCGAACGCTGCAGCGACGGGTGCGGGAGTGGAAGTCGTTGCAGGGTCCAGCGCCAGCGGTGATGTTCCCCTTGAGCTATGAGCCCGGGGAGATCGCCTTCTGTGACTTCACCCAGCTCAAGGGGGTGGAGGTGACGATTGGCGGGAAAGCCTTTCCCCATTTGCTGTTTCACTACCGGCTGGCGTGGAGTGGCTGGAGTTATGCGCAGGTGGTGCAGGGTGGCGAGAGTTTTGTGGCCCTTTCAGAAGGATTGCAGAATGCGCTTCATGCCTGTGGGGGTGCGCCAGGGGAACTGCGCACAGACCGGCTGTCGGCGGCGTGTCGCAACCGCCAGGGCCATTTCAGCGCGGATGTCACCCAGCGGTATCACGCGCTGTGCAGCCATTACGGCCTGGCCTATAGCCGTAACAATTTGGGTGTGGCCCACGAGAACGGCCGGGTGGAAAGCCCCCATGGCCATCTCAAGGAGCGAATCGCGCAGGCCCTGTTGTTGCGCGGCAGCGCTGATTTCGAGACGCTGGCGGCGTATCAGGCCTTTGTGGCTGAGGTGACAGGGCAATACAACCGGCCCCGCCTGGTACGCCTGGAAAAAGAGCGAGAAGCATTACGAGCTTTGCCAGCATTTCGTTTTGCTGATTATGAGATCGAGCAGCTCAGGGTGCGGAGCACCAGCACCATTGAAGTGCGGCGAGTCGTGTATTCGTTGCCGCCAAGATTGATTGGTTCAAGGGTGACGGTACGGATCTATCATGACCGCCTGCAGATCCTGTTGGGCCGCGAACTCACCTGCGAATTGCCTCGTTTGCATGGCGGTCAGGAGCGGCATGGTCGGGCGTGGTGCATTGATCTGGATCATCTGATCGATGCCTTGCGGCGCAAGCCCCGGGCATTGCTCCACTGCCGCTATCAGCGGGAGTTGTTTCCTGATGAGCCATGGTGGGAGCTGTGGCAACAGCTGCGCCACGGCGGCGACCGTGACGCGGCGGCGCGGCTGATGGTGGAAGCCCTCTATGCGGGGTGCCGGCTGGTGGGCTACGAACCGGTGCTGCGCTGGATGGAGAAGGCCCATCAGCGGCAAGGACTGACGCTGGCGGCACTGCAAAAACAATTCAGCCTGCCGCCCCATCGCCCCATGCCTCGTCAAACCATTGATCAACATTCCCTGCAAAGCTATGACGAACTTCTCTTCTTCTCCTCCCCGCATGGCGGCGGAGTCTGCCCTGCCGAGTCTCTTGCGGCAATTGAAATTGGCCCGGATTCGCACCCAATGGCAGAGTCTTGCCGCCCGGGCGGAAGCGGAGGGCTGGAGCCACAGCCAGTTTCTTTTTGCCCTCTGCGAACAGGAAACGGAACAACGACAACAGTCGAGACAACAGAGGCTATGGCGATCCGCTCAGTTGCCTTGGAGCAAGCTGCTGGCGGATTATGATCCCGCCGGCCGAATCGAGTCTGATCGCTGGAAGGAGCTAGAGAGTTTAAGCCGCCAGAGCGAATGGTTGCAACGAGGAGAAAATGTGCTGCTGTTTGGCCCCAGTGGCGTCGGTAAAACTCACCTCGCCATTGGCCTCGCGTTGGCGCAAATCGGACTGAATCAACCCTGTCGCTTCTACCCCGCCACCGCGCTGGTTCAGGAGCTCCAGAAAGCTCGTGCGGAGTTTGGCCTTTCAACGGCACTCGAGCGACTGGATCGTTGGGCGCTGCTGATCATTGATGACATTGGTTATGTGCGACGGGATGAGCAGGAGAGCAGCGTCTTATTTGAACTCATCTGCCACCGCTATGAGCGCCGTTCGCTGCTGATCACGGCTAATCAGCCGTTTACGGCCTGGGAGGAGATCTTTCCCAACGGCTCCATGACCGTAGCGGCGGTGGATCGACTGGTGCACCACTGCCACATCGCGGAGATCAGCGGCGCCAGCCATCGCCGCCAACAGGCCAGCCAACGCAGCAAAGCCCGGCGGACAAGCCAAGGATGAGGACATGGGGCTTTCGGCAGGCGACAAGCTGGTGCCGATGGCCACCCATCCCGGGAGTGGGCTGCGCGCTGCCGGCGGACTGTGGAGTCCGCCGGCTCCAGCGCTCCGCAACACGATGTGGCGCTGGTTGCGGCACGGGAGCGGCCACCTGGTTTGACGCCTGGTGCCGATCACAACAAACCAGGGCTGCCAATGGCTTTTGAGCTGGGCTGGGCCAGTTTTCCTGTCACCGGCACCAGGTTGTCGCTCGCGTCAACCTCAAGAACCAGAAAAGGCCGTCACCGGCCAACTTGGTTGACGCCATCCGGCCAAGGGACTTGACGCGAGACATTTGCTCACAGATTTTTGGGATGTGACACTCGGGGAGCTCTGGAAAGCCACGATTTTTGCGCCTGTGACTCCTGAATACTCTTGCGGCGCATGTCTGTTTCAGCCCTGGCCATGGGTTTTTTGAACTCCCTAGACTGATCGGAAGCACGTTTCTTGGTAAGCAAGGCAAATAGATTGTGTTGATGCATCTACCAAAGGCAAAATTGGTGGTACTGGGTCCCGTGAAATTGTGGTATGATAGGTAGGAACTTTAAATCTCAACGGATCAAATGTTATTTCTTGCATTCAAAT
>JBKCPG010000394.1:0-12827 GCA_046309395.1 Cyanobacteriota bacterium | reverse complement strand
CCCGCCGACCCCGCCCAGCGCCTGCGGCTTCTCCAACTGGTTTCTCCGGCCCTGCCCGTGGGCGCGTTCAGCTACTCGGAAGGTTTGGAGGCGCTCAGCCAGTCGGGGCGCCTCCAGGGGGGGGGCGAGGTCGTCGACTGGATCGGCGCCGAGCTCGAAAGGGGGGTGTTGGCCCTGGAGGCCGCCGCGTTGCCCGAGCTGATGGCGGCCCTGACGGCCTGGCGCCAGGGCGCCTCGTCTGAGGAGCGCCTGCGGGGGTGGGAGCGGGTGATCGAACGGGATGGCTGGTTGATGGCGCTGCGGGAGGCACCGGAGGCGAGGGCCCAGCAACGGCAGATGGGTGGCTCCCTGCGGGGGCTCCTGGCTGATCTGGGCTGGCCCCTCCCCTCCGAACCGCCAGGGGAGCACCCCGTGGCGCTGGGCTGGCCGGCGGCCTGGGCCTGGGCCCTGGTGGTATTGGCGATCAGTCCCCTGGAGGGGATGGAGGCCTACCTCTACAGCTGGGTGGCCAACCAGCTGAGCGCGGCCGTGCGGCTCGTGCCCCTGGGCCCCACGGAAGCCCAGCGGCTGCAGCTCGCGTTGGCTCCAAGGATCGCCGCCAGGGCGGCCGCGTTGCTGCGGGAGGGTGACCATCCCCGTTGGACGGGCGGCGTTGGCGCCTCGTTGGCCCAGCTGCGACATGGGGAGCTGTACTCGAGGCTGTTTCGCAGCTGAGGGCTCGCCCCATGGGCCTCGCGGCGGCGGCCAAGTAAACCTGGGTCAGACACCTTTCCGAAGGAGCGCGGCTGATGGCTTCGAGTCGACTGCGGGTGGGCGTCGCCGGCCCCGTGGGATCGGGCAAGACCGCCTTGGTGGAAGCCCTCTGCCACCGTTTGCGCGACCGCCTGGGACTGGCGGTGGTGACCAACGACATCTACACCCAGGAGGACGCCCAGTTCCTCACCCGGGCCGGGGCCCTGCCTCCCGAACGGATCCGGGGGGTGGAAACCGGTGGCTGCCCCCACACCGCCATCCGGGAGGATTGCTCCATCAACAGGGCCGCCGTGGCCGAGTTGGAAGCGGCCTTTCCTGATCTCGATCTGGTGCTAGTGGAGAGCGGGGGCGACAACCTGGCCGCCAGCTTCAGCCCGGAGCTGGTGGATCTGTGCGTGTACGTGATCGACGTCGCGGCGGGAGACAAGATTCCCCGCAAAGGTGGGCCGGGCATCACCCGCAGCGATCTGTTGGTGATCAACAAGATCGACCTGGCCCCCCTGGTGGGGGCCTCCCTGGAGGTGATGGAACGGGACACGGCTCGCATGCGAGCCGGCCGGCCCTGGTGCTTCACGGATTTGAGGCGTGGGAAGGGGTTGGACGCGGTGGAAGCCTTCCTGCTCCAGCACCTTCCCCCCCAAGCCGGGATGGGTTCCGACAGTCCCGCAGCGGACCGGTTGACATGACACCTGGAGATGGAAACGGTTTGCAAATGCTGAGAAAGGGCAAACAGATCGCCAAAAAGTGACTGTTGTTACCGGGAAATCATCGGGCGGCTCGATACTTTTCGCGTCAAGCCCGATCTTGGGTTTTTGTGCACAGGTCCTCTTCGGGGCCTTGACACTCTCTTCATTTTGGAGCCTTACATGAAGCCTTTGGCACAACACTCCTCCGCACGACGGTGGGTTGGTGGTGTTTCCGCACTTGGAATGACACTCTCCCTTGCTGCCTGTGCTGGCGGCGGTGGTGGCGGTCAATTTGATGGTGAGGTCAAAGTTGGCATCCTCCATTCGTTGAGTGGAACAATGGCCATCTCCGAAACCACCCTCAAGGAGGTTGAGGAGATGGCGATCAAGGAGATCAACGATGCCGGTGGGGTGAAGGTGGGAGGCAAAAGCTATAAAATCACCGCCATTTCCGAAGATGGTGCCTCGGATTGGCCCACCTTTGCTGAGAAGTCTCAAAAGCTGATCGAGTCAGATAAGGTTGCTGTGGTGTTTGGCGGCTGGACCTCCGCCAGCCGCAAGGCCATGCTCCCCGTCTTCGAGGCCAAGAATCACATCCTGTTCTATCCCATTCAATATGAGGGTCAGGAGTGTTCGCGGAACATCTTCTACACTGGAGCTGTCCCCAATCAACAGGCGGAGCCAGCCGTGGATTGGCTTCTCAAGGAGTTTGGGCCCAAGTTTGGCAAGAAGGTTTATCTCGTCGGTTCCGACTACGTCTATCCACGCACCGCTAACACCATCATCAAAGAGCAGATGAAGGCGCGCGGTGGCGAGACTGTTGGCGAGGACTACATCCCCCTCGGCAACACTGAGGTTGCACCGATCATTGCCAAGATCAAGAAGGTTTATCCCAATGGCGGCATCATCATCAATACGCTGAATGGTGATTCCAATGTTGCTCTGTTTAAGCAATTCAAGGCCGCTGGTATTGATCCCAAGAAATATCCGATCATGTCCTTCTCGATCGCCGAGGAGGAAATTCGCCAGATCGGTCCTGAGTACACGAATGGGACCTATGCCGCCTGGAATTTCTTCATGAGCCTGGACACCCCGGCCTCGAAGAAGTTCACAGAGGACTTCCAGGCGATGTACGGCAAGGATCGGGTGACTGGCGACCCAGCCGAATCCGCCTACAACATGGTTTATCTTTGGAAGAACGCGGTTGAGAAGGCCGGCACATTCGAGGATCTCGATAAGGTTCGCAAAAACATGATCGGCATCTCATTTGCCGCTCCACAGGGTGAGATCAAGATGTTCCCCAACCATCACACGTCGGAACGCGTGTTAATTGGTGAAGCGGAGCAGACCGGTCAATTCAAAATCCTCTATGACTCCAAAACCGCCGTTGCTCCCATCCCTTGGAACCAATTTGTACCCGAAACCAAGGGCTACACCTGTGACTGGACTTTAGATCGTCCTGATGCGGGTAAGTTCCGGATGTAAACGGTGGAGAAAAGTTCTTGGTGGTTCCAGGAATGGAGCCACCTTTTTTTGAACTCTCTCACGCGACAATCGATCTCAAGGAAATAAGAATTTTCTCTTTAATTTTAAATCCCCCTGACGAGTTTTTTGATGGAGCTTTTTTTCTCACAGCTCCTCGATGGTCTGAGCATCGGATCGGTCCTGCTTCTTGCGGCCACTGGCTTGGCCATCGTGTTTGGGTTGATGGGTGTGATCAATCTTGCCCATGGCGAATTTTTGATGCTGGGTGCTTATGTGACGTTTGTCATCCAAAGCATCTTCAAGCCGATGGGTGGACTTCTTTTTGAGCTTTATTTTCCAATTGCCCTGGTCGCGTCCTTTCTGGTGACGGCCCTTGTGGGGGCTTTGCTTGAGCGTACCCTGATCCGCCAATTGTATGGGCGACCCCTGGAAACCCTACTTGCCACTTGGGGGGTCAGCCTACTTTTGATTCAGCTGGTGCGCAGTGTCTCCACGGGCATGCTCCTTGGAATTTTGGCCGCCATTGCCATCGGCTGGTTGGCGAGCAGGCTGCTGAAGAATCGCTTTCAAGAGAAACCCTTTCTCCCTTATATCAATGGTTTGAGCTGGATTGGATCGGCTTTGCTTGGCATCGCCATGGCCGTGTGGCTTTCTGGCATACGTCCCCTCTCCCAGGCATGGTTTGGACCTCGCAACATCGACGTCACAGCACCGAAGTGGCTCCAGGGTAGTTGGGGAAAGATTGCGGGAATTGAGTTGCCAGGGATCCGAATTTTCATCATTTTGCTCTCGGCGGTATTGATTTTGGCCACCTTTTGGTTTCTCAACAAAAGCGTTTGGGGTTTGCGAATGAGAGCTGTGACCCAGAATCGCCAAATGAGCAATTGTTTGGGAATCCCTACTGATCGGGTTGATTGCATCACCTTTGCCCTTGGGTCAGGACTAGCTGGAGTGGCTGGTTCCGCCATTACTTTGCTGGGATCTGTGGGCCCCAATCTTGGTGCTTCTTATATCGTTTCCTGTTTTATGGTGATTGTCTTGGGAGGGGTGGGCAATCTTCTTGGCACAGTGTTGGCCTCCTTTATCCTCGGGATCCTGCAATCCGTGATTGGTTCGGGGTCTCTGTTGATTATGTTCCCCAATCTCTCGGGAACATTGAAGGCATTTGTGGAATTCTTCGCGACGACAAGCATGTCATTGGTGCTTGTTTTTATGTTCATCATCGCCTTCCTACAGTTTAAGCCCAATGGGATGTTTCCTCAGAAAGGAAGGTCTGTTGAAAACTAATTCACCCTCCGCAGGAACATTTTTCCACCCTTTCTTCACTCTCCCATTCCTGAGACACGGCCTTGAAACTTCTCCGTTCCCTCCTTCCATGGATTCTCCTGGCGATAGCCTTGTTTGTCTTGCCAGTGATTCTTGATGATTTTCGTTTAAATTTGTTCGGCCGATATTTTGCTCTTGCCATTACGGCGTTGGCGATCGATCTGATTTGGGGTTACACCGGTCTCCTCAGCCTGGGGCAAGGAATCTTCTTTGCCATTGGGGGCTACTCTGTGGCGATGTACCTCATGCTCAACACGAAAAGTGAGGCTGGAGGCAATGGCATCCCTAAATTCTTTGAAAATTATGGTGTTGATCAGTTGCCGTTCTTTTGGCAGCCATTCTGGTCGCCAACTTTCACTCTGATTGCTCTTTGGCTGATACCTGCCATCATTGCTGGCTTGGTTGGTTATCTTATTTTTAGAAATCGGATCAAGGGTGTTTACTTTTCGATCATCACCCAGGCTGCTCTGATGGTGTTTTATCACTTTTTCAACGGGCAGCAGAAGCTCATCAATGGAACAAACGGTTTAAAAACAAGTACGACTGAGTTGTTTGGCCAATTGGTCGGCTCCCCGGATATTCAGCTATGGCTTTATCGACTAACGGTCATCATGTTGCCCATCGCCTTCCTCATCTGTCGCTATTTCACAAGCGGGCGTTTTGGCGATGCCCTGGTGGCGATTCGAGATGATGAAATGCGTCTTCGTTTTACTGGCTATAATCCAGTCCCCTTCAAAACAATCGTTTTTATCGTCGCGGGAGCTTTATGCGGTTTGTCAGGAGCTCTTTATACCGTTCAATCAGGTATTGTCTCACCGCAATTCATGACCATTGCCATGTCGATTGAGATGGTGATTTGGGTCGCCGTCGGGGGGCGTGGAACGTTGGTTGGTCCGATTATTGGAGCTGTCCTTGTCAACTATCTTCGTAGTCTGGTTAGTGAGGCCCTGCCGGAGATGTGGTTATTTGTTCAGGGTGCTCTATTCATCTTTGTTGTTGTTTTAATGCCAGATGGAATTTATGGGTGGTTCAGGAATGGTGGTTTTGCGCGCCTGCTCGCGGCGTTCGGTATCGCCAAGCAAACAGCCACCTATCCCCAATTGGATCAGGACACAGCCTTGCTTGAGGAGATCTCTTCGCCTACGGGTAGCAAACCTTGAATTCCCATTTCGCAAATCCTATCCACTCCTGCTATGGCTACTCCCCCTCTACTTGATATTCGTGACGTCAGCGTCAGTTTTGATGGCTTTTATGCCCTCACAGATCTATCGATTCGTCTGTTGCCTGGTGAACTTAGGTCGATCATCGGACCCAATGGGGCTGGAAAGACCACTTTTCTTGATGTGATCACTGGCAAGGTGAGTCCAACCAAGGGATCGGTTTCGTTCAAGGGACAAAACATCAAAGGACTCTCGGAACAAAAAATCTCCCGCCTAGGCATTGGCAGGAAGTTCCAGACCCCACGCGTGTTTGATCAGCTCAGTGTTGTGCGCAACCTTGAGCTGGCGGCGGCACCGATGAAGAATCCTCTTGGACTCGTTCGCGACAGCCTTCCCAAGGCTGTCAAAGACGAAGTGCAGCGCCTCCTGGGATATGTGGGTTTGGCTCCTTATGCGCGTCGACAGGCCGGTTCTCTCTCCCATGGTCAGAAACAGTGGTTGGCCATTGCCATGGTGGTGGCCCAATCCCCACAGCTCCTATTGCTAGATGAGCCTGTCGCTGGGCTCACCGATGAGGAGACGAGCCGAACGGCTGACTTGATCAAGTCTCTGGCCGGTGACCATACGGTGGTGGTGATTGAGCATGACATGGAATTCATCCGTGAGCTGAATGCTCCTGTCACGGTTTTGCATCAAGGCAGCGTTTTGACAGAAGGGTATCTGGAGACGGTAAAGAATGACCCCAAGGTGATTGAGGTTTACCTTGGTCAATCTCAAGACTGAACTTCCTCACATTCCACCACTTTTCTCCCATGACACAAGTTGTACCGCCTTTGGCCCCCACGGCTCGCAAGAACGTGCTCACGGTCTCTGATCTGAATGTGTATTACGGCGAGAGTCATGTTTTGCGCAATGTCGATCTTCATATTCCTGAAGGGGAAATGGTCTGTTTGATTGGTCGCAATGGCGTCGGAAAAACAACTTTTCTCAAGACCATTATTGGCCTCTTGCAACAGAAGAGTGGCACCGTTGATTTCGAGGGAACATTATTGAGGCAGCAACCTCCCTATCAGCGCGCATGGGCCGGGATTGGCTATGTCTCTCAGGGTCGAGACATCATCCCCCAGCTCACTGTGAAAGAGAACTTACTGCTTGGCATGGAAGCCCTGGAAGGAGGTATTGGCAAGAACCGTCATATTGATCCCATTGTGTTTGATTTGTTTCCTATCCTTGAACAGTTTTTAAGTCGCAAAGGTGGAGATCTTTCTGGAGGTCAACAGCAACAGCTGGCCATCGCGCGAGCCATGTTAGGAAAGCCCAAGCTCCTGCTCTTGGATGAACCAACGGAGGGGATTCAGCCTTCCATTATTCTTGATATTGAGCGCGCCGTTCAGCGCATCATGAAAGAAACTGGCATCAGCGTCTTGCTTGTTGAACAGCACTTGCATTTTGTCAAGCAAGCCAGCTTTTACTACGCCATGCAGCGTGGTGGGATTGTGGCAAGCGGGCCAATTTCAACGTTATCAGATGAAATCGTTTCCGAATTCCTTACCGTTTGATGGTTGGTCGTTGGCTGGCAGCTGTGTATTAAATCCAGTCATGAGCATTTATTCTTTCTCGGCCTGCTTCTTCGATAGTTGAAGCGGTGGATCTCTTCGTGTCAAGCGCTGGATTTCTTGGGGTGAAGCTTTTTGACTTGAGGTTGATTCCAGCCAGAGTTTCACCCCCGATGACAGAGTTCGTTCCGAGAACCTTTCCTTAGCTGCGATGTTCTTTAGCAACCGCGATTGAGCATCCAGGGTCGGGCACCGTTGACATCTTTCAGCCTGGGTTTTGCTGACTCCTCTGTGAATCTTCGCACAAGCTTAGGTTCGCGGCTTTCCACTTTCAGGCGAAGGGGACCACAAAGCATCATGGGTGGCGAAAAAACCCGCTGTCCTTTGAAGCCGCAGCCAGGGCATTCGGTGTCGGCCGTCCGCTGATCAATTGACCGCCAAACCTCGTAATTGTCGCAACCGTTGTCGCAGCTGAATTCGTAAACAGGCATTTGCTGGATGAAAAAGGAATGGGGCCAGCGTAGCCAGCCCCGGGAATCACTCATTTAATCCACGAAAAGCCCAACCAACGTTTTCGTTGGTTGGGTCGCTTAAGTGGGCAGAATGTCTTTATCGAAGATCCCCGTGGGGATCGCCAAGGTCGCACAAGCGTTAGGGATGTCCACAATGCCACTGATGCGTCCTTCGACGGGAGCACAACTGAGCAGCAAGTAGGCCTGTTCGCCAGTGAAGCCAAACCGCTTCAAGTATTCGATCGCATTCAGGCAGGCCCGCCGATAGGCGATGTGCACATCCATGTAGTACTGCTTGCCTTCAAATTCGTCGACGGAAATCCCTTCAAAAACCAAGTAATCCTTGAACTGAGGTTCAATGGGGCTTGTCTTAAACATTGGGTTGACCATTCCGTACTTCGCCACTCCGCCTTTGATGATGTCAACGTGCAGATCGATGTAGCCAGACATTTCGATCGCACCGCAGAAGGAAATTTCACCATCTCCCTGGGAGAAATGAATATCTCCCATGGATAGCTTCGCACCCTCAACGTAGACGGGGAAGTAAATCCGGGTGCCTTTGGTGAGATTTTTGATGTCACAGTTACCACCGTGCTCCCGTGGTGGCACCGTGCGCGCAGCCTCATTTGCCACTCGCTCAAACTCTGAGCTTGGTAGGGTGCCGAGGATGGCGCTGTTGGGGTTCGGCAAGGCGGCAAGGACGGGTTCGCTGCCGGACAGCCCTGCCCCATAGGTACGACGATCGGGTGCTGTTTGCACGAGTTCGGTCTCGCGCCGGTTCCATTCCCGTAGAAGGTCGTGAGAAGGGGCGCAACCAATCAGTCCTGGATGGGTGATCCCGGCGAAGCGAACACCTGGAATGTGGCGGGACGAGGTGTAAATCCCCTCCAGATCCCAGATGGCTTTCGCGGCCTTGGGAAAGTGGTCGGTCAGGAAGCCACCACCATTTTCCTTGGCGAAAATGCCGGTAAATCCCCACTCATCCCCTTGCAGGGCCCCAACATCCAGGAGGTCGACCACCAGAATGTCGCCAGGCTGAGCACCGTTCACCCAGATTGGACCACTGAGAACATGAACGACCTCAAGATTGACAGTGGCAATGTCTGAGGGGTCGTCATTATTTTTGATTTGACCGTCCGTCCAATCTTTGCATTCGATACGGAACACATCACCAGGGTTGACGGATGCCACGGCTGGAATGTCTGGATGCCAGCGGTTGTGGCCCGGCATCTCCTGTTGATCCATTGGCTTGGTGAGATCAACCTTGAAAAGCGTCTTTGGCATGGGCGCCATTGCGGTGACAAGGAGAGATCAAAGGCCAACCCCATGGCGTGAATGTGTAGCCCTTGCTACCCGATCAAATCTTGCCTCCCTTCGCTTTGGAAGAGGACTTATTCGGTCGGTCGTCAAAGTCGCCCTGCCGACAAAGATTTTCGCGCAGTCGATCAACCCAAGGACCAGGTTTTTGCCCCATGCGCACATCAGGCTGTCCAGAAAAATTGAACAAAACCTGCCACTGCGTGTCACCGGATCGGCCTTTTGCATCCTCGGCACGGGTGAGGGCGCGACCGTACAGATTGTCGTAACTTGGCCAGCCAGGTTCCCCGGCAAGGGAGCAGATGGCGTTGATTTCCATGAGTGAGGTTTGCCCGCTGGCCGGCGACCCCACGCTGACGACACCATCAAATAGGCCATTGGGCTCCCCTTGTCGAAAGGGTTTCACCAATGTCACGGCGATGTCTCCGGCACGCACCAACACATCGCCAGGCTTGGCTTTGGCTTGAGGCGTCTCAGTGGCCGCCAGGTGACAGCCCCCCAGGGTCACACCGAGCGCCAAGGCCAGCGGACCCGTCCGAGCCCCTACCCACCGGCTTGGATGAACGGTGGGCAAGCGGCTCTGGCTGGCGGTGCGCATGAAACCTTGTGGATCGCTCCCCGGCGACCCTAGGACCCCTCGTTCCAGGGGGAGCGGCCTTGCTAGATGTTCAACCAGTTGTCAGGCGATCGCTCCCATGGCATCCCTTCCCAAGCCTGTTCTCTCTGTCGCCCTGGGTCTGGGTGTTGGCCTGGCCAGCGCCGTGGGGTTGTCGCTTCCCCAGGGGGGCCTGGCCCAGACGTGTCAGTTTCTCTCCCCGGTGGGCGGCGATGGCGTCAATAACATCGTCGCCAAGACCATCAGCCCCGGGAATCCTCTCGGCCGGCCGAACTGGAACACGGATTTCTTTGTCACCCGTCCCTATCGCTTTTACAAGCTCTTCTTCACGGCCGATTCCTCCGTCTCCGCCACCTATCCCATCCAGGCCTACCTGAAGTTCACGGATGGCTCCACCCTGCGGGTGGTGGATGAAAACCTTGCCCCCCAGCTGGGCACGGGCCGGCACTGGGACATCCCGGCGGTGCCAGGCAAATCCGTGGCCCAGGTGAATTTCAAAGTGGGTCGCTCCAGCGACATGGCCGCCACGGGCTTCACTTATCGCATCTCCGCCCAGGGGTGCCTCTAAGGCGCCAGCCCCACGCAGCGCCGCCAGAACTGCCTGGCCTCGTTCATGGCCTCCTCCGGATGGGGGCCTTCCCGCAGGTTCAGCGGCCGGCAATCCAGGCTGTTGAGCAGCAGACCCGCCTCCGCCCGCTCCAGACACTCGGGAACCAGGGGCGCCTCCCGGGCCAGGTCGAGCGCCAGGGCCCGTGCCCGCATCACTCCTGGCAGGCAGCCGCTGGCGGTGGGTGGGGTGAGCCACACCCCGCCGACCCGCAGCAGGAGGTTGGCCGTGGTGCCACAGCACAGTTCGCCGCTGGTGTTCAGCACCAGGGCATCGTCGGCTCCGGCGGCGCGGGCCTGTCGGCGGGCCTGCACGGCCCAGCCATAGGCCAGGGTCTTGCAGCGGCTGGTCAGGCTGGCGGGGTGGCGCCGTTCTGACGGGCTCACCATCACCCGCGCGGCGGCGAAGGTGGGCCGCCAGGGCGAGAGCCGCAGCCAGAAGCGGGGATGAAGGGGGGGGTCGGACGGCTCGGGCAGATCAAGGCCCCTGCCGCCGCCGCCCCGGCTCCAGGTGAGGCGCAGGGCGCCCGATCGGAACCCGCCACGCCGGATCGCCTCCCCGATGAGCGGTGCCAACAGGTCTTCCTTCGGGGGATCAGGCAGACCGAGCAGATTCGCCCCCTGACGCCAGCGGCGCAGATGCTCCGCCAGCAGCCAGGGTCGTCCCCTGGCCACCAGCAAGGTCTCAAAGAGACCATCGGCCAGCGACAGCCCCCGATCGTCAAGCGGCACGCTCAGCTCACTGGGCTGCCCCCACTGGCCCCTGGGCTCCTCTCCGGAGGCTCCAGGGTTGCCGATCCAGGCCAGGCCCGCCCTCACGCCAGGGCCTCCAATAGGGGCAACAGTTTCCATCCCATTTCCGCCGCCTCGGCGGCGGGGTTGGAATCTGCCACGATGCCGCCGCCCGCGTGCACCCGCAGCCGGTGTCCGCGCGCCATCACACTGCGGATGAGGATGTTGCTGTCAAAGCGCCCATCGGCCCCGAGGTGAAACAGGGAGCCGCAGTAGGGACCCCGCGGCACCGGTTCGAGGGCATGGAGGCGTTGGCAGGCCCGCACCTTCGGGGCCCCACTGATGGAGCCCCCCGGCCAGCAAGCCCGCAAAAGATCCACCACGGTGGCCTCCGGTCGCAGCCGGCCCTCCACCACCGAGGTGAGGTGATGCACTTGGGCGTAGCTTTCCAGGCCCACCAGCTGGGGCACCTGGATGCTGCCTGGGGCGCAAACGCGTCCCAGGTCGTTGCGGAGGAGATCCACGATCATCACGTTTTCCGCCCGGTCCTTGGGGTCGCAGACCAAGGCGGCGGCGGCGGCCGCGTCCGCTTCGGGGGTGGCGCCCCGGGGACGGGTGCCCTTGATGGGCCTGGTCTGCACCACCCCGCCGGAATCCAGCCGCAAGAAGCGTTCTGGGGAAGCGGAGATCACCGCTTCGCCATCGCCCACCGCCAGCCCGGAGAAGGGCGCCGGGCACCGCTGGCGCAGCCGGGAATGGATCGCCAGCGGGTCGGGGGGCGTCGGGAGCTCGCAGCCGAGGCAGAGGGTGAGATTGGCCTGGAACAGATCGCCGCTGGCGATCCATCGCCGCAGCTGGCGCACCCCTTCCTCATACCCCTCGCTGGTGGTGTGCCAGTGCCACTGGCTGGTGGGGAGGCCAGGCCAGCGGGGTTCGGGGGGCGGGCCGCTGGTGGCCAGGGCAAGGATGAGGGCCTCCATGGCGGCGAGGCGCTGGGGATCGTCGCCCTCCAGCCAGCACAGCCGCTTCTGTCGATCAAACCGCACCAGGGGATCATGGCGGGCCGCCCAGAGCACGGCCATGTCGGGTTCGGGCCAGTGGGGGCCAGGTTCCACCCAGGCCCCCGCCTCATACGCCAGCCAGCCCAGCCACGACCCTCCACCGCTGGCCATGGCGGCCAGGCTGTCAAAGGGATCGCTCGCCTCCAACCCGCCAGGCACTCCTCGGCACGCGATCACCTCCAGGGGATCCACCCCAAGGACGGCGGACCGGCTCAGGGCGCTGTCATCGCCCTCCAGCAACACCAGACCCTGGCTGCCCAGGTGGTGGGCCAGCCATCGCGTCAGGGCCCAGGGCTCCTGCCAAGGCAAGGAACGTTTCAAGGGATGAGGCCGACCTCGCGAAGGGCACCGTCGCGGATCCGGCAGCTGTCGCACACCCCGCAGGGTCGCTCGCCGCCGGCATAGCAACTCCAGGTGTCGGCGATGGGGACGCCCAGCCGCAGGGCTTCTCGGGCGATGGTGGGCTTGTCCCAGTGCACCAGGGGGGCCCAAAGCCGGGGGCCTTGGCCTTCCCGGCCCGCGCGGGTGGCCAGATCGGCCAGATGTTGGAAGGCCTCCAGGTAGTCGGGTCGGCAATCGGGGTAGCCGGAGTAATCCACGGCGTTGACCCCCAGCACGATGCGCCCGGCCCCCCGGGCTTCCGCCAGGCTGAGGGCCAGGGCGATGAAGACGGTGTTGCGTCCAGGCACGTAAGTGGAGGGAATGCGGTTGGCCCGCACCCCCTCACTGGGGAGGGGTTGGGCCTGGTCGGTGAGGGAGGAGCCCCCCCAGGCCGCCAGGTTGACCGACACCCGCAAATGCTCGCTCAACCCGAAGTGGCGTGCCAACCGTTCCGCGGCCTCCAGCTCGCGGCGGTGACGTTGCCCGTAGTCGAACGACAGGCCGATCACCCGATAGCCGGCCTCCAGGGCGAGGGCGGTGGCGGTGACATCCCTAGCCATCACAAAGGAGCAGCTGACGAATCCTCGGCATTCTGTCTGTAGGGTGTGCCCAGCCACTTGCCATGGGGTGCGCGCC
>JBKCPG010000393.1:0-7073 GCA_046309395.1 Cyanobacteriota bacterium | reverse complement strand
GCTTGGCGCCGCCCCGCCGCTCGCCCCCGCCTCGGCGGGGTTTGCCCCCCCGGTTGCCCCGCTGGGGCAGTTCGGCGATCACCTCGAAGCCATCAATGCCGATCTGCTGGCCCTGGCGCCGGCCCTCGATCGAAACGAAATGGCGCAGGTGGTCCAGGGGGATGGTGCCGCTGAGGTTCACTTTGAACGGGGTGGGGCGGCTGCCGTCGGCCCGGGGCAGCTGGCGCACTTTCACCACCACATCGCCGCTTTCCGGCCGGGTGAAGATCAGCTCGCCGCGAATGGAAAAGTAGTCATCCCCCTCAGGCAGCGTGTCGCTGAGAGGAGGCTCTCCGGGCTCCTCGGAGCGGGAGAGGGTGCTGGGTTCCCACACGCCCATCAGCTGGAGGTGGAGGGTTTTGTCCTCCCGGCTCCGGGGGTAGACCACCCAGAGATGGGGTTGGCTGATGTCGAGGTGGCGGCGCATCAGGGTGAGCAGCCGGCCGAGCACCACCACTTCAAGGGTGGAGCCGTCGCTGGTGCGGAGGGTGCCGCGGGTGGGTTGGTCGGGGTCTTGCGGGTCGAAGACGCCGCGCACGAGTCCGATCGCCCGGTATTGCAGGGGTTCGCTGACCGGTGGAATCGGGTGGGGACGCATGGAGATCGGATGGGGGCCTGGAGCGCTGAGACGATTCCAGGCAGAGTATGGCCGCAAACGGTAGTCTCCCCGCAGGATTTCAGCCACCTTCTTCTGTGCTCGGATGCCGACGCTCACCCTCCGCCCGACCCTGATCCGCTCGCTGCTGCCCCCTCTGTTGGTGGCGGCGGGGGCCGTTGGGTTGGGGTGGTGGCTGGGCCAGCGCCAGCCGCCGAAGCCACCCCCGGTGGATCCCAGACGGGTGGCCCTGAGCCAGGAGGCCGCCCTGCTGCGCACGCGAGTGGAGGCGGCCCAAGCCACGCCCCAGGAGCGGCAGCGGTTGCTGGAGCTGCTGGTGGGTTTGGAGCGCAAAGCCGAGGCGATGGCGTTGCTGGAGGGAATGGCGGATCGGGAGCCCCAGCGCTGGAGCCTGCGCTTGATGCTGGCGGAGCTGCGGCGCGACCAGGGCGATCTGGCGGGCGCGGAGCGGGAGCTGCGCCAGATCCTGCACCAGCGGCCCGCCCAGATCGAGGCGCTGCAGCTGATGAGCCTGGTGCTGTTGGAGCGGGAGCGCGGCGGGGAAGCCGAGGCGCTGGTGAACGCCGCCTACACCGCCAGTAGCAAGCCACCGGTGAAGCCCGAGGCTTTGGGGCAGGGGTTGTTGCTGGCGGAGGTGCGGCAGCGCCGACAGCGGCCCGCGGAGGCGGAAACCACGTACCGGCAGTTGATGGCGGCTTTCCCCACCGACCAGCGTCCGCCGTTGGGCCTGGCGCTGCTTCGCCATCAGCGGGGGAATGTGGGCGGGGCGCTGGAGGCGCTGGATCAGGCGCGCCAGCGGGACACCGCCAATTCCGCCAACCAGGCCGCGTTGGATCGGTTGGCCACCGACTGGAAGCTCAAGGCGTCGCGGCCGTCGCCCCCGTTGGCCGGGGGGACGACACCAGCGAGCCCGCCGGCTTCCCGGCCGATGGGGGTTTCGTCTGGGCCTCCAGCTCCTTGAGGGCCTGATCCACGGCGTCGCCCGGGGGTGTGGCGTCATCCATGGAGGAGCCTTTGCGGATCTTGTTGATCAGATCAATCGGGTTGCTGGGATTCAGCGCGCCCGATCCGCCGCCGGTGCGGCCGCCGCTGGCTGGGTCGTAGTTGTACATCTGGTTTTCCATCGGCGAGGTGCCCATGGTTTGGCCGTAGCCGCTCTGCTGGGCGGCGGCGGGGGCCACGCTGCCGGCCAGGGCGAGGGGGAGGCTGGAGAGAAGGCCCAGGAGGAGAGCCGACAGCCCCGTTCGCTGGAGGGAGGAGCTCCGCGGGCCGCCCAGCCGGTGAGAACAATGCGGGAAGAGGAGCATGGATCGAGCCACCTGCCGAAGCGACGCGAGTCATGCTAGGGGACTTTTCTGGCGTCTTGCCCCCAAGTTGACCCATGCGGATTGCCACCTGGAACGTGAACTCCGTGCGCCAGCGCCTGGAGCGGCTCCTCGACTGGCTGCGGGAGGAGCGCCCGGAGGTGGTGTGCCTGCAGGAAACGAAGGTGGCCGATGCGTTGTTCCCGTTGGCCCGGTTCCAGGAACTGGGCTACGGGGCGGCCATCAGCGGCCAGAAGGCCTACAACGGCGTGGCGATTCTCAGCACCCTGCCTTTGGAGGAGGTGCGGGTGGGGTTCACGGCGTTGTTGCCCGAGGATGCCGACGCCCTGGAGCTGGACGGGCAGAAGCGGGTGTTGAGCGCCCTGATTGAAGGCGTGCGGGTGCTCAACCTCTACGTGCCCAACGGCTCAGCGGTGGGGTCGACAAAGTACGTCGACAAGTTGCGCTGGTTGGCCTGCCTGGAGCGTTACCTGGCGGTGGAGATGGAGCGGGGGGATCCGCTGTGTGTGGTGGGCGATTTCAACATCGCGCCGGAGGCGCGCGACATTCATGACCCGGCCCGGTTCACCGGTGGCATCATGGCGAGCGACCCTGAGCGGGACGCCCTGCGCCAGGTGTTGGGGGATCGCCTGGGCGATGTGTTCCGCGTGTTTGAGCCCGACAGCGGCCACTGGAGCTGGTGGGACTACCGCACGGCCGGCTGGGAAACGGGCCGCGGCTGGCGCATCGACCACATCTACCTCGACGACACGCTCCTGAACTGCGCCACCGGTTGCGTGATCCACCAGCGCCTGCGCGGCCTGCCCCAACCCAGCGACCACGCGCCGGTGGTGGTCCACCTCGCCTGGCCACCGGAGGAGGAGGACGGCGAGCGGGAGGAGGGTGATGGGGGCTGGTGAAAGCCCGGCGCTGAGGCCGCGGTGGTTGGCCTTGGCGGCGGCTTTCTGATGCGTTTCAGTGGAGCCGGGGAGGGGGATCCGCCTGATCGCCCAGCCGATCTGGCGGCGCGGAAACCGTTGAACAACCACAGTGGGTTCCTGGCTGTGGGCTGGCTCGCCCTGGCCATGGATTCGCGGTCGTGATTGGTGAAATCGCCAATCACTATTTTCTTTGCTTAGAGATGGTTTTGGGTTCGCTTCGTCACACATTCTTGGCAGGGATCTTATGGGGATGAATGATCTCGCCATGCTGCTGGTCACTCAGAGGTGGCGTTAGCCTTGTCCAAGCCAAGAGGATGGCAAGCAGATGCTTTTCGGCACGAATGGTTCCTCGATCTGTTGAGTGTATGGAGGCCAAGAGGATAGGCGTAAAGACTTGGCGGGATCCATCGGCAAACGACTCCCGTGTGAGAAGTGTTCTTGTCGAATATCATTTTGGTTGTGATTGTATCGCTTGTTCTCATATTGGTTGTTAAATCGCTGGATTGCATTGAAAAAAAACTCCATGCAATTGACCAACTCCTCTCTGCTTGGAAAGGGGCTCGATCACTCCACTTGACTTCCACTGCCCAGGGGGGCCACTGGCTGAAAACACTGGTCTAGGTGAGTGCCTCTATCGCTCTCGACTCCGCGTTGATTTGCCCAAAGAGAGCGGCTCTTGTGGAGGGATTGACTCAATAAGGCTTCAATGAGACAGTGCGCTTGAATCTCTTGGCTGTTTGGTCGATCTGTTCAGCTCTTTGGATTGAGGATCAGCGCGGCGGACGCTGACCCTGTTGGGGTTGATCTAGATTCATTGAAAGAGTTGACCGGTGATTCCAAGTGCACATCCCAATGGTTTAATGTTAAAACTTATCAGAGAAGATGTCAAGCGAAGCGCTCCGGCTGTGCCTAAGCTTGTTGAAACAATCGCGGAATTTGTGCCGGCGATCATCCCATGTAAATGGGTGTTTCTAGGGACATAGAAAGCATGCTTTGAGCATCGACGGCTGATGCAATCAGTTTGTAAATGGCGTGCATGACCATGACGGTCTTTCCCGCTCTTCAAGGGCCCATCAGTGCAATCGCCCGATAGACGTTCCTATCGCGGACGGCAGCGTGGAACCATAAAATGTCTTGCCTTCTAGGTATTTTGGCAAGACATCTCCTCGCTAAAGTTGCTTTGCCGTCAAGAGTTGTCAGCCACAAACCTGTCAAGGATATCTTCCCTGGCAATGGCCAGCATTGTCGCCAAGATCAAGGCACTGATCTGATCAGCCCTTTTCCCCGCATCCCCGCCCCGGACTGACCCCCACAAAGCGCTCCACCACCACGGTGCGCACGGGGCCCTGGCTCGGCTCCATGGAGGGCCGCTGGGTGATCAGCCCCTTCAGGTTCACCAGAAGGGGCTGGCCAGCCCCGCCGGGCGGCAGGGCCCCCAGATAGGTTTTCTCCAGCCTCAGGTAGTCGCCCTCCATCGCCACCGGCAGCCGGTGACCCGTGGCGCACAGCTCCAGACTTGGAGCGTCCGCCAGATAGCGAAACAGGCCCACCAGATGCAGCCGTGGATCGATCGGCTCCGCCACCGCCAGCCGCCCCAACCGGTCGTTCTGGCCCGAGCGGATGGGCCGCCCCTCCAGATCCAGCTTGCGCAGGGCTTCTCCCTTCCCCACCGGCTGGAAAAACACCGGCGCCTCCCGACCGCCCCTCAACACCAGCCGGTTGCTCCCGGGCTCCAGGCGCCAGCGGCCGATGTCATCGAAACTGTTGGGGGTCGCCCGGTCCAGAAACGCCTGGCGCAGCTGGAACGTGCCATCCGCCGCCAGATCCACTTGCCAGCGGATGGCGCCTCCCGCGCCCGGCACATCTCCCCGCCAACTGGCGGGCAGGCATCCCAGGGGACCCGGAGTCCCCTTCGCCACCGGCCCAGCCGGGCCCACCCGCGCCAGTCGCAGCCTCAGCGGCGGGCTGGCACCAGCGGTCCATACCGGGTGGAATGTGTCGGTGGTGAGGAGCAGCCGCTCGCACTGGCGCACGCTGGCCCGCACCGAGTAGCGGCCCCATGGCTTCACATCGCTCTCGCGGTAGGGGATCGTGAAGCGAAAGGGGGGGGGGCCCGCTGGCTGGTGTTGAAACCGCCCCAGCTCCCGGGCCGGCGCGTCGGCCAGCGCCGTGTCGATCAACACCGCCTCAAACACCGCGTCTGGCGGCAGGGCCACGGGCTCCCGCGGCTCGGCCGTGCCGCTCAGGTCGCCGGCCAGGGCGGGAGCCGCCGCCAACGGAAAGGCCGCCAGCGCCAGGGCCGCGAGCGCCAGGCCCACCAGCGGCCGCTCCGCCAGTGGGCAACTCACGGGAGGCTTGGGGTTCGGTCCGATCATGGGTGTTCATGCGGTTGTCGCGGAGCCCGCCAGAGCCGGCTGGCTGGAGTCGCCCGCCAGGTGGCCTCGCCCTCGTGGGGCATGGGACGATCGGCGGGAGAGCGGATAGGCCAGGGCTCCAGGGCGGGAGTGTGATCTAGCCTCACACCCCATCCATCGAGCGGCAGGACGGCTGGCCCCATGACCCTGATGGCGATCAATGTTCTTCTCGAACCAGACGCGGCCACGATCGAGCGCGCCAAGGCCTGGAACGCCCGCCTCCGCGAAACCTACCCGAAAGGTTTTGCCCTCGACGCCAACCACACGCCCCACATCACGATCCTGCAGCGCTTTGTCCCCGCGGCCGATCTGGAGGCCGTGGCCCGAGCCGTGGGGGAGGCGGTGGCCGAAGCGTCGCCGGTGAATTGGCGGAGCACGGCGACGGGCTTGTACGACCTGGCCCATGGCAACCTCGGCGCGATGGGCATCGTGATCCAACCCACCGAGGATTGGCTCCGCCTGCAGCGGCGGGTGATCGATCGCGTCGCTCCGTTCGCCGCGGAGCGGGGCACGGCGGAGGCCTTCGCTCCCCGTTTGGACGGCGGGCCCATCAGCCAACTCACCATCGACTATGTGAACAGCTTCGTCGGACGTCGCACCGGCCCCAACTACCACCCCCATGTCACCGTGGGCATCGGCACTCGCGACGTTCTCGACGCTTTGAAGGCCGAGCCCTTTGAGCCTTTCGCCGTTTGGGCTGAATCCGTGAGCCTCTATCAGGTGGGAGATTACGGCGTGGCCCAGAACAAGCTCTATGACCTCCACCGCCGCTGATCCCCTGCCCTCCTGGAGGGAGGGCCCCGCCAAGAGGGCCATCCTCACCTACCTGGCCAAAGTGAGCCAGGCGGGATCTCCCGAGTTCATCCCCCAGGCGGAACGGGTCGCCGTGGTGGACAACGACGGCACCCTCTGGCCGGAACAACCGCTCCCCTTTCAGGCGGCCTTCGCCATCGACGAACTGAGGCGCAGGCTCCTCAGCGAACCCGGCCTCGCCGACGATCCCATGGTGCAAGCCGCCCTGGCCGGCGATCTGGCCACCCTGATGGCTGGTGAGCACTTTGAGGGGCTGCTGCGGGTTGTGGCCCTCACCCACGCTGGCCAGACCAACCACGAGTTTCGCCAGGCCGTGGAGGCCTGGCTGGCCACCGCCACCCACCCCCGCTTTGGCCGGCCCTACGACGCCCTCACCTATCAGCCCATGGGAGAGCTGCTGCGGCACCTGGAGTCCCGGGGTTTCCAGACCTTCATCGTTTCCGGCGGCGGCGCCGATTTCATGCGCGTGTGGGTGGAGCGGGTGTACGGCATTCCCCCAGAGCGGGTGGTGGGCTCCACCGCCCGCACCACATTTGAGCTGCGGGATGGGGTGCCGGTGCTCACCAAGACCCTCGACTACTTGTTTGTGAACGACCATGGCGGCAAACCTTCGGGCATCCATCAATTCATTGGCCGCCGCCCCGTGTTCTGCTGCGGCAACAGCGATGGCGACCACGCCATGTTGCAATACACCACCATCGCCAATCCCCACCCCAGCTTCGGCCTGATCGTGCACCACACCGACGGTGAGCGTGAATACGCCTACGACAGCGTCACCACGAGCACGGGCAAGCTGGTGCATGCCCTGCGGGAGGCCCCCGAGCGGGGCGGGCTGGTGGTGGACATGAAAAACGACTGGACGGTCGTCTTCAGCGGTCCCTGATTCTCCCCCTGGCTTCCCGCCGGCGGGTGGACGCTCGCGGCCCGCCCCCCGGGTGCCAGGCCC
>JBKCPG010000392.1:0-5595 GCA_046309395.1 Cyanobacteriota bacterium | reverse complement strand
TTCCTGAAGCGTATGGGGGTGGGCCGAGCCTCCAGCCAAGCCCGTCACATCCGCCACCCGCAGGCACAGCTGCTGCGCCCCATCCAACAGGGCCTGCTCCCGATCGTCCTCGCTGATCTCCCAAAACACATAGGCCCACTGCGGATCTCGCGGCAAAAACACCACCCGCGTGTCCTGGGCCGGGCGGGGCGCTGGCGCCATCTCCGCTTCGATCGCGGCCAGATCGGCCAGGGGTAAAGAGCCATCCGTCACCTTGCCAGCAATCGCGTCGGTGAGGCCCTCGCGATTCTCGGAGCTGTAGCGGAGGATGCCAATTGAGCGAGCGATTTCTCTCAACTGGCGAAGACTCATCGACGCGAGATTCACGACGGGATTGTTGGACATTCCGCTAGGTCTGACTAACCACGACGCGCCCATGATCCGGGATTTCTCCCCGCCGCGGCCAACCTGTCAGCGGATGGTCACATGCTCGGGCCCCGTCCGCGGCGTCTCCCTCGGGGCGGGCCCCCGCGCCGCGAGGGCCGTGGACACCCCCACCAGGGCCGCCAAAGCGAACCACAGGCGCCAGCGCCTCGGGAGGGGCAACCACCGCTGTCGGCGCCCGGCGCGGGAGCGGCCGGCGGAGGACCCGAGCCCCAGGGGATGGCCGCAGCGGGCGCACACCATGCGCCCCGCCAATCCTCGATCCGCCTTCACGGCCCAACTGCCACAGCTCGGACAGGCCATCAGCCGCCATACCCACCGGAGACCAGCTCCATGCTGCCATTGCCGCAAAGAGTACACATGTACTATCTTGTGGGTCGTCCGAGGAGGGGCGCATGGCGCCAGCGGAGCGATCGGCCACCTCAGGATTTCCCAGTCCGGCGGAGGACTACGAGGAGGAGCGCATCGATCTCAACCGGGAACTGATCCCCTCCCCCCTCTCCACCTTCTTCATGCGCGCGCGGGGAAACGCCATGGGCCAAGACGGCATTCTGGATGGCGATCTGCTGGTGGTCGACCGCGGCGTGAACGCCCGGGCTGGATGCGTGGTGGTGGCGGTGTTTGAGGGCCGATTCATCGTGCGGCGCTTGTGTCAGATCCCCGGAAGCCCCACGGGGCTGCGGCTAGAGGCCAGTGACGGCCACACTCCACCCGTTCCCCTGGAGGCTGGCCAGGACGGGGGGGCGGAGCTCTGGGGGGTGGTCATTCACGCGGTGCACCACCTAGCTCACCCGGGCCAGCCCCACCAACGACGGCGGACGCTCAGGAGGCGGGCAGACGAAACGAGGGAGCCATGAGGCCGCGCCGACGAAGCTCCCGTTGGAATTGCAGGGCCAACCCGTCTCCGCGCCAGGCTCGACGCAGCTGCCCAAACAGCGCCAAAGAGCGACAGACGATGAGCAGGCTCACCAGCAACTGCAGGAGGAGCTTCAACATGAGGTTGCCCTGGGGCCTGTGCAATTTTAGACAAGAAACGGTCCTGGACCAGACATGGAAGCGGAACTGCCTTTGCGACCCCTGAGTCTGGCCGCGTTGGAAACCCTGCTGGCCGCCCTGGATCCTCGCCTGGATGGGTTCGGGGAAGGGCCGTCCTGTTTGGATGACGCTCTGGCGTTTCTGGCCCGCCTGGCCAACGGCGCCAGCGAACAGGGGGCGGACGGCGGCGAGACGGAAAACGAGCGCATGGCGGAGTGGATCGAAACCTGGCGGGCCGCCGGTGGTAACCGGCAAACCCTGCGGCTCCTGGTGCAAAGCTTGATCGCGGAACGGCGGGGAACGCCAGCGGAGGACCAGCCCCCTCAAAGTTCCTCCTGATGGGATCCGTGGGATCCACCTGCACCGGCGCGGCGTGCGGGGGCACACCACCCGCTCGATCTGAAGGCGGTGCTGGGGCGGACAAGACTCAAGGGAGCGCCCGGAAGGGCCTGGCCCGAAGCCATGACGCGGAGCGAGCGGCAGGATGCCAGCGGGAGCCAGAACGACATCAAGGCGGAGTGGACACCTTCTTCCCATTGAGCCGCTGACCTTGGGGGAGGCTGAACAAGGTCGGATTAAAACATCATGAAGAGAGCGGACGAGCGTTGACAGGGGCAAAGGCACTACCTATAGAGGAAGAGAGTTGAGCAATGTTTTTAGTTTGATCGTGAAAAAAACTCTTTTAAACTTTATTGCAATCTTGCCTTATTGCTTTGTTCCGGCTTCGCTTGCCGATGGCGTCTGCGAACAGTCCGGATGGTGCAAGCTTCATCTCACCCTGAGAAGCCAGCCCAATTCCACGGTGTTTATCAAACCCGTGGGCGTCTATGGTCCCGTGGGTCAATTCAGGCAGGTGTTGATCAGCGCCGATGGCAATATGTTTGAGGTGACGATCAATTGTGCCAATGGCTCATTGTCGGAAAGACGCGGTCCTTTCTACCCGATTAGTCCCAACACAGTGGGCCAGGAGATCTTCGAATCCGTGTGCCTGAATTTGAATCAAGCCGCCTTCCCCACCAGTCCAAGGCAAACGCCGCTGCCCTGGCCCTCCCAGCCCCCGTCATCGCTCAACCAGCCAGGCTTCTCGCCCTCTCCCCAACCCGTTCCTGAAGCCGGGCCACAGGAAGCGCCCCAAGCTGGTCCTCCACCCGCGGGGCGACCAGCGCCGGCTGGAGCGGCTCCGTCTGTCCTGAAAACCATCCTCGACATGCTGGTCAAATAAACCCGCCTCTCCACCAGATGGAACCACGAACCCCATTCCGGCAAACCCCTTCGCGACGCGCCCTGGGCCTCCTCCACGCTCTGGTCGGTGTGGGGGTCCTCCACATCAATCCGCTCCAGGCTGGTGAGGGAGGAATCTGGTGGGAGCAACAGACCAAACCGCTCAGCTCAGAAGCCAGGAGGGAGCGGTGGCGAGAGATTGCCCAATATCCCCCGCAAGAAACCGGCCCGGCCCAGCCGGCCGCTCCCCCGCCGGGACGTGTGCCCCGGGAAACCGACTCGCCCCAAAGGCTGGCTCCCCCAGCCAGTCCCTTCGCGCCGAGCCAGGGTTCCTCACCTCCCAGGGGCGCGCCGGCGTCGCGCCCCTTTGCCGAAAACCTCCTGGCCCGTTTCGGGCTGGTGATCGACCCGGCCTGCCGGCCGGGAGGATTGCTCATCAAGACCATGAACGCCCAGACCATCTGCGCCTTTCCCAAGGCTCCTTATCGACCGGGCAGCTACTTCTACAATGGGTCTTTCTTGGTGCCGATGAAATGAGGATCAAGCGCGATCTCCCGGCCCTGTTGTTCAGCGTTCTGCTGATCGCTGGCGGCACGGCGGCCGCCAACGCTCAAGCCAACGGTGGAGGAAATCCCAACCTCCGGGCGGCGAACGTCGCGAGGATGCGGGCGGAACAGTTGAATGGGGGCTTGGGGGTGTATCGAGCCGCCTCCTGCATGCACGAACAAGCGGGCGGTGAATGCCTGATCGAAGCCTCCAACCGTGGCTTTCTGTTCCGTTTTTATGGGGGCGGCCCGGGGTGGCAACAACTGGGCAAACCACCCACGGTGGAAACCGAAATCCTGATCAGTCCTGACGGGCGATCTGTGCTTGAGGTGCCTTACAACGGCACTCCTCGCTGAGATCTGTAACGGGCAGAACTTTTTACTGGAAGGATCTACCCGCGGTTTGGGGACGCATCGGAAAACATTCCGCGGATCGCTCCAGGGGGGTTCCTTGGGCCAGGCTCCTCCCTTTATGGTCTTTCGAACATTTGTTTGCCGGGCCATATTTCCCCCGCGCCTCCCATGCCTGATTCCCGCGCGTCTCTCTCCTCCGCTTCCATCAGCAAAACCTCATACACCACCGACCAGCTGAACAGCACGGCTCTGAAGTGGGGGGAGGATGGCGAGCTTTCCGAGCTGGATCTGCGGAGGATTCTCACACTCCTCTCTCAGGCTGATCCCGTGGCGGAAGCGCTGGTGGCCAGCATCTCTGATCCGGCCAACTGAAGCTGGCGGGCCATCGCCCGGGCCAGTCCGTCGCGACTGGCCAACCCCAAGAGGCTGGCTTCCGGCAGACCCTCCCGGGGAAGTCCTTGGGGCAGAACAGCCTTCCCTTCCGCGGAAACCGCGAAGACGGGCACCTGTCGCAATCCCCCTGGCACCAACTGATCCTCCAATTGGCTGAGGTTTGCGCTTCCCGGCAACCACACCAGATCGGAACGGAGGCAGTCCCTGAGGGTCGAGCCCCCTGAAGAATCGCCCTCCTTTTCTTTCTCTCGCGACAGCCCCCGCTGCAGATCCGCGAGGTTGATCAATCCCACCGTCTTGCCCTGATCGGTCACCAGCAAGCAGTGGCCATGGACCTCGATCAGGAGGTTCAGGGCCCGGGCCGTGGGTGTGGCCGCGGGCAACACCAGGGGAGCTTCGGGCTCAAGGGCTTCCAACACCGAAAGGGAGGCCATCAGGTGGCGACGTCTTTCCTCCACCAAGTCCCGACCCAACAGGTCGGACGCGCCAAGACCCTGCCAGCGCTCCACCAAGGCGGCGCTCAAGCCAGCGGCGGCCATCAAGGGGAGCACGATGCGGATGTCGCGGGTGAGTTCAAACAGCAGCAGGATTGAGGTGATTGGGGCCCGGGCGCTTCCCGCCAGCACCGCCGCCATGCCCACCATCGCGTAGGCCGGCGGTTCAGCCACCGGCAGACCCAGCCACCCCTCCCCAAGGAGCTGGCCGTACACATTGCCAAAGACGGCACCCAGGAAAAGGGCCGGGGCGAAGCCTCCCCCCACGAAGCCCGAGGCGTTGCTCAAGGTGGTGGCCAACAGCTTGGCGCCCATCACCCCCAACAGGGTGAGCAAGGGGATCGCCTCGTTTTGGCCAAGCAGGCTTTCAATCGTGTCGTAGCCCACCCCCAACACCTCGGGGAACAGCAGCGCCATCCCGCCCACGGCGGCTCCCCCCAGGGCGGTGGCCAGACCGGGAGGGAGCCGGTTCACGGTGCCGGTCACCCGGGGATGGCGACCGAGGGCCATCAACCGCACCAGGGCCAGGGAGATCAGGCTGGCCACCAACCCCAGTCCCAGATAGAGGGGCAGTTCCAAGGGTGAGCGCACCTCGTACGCCGGCAACCGCAGGATGGGGGAGTCTCCCAGCACCAGCTGAGTGACGAGGGCGGAGGCCACCGCCGAGACCAACACCGCTCGAAGGCTCGATCGGCTCTGGATCCCCTGAAAGCTTCCCTCAAAGGCAAAGAACACCCCGGCGATCGGCGCCTTGAACCCCGCCGCGAGGCCCGCGGCAATCCCCGCCGCCACCAACGCCTTTTGGGCTTGAGGCGTGAGCCCGGCCCGGCCGGCCACCCAGAGCCCAAGGTTGCCGCCGCTCTCCACACTCGGTCCCTCCGGGCCAAGGGAGGCGCCGCTGCCCAGACTCAGGGAAGCCGCCAGCAGACGCACCAGAGGAAGTCGGGGGGCGGACGGGGCGGCTCCATCGGCCATCGCCAGCAAGCTCGGAATTCCCGGACCAATGGAGCCGGCCAACCAGCGCAACACCCCCACCGCCAAGCCTCCCAAGGTGGGCACCACCACCACGGGCCAAAGGGCCAACCAGTCGGCCAAGGTGTCCGCCGCGGGGGGAGGCTGGGGCTCCAGGG
>JBKCPG010000391.1:0-12948 GCA_046309395.1 Cyanobacteriota bacterium | reverse complement strand
GATCGGATGGTGATGCTCCGGGCCGGAGAGGAGTAGATTCGCGACACAATCGCCTTCCCCAATACCCTGCAGGCCCGCGGGCTGCTGACGCGCTACCAGGCGGTCGTCACGGTCAAGCAGCTGGGCGAGCTGCATGTGGCCAGCACCTGGGTGGAGGAAGAGGGCTGAGGCGCTGGGGAGTCGGGTCAGCGGCCAAGGGAAGGCGGGTCAGCGGCTGGCGGTGAGCTGAATCCGGCGCCGGAGGCGCCGGCTGGCGTGGAGCATCACCGGTAGGCCACCCACGGCAAGGGGGGCGGGGACAGGGTCGACCTTCAAGAAGGAGGAGGGATTGTTGAGGGCACAGTCGAGGGGGAGGTCACTGGCGTCAGCACATTGGATCGGGCCAGTGGCAAGACTCGCGTCCAGCTGTGGCGTGGGGCTGTAAGTCACGGTGACCCCCTTGTCGTAATGGGGCACGAGATCAAACGCCAGGGCCAGGAAATTTCTCTCACCCGAGATGGAAACTCCGGCGGGAGCCGCGTAGCTCAAGGTGACCGAGGACAGCCCAGAGGGATCCGGCGTGATCGTCAGCCCTGTTTGATCAACCACGAACTGATCCGGGAAAGCCTCAAGGGGAGTTGTGCCAGCCCCTGGAGCGAAGGTAGGACAGTAAGTCGGAGCTGACGATGATCTCAGATCACACAGCAGACTGGAAGTATCGGCACGGAAACGCAATTGCGTAGGGTCATAATCATACTTCGCCGTGAAACTGGAAACAGTGTCAAGCTTCAGCGTATCAATTATAATAATTCCACCCAAATGATAACTCGAAGGGCAGGGCGGATCTGTGTGATTCGAGAGAAAACACACGGCATAGGCCTTTGGCTTGGCCTGAGCCGCTTGGGGGCTCAGGGACCAGCCGATCATGGCGGCAAACACCAACAAACCAGCATGGAGGCTGGGCTTCCGGAGGATGGCCGCCGCCCACCAGGGCGGAGCGAGCCGGCGGGGCTTCAGGCTGGCCGCTTGAGGGCCGCCCGAGAAGCGAGAACAGCCAATGAGGGAGAAGAAAACCATGAATACCTCAAGAAATGGTCCAAAAATCGAGAAAGGCCACAAGGATGGCGCCGATGTCCCGAGCGTCGAGCGACAGCCAGCAAGGGAAGCGAGCAAAGCTTCATTAATCTCACTAAAAGCATAAACGCATTGATCAGATCCATGGGCTTCTTTATTCTTTCTTCGTCATTCGCCCATGGCTCGCGATGGGTGGCCCAAGGCTGAATGGCCCACCCCATGGGATGTCCGCGTCAGCTCACCCCAGGCAATCCCAAAGCAAATCCCAAAACCCAAAACAAATCTCAAAGCCAAAACAAAACCCCAGAATCCAAATCTTCCGCGATGTTTTTGCCATGGTGTGCGGGTCGCCGCCCCAACCGTTGTCCAGCGCCTCCTCCACGGATGTCGTGCGTCAGTACTTGCGAGACATTGGCCGGGTGGCCATGCTCTCGGAGGAGGAGGAGCTCACCTTGGCCCGCCTGGTGCAGCGCCGGGAACGCATCCTTGAACACCACCCCGAGATCAAAAAGCCAGAGGCGGATCTGGCGGCGGTGGCCCGAGCCAACGGCTTGGAGGAGCCAGCCCTGCGACAACTGCTGCATCAAGGCCGGCGGGCCAAGGAGCGCATGATCCAGGCCAACCTGCGGCTGGTGGTGGCGGTGGCCAAGAAATACCAGCCCCGGGGCCTCGACCTGCTGGATCTGGTGCAGGAGGGCACCCTCGGGCTTGAGCGGGGTGTGGAACGTTTTGATCCCACCCGAGGCTTTCGCTTCTCCACCTTTGCCTATTGGTGGATTCGCCAGGGCATCACCCGAGCGATCGCCAGCCAGAGCCGCATGATCCGGCTCCCCTCCCACGTGACCGAGAAGCTGGGCCGCATCCGCAAGGCCCAACGGGAGCTGGCCCAGCGCCTGGGGCGGGCGGCCACCCTCAGCGAGCTGGCGGCGGAAGTGGACCTGAGCGAGACGGTCCTCCGGCAAACCCTCGAGCGGCAACCCCAGCCCGTGTCGCTGGATGGGCGCCTGGACGAGGATCGGGAGACAGAGCTCGGGGATCTGCTGGAGGATGAGCATCACTCCCCGGAGCGGAGCCTGATGCGCGAGCACCTCCATGAGGCCCTGGAAGACCTGCTGGCGGAGCTGAGTGAGCGGGAAGCCCAGGTGCTCAGGGAGCGCTTTGGCCTGATCGATGATCAGCCCCGCACCCTCACCGAGATCGGCGACCACCTGCACATTTCACGGGAACGGGTGCGGCAAATCGAGGCCCAGGCCCTGGTAAAGCTGCGCCAACCCTGTCAGCGCCACCGCCTGCGCGACTTTCTGGGGAGCTTGGATTGAGAGCCACGCCTGGCGCCTCGGAACGCCAGGTAGATTTGGGAATCAGCCGTGGTGCCATGACCCCCCCCAGCCGAAGCCCGTGCGCGAAGTTTGTCTTCGTCACTGGCGGGGTGGTCTCCAGCATCGGCAAGGGGATCGTGGCGGCCAGCCTGGGCCGCTTGCTCAAAAGCCGGGGCTACAGCGTGTCCATCCTCAAGCTCGATCCCTATCTGAATGTGGATCCGGGCACCATGAGCCCGTATCAACATGGCGAGGTGTTCGTCACCCAAGACGGCGCCGAAACCGATCTCGACCTGGGCCACTACGAGCGCTTCACCGACACCGCCCTGTCGCGGCTCAACAGCGTGACCACCGGCTCGATCTACCAGGCGGTGATCAACAAGGAACGGCGGGGCGACTACGAGGGCGGCACGGTGCAGGTGATTCCCCACATCACCGGGGAAATCCGCGAGCGCATCCATCGGGTGGCGGCCAACAGCGGCGCTGATGTGGTGATCACCGAGATCGGTGGCACCGTGGGCGACATTGAATCGCTGCCGTTTTTGGAGGCCATTCGGGAGTTTCGCGGCGATGTGGGTCGCCACGACCTGGCCTACGTGCATGTCACCCTGCTGCCGTACATCGGCACCTCCGGGGAGCTGAAAACCAAGCCCACCCAGCACTCGGTGAAGGAGCTGCGCTCCATTGGCATCCAGCCCGATGTGCTGGTCTGCCGCAGCGACCGCCCCTTCAGCGACGACCTCAAAGCCAAGATCGGCGGCTTCTGCGGCGTGCCCACCCGGGCGGTGATTCCCGCCCTTGATGCCGACAGCATTTACGCCGTGCCCTTGGCCCTGGAGCAAGAGGGCCTGTGTCGCCAGGTGCTGGATGTGCTCGGCCTGGCGGATCACCCCAGCGAGATGGGCCGCTGGGAGGAGCTGGTGCGCAAGCTGCGCGACCCCGGGCCGGCGGTGAAGGTGGCGCTGGTGGGCAAATACGTGCAACTCAATGACGCCTATCTCTCGGTGGTGGAGGCCCTGCGTCATGCCTGCCTGGAGCGAGACGCGTCCTTGGATCTGCGCTGGATCTGCGCGGAGCGGATTGAGGGGCAGGGCGCCGCGGCCTTGCTGGATGGCATGGACGCGGTGGTGGTGCCCGGCGGCTTCGGGCACCGGGGCGTGGATGGCAAGGTGGAGGCCATCCGCTGGGCTCGGGAAAACCGGGTGCCCTTTCTGGGGCTCTGCCTGGGGATGCAGTGCGCCGTGATCGAGTGGGCCCGCAACCAGGCCGGGCTGGAGGGCGCCACCAGCGCCGAGCTCGATCCCGAATCTCCCCATCCGGTGATCGCCCTGCTGCCCGAGCAACAAGACGTGGTGGATCTGGGCGGCACCATGCGCCTGGGGGTCTACCCCTGCCGCCTGGCCCATGGCACCCTGGCCCAGCGCCTCTACAACGAGGAGGTGGTGTATGAGCGTCACCGCCACCGCTACGAATTCAACAACGCCTATCGGGGTCTCTTCTTGGAATCGGGCTACGCCATTGGCGGCACGTCCCCCGATGGCCGGCTGGTGGAGCTGATCGAACTGCCCCACCATCCCTTCTTCGCCGCCTGCCAATTCCACCCGGAATTCCTCTCGCGCCCCGGCAAACCCCACCCCCTCTTCCGCGGACTGATCGAGGCGGCCCAGCGGCACCTGCCCACCCCAGGCGCCGCCAGCGGCAACCCGTCCGAAACGCCGCCGCTGGCGGTGGCCAGAGTGGAGGCCTGATCGCGGTGAGGCATGACTTGCCACGCTCCGCAATCAGGCTTCCCACGCAAAGAATTAAGCCCTCTCCAATCCTCTCCCATCAATCAAGGCCTTGCCCATGCCTTTTGGTTCCGTGAAAGCATGGGGATACAGAAGCCGCGAACGCCTGTTGCCAATGAGCCCTTTGAGTCCAAAGCGCATGCCAAGGCCGAATGTTGAGCTTGAACCGGCGAGCCTTGAGGAGTAGCTCCCGCAAGCAACTGGCTCATGCGGCGTGATTTCTTGAAACTACTGGAAGGCTCGATAGTGCTAACATTCAATAGACATGATCAGCGAAGACTGATGAACACCCGTAAAGGCACAAAAAGAATCAAGACCATATATGGTGAATTCTACTCTTGGGAGGATGATCTGATCACCTATCAATTAGAAAAATTTTCCGCCCATACCAGAAATGAACTTTCGATGCTTAGATCCGTCATTAAAAGGGGTGATAACATCCTTGATATTGGGGCGCACATCGGAACATTTTCATTGCCTTTTTCTATGTTTAATCATCGAGAAGGGAACATCTATTCCTTTGAGGCAAATCCAAACAACTTCAGCTTGTTGGCAGAAAATATACGCTTGAACAACCTTGGCGATGTGATTACCGCGACGAATGCCGTGGTTTCAAAGGAGGCAGATTTAGAGTTTTCTGGATCTTTGCCGGATGGCGGGAACTCCGGAATGTTTTATTTCAAGACTGGCTCTGAAAGCTCTGAATCTCCTGTTACTTCAGTCAATATCGATGCATGGCACGCACAGCTTACCGAAGGCAAGCAGATTAACCTCATCAAGATTGATGTGGAAGGAGCTGAACTGTCCGTCCTCAAGTCCTGCCAGGAAGTAATTAATAAGTACAAACCGGTATTGTACATCGAAATCAATGATAAGGCATTGCGGAGATTTGAAACTACCACCAAAGACATCGAAAACATCTTGGCTCCCTTGGGATATCGTTTTTTTCGCAATATTGGCGAACGGAATAGCGACAACGACGCATTCAAGATCGCTTCCCTCAGGCACATAGAGGATGGCGGAGTATTTTTTGATTTACTGGCTGTTCACCCAGCCGATATTCGCTTCCCGAAAAAGTATTTGAACACTTTTTCATCCTATCTCCACCAAAAGAAGTCCGACTTTTCAGCTCTTTTAAGACGCTTCGCCAGACGGTTATTCCGCTCAGCTCCGTAGCCATTTGTGAGTCTCTTCGTTGAGTCGCGAGACTCTCGGCCCGGGTTGCTCCAAGCCGCCAGAAGAGCAGTGGGACTTGCCCCGAAACAATCCCATGGGAGCCGTAAGTGTCACTTGAAGTTAAAGGAGGCCTGGAACGGCATCTTACGAATTTTTTGCCTGGGAGATGCGTTCGAGACCCTTCGTCATTGTCAGATGTTCTGCCATCGGTCCTTAGCTTTGGGGGGTTGCCATTCCAGACCTAAAGGTCACTCATCCTGACTCCACCCTGTGGCCCCGCCGGGCAAACTCAGTGGTGCCCCGTGCAGGGAAATCCCGACTCCCTCACTGAAACATTTACTGGCTGTCCCCAGGTCTCCCTATCTTCCGGCCGCACCTTGGCGATTGGTGCTTCCACCACCGCCAAGACATCTCTCGCCAACGATGTCCCGAAGGGAGCAACAGGGACCCTAGACAACGTTGCACCTAGCGGGGAGCTTGCGATCAGGGTGCAGACCTGAAAGGATTTTGTTGACTGTTGGAGTTCAGCAATCCCCCCAATTAACTCGAATTCCATGACGCAAGCTCCAACCAATTGGGCAGCTTTGATCTAGCTCAGTTTTCTCTTTGAATGGCAGCCCTACATCGCCCACTCCCATTGTTGCTTTTGCTGGCTCAGCCCACCCCCGGGCTGATGACCAATATGCAAATTTGAATCCCCCCAAAAATATTGGAGAGCCATCGGCCAATACGAACCAGGGCTCCGATGATCTCCTGCTCCCCTTTACAAGAAAGAGATCAGTGGCTTCGCCTTCGCGGATGACAACTACTCCTGCTCTCCCAACGATTCTGAGCCTGGTCCACCGCCAGCCATAGGCGATGCCGCCGCTTCAGGCCGGAGCCATCGCCTCAGGCGCCGCGACACCGAAGTTCGCCGCTGCCTCAGCTTTCAGGCCCGAGGGCGGTTACTGGATGATTCGGGGAGGCTGCGCATCGGCCGCCAAACGGCCTCCCGTGCTCAAGACGGAAGCCAACTCCCACCGCCCATGGCAGTGGCTGTCTGAACTTTGCGACATTTCGGGCAGATTGCGGCAAAGACAAGGTAACTTAGGCCGAGATTTTGAAATGTCCGTGCCGCGAGAGAGAATCGCGAAAGCCAACGTCAAACCTCGCGTCCGTCTCCTGGGATTGGCCCTCCTGACATTTCTCACCCCCTGGCATGTGGCGCTGGGTCAGGGCTGGGAGAAATCCCCAGCCCTACCAACAGACATGAGCAATATCCTAAGCACCATCAGCAAAGATTCCAATTTATATCTCATCTATCAGCAATACCGTGATAATCGCGATGGCCTGCAAAAAGCAGCTGAGCGCATCAGCCTCTCTGAGGCTATCTCTAGAGGTGTGGCCACCAACCCGCTGCTGGCCAGCACGGTGGCTGAAATCCAAGCGTCCGAGTGGAGCGGAGTGGCCATCAACCGGGAATGGGTGCCCACCCTGAGCTTCAAAACATCTAGCCCTGGCGTGATGGGCTACAGCACAACCTCAACAGTTGACAGTGTTGACATCCAGGGAGACGGACTGGGTACCTCAAAAACATTCAGCTTTGCCCATGGATACAAATCGAATCCCTATGCCGACCTGTCCTGGTCTTTTTTTGATCCCACGCGCGGAGTTCGCCAATCCGCCCGAGGATCTCGCACGGAAGCCCTTCGCAATCGCCTCACCTTCACCACCCGGGAATTGATTTACCAGATCCAAGCCGCCTACGTGGGGCTTCAGGAAGCCTTGGAGCGAGAAAAGGATCTCATTGAGCTGTTCAACCAAGCGATTGTCATCTATATCAACGCTCACAAGCAGCAGCGCCCCGTGGGCGAGGCGAGCCGGTTAGAGGCCCAGGCCGTGTCGCTCCTGATCGCCAGAATCAAGGCCCACAAAGAGAGCATTCAAGCCGCTGATGCCCTAGCGAGTTTGATCAACCTCGAACCCGGCAAGCTGGCGCTCCCCTCAGAAAAACCCGAGGTGATCCCGATCTGGCCCTTGAGCCGCCTCGATTCCGTCCAACAAGCCCTGCGGTGGAGGGAGGAACTGCGCACCAACGCCTTGGATGTGGAAGCCTTGATGAGCGATGCCAAGGCCATCCGGCTGAAGGTGCTGCCCACCCTGGCCCTCTCCGGCCAAGTGCAGCGCAACAACCTCAACGAACAGGGCGGAATCTTCAAAGACGACCAGCCAGACAAGCTGAAATCAGCCTCCGGATACACCACCTTTGTGGGGCTCACTTTTGATTGGAAGCTGTTTGACGGCGGCATCCGCAACGCCGAAGCCAACGCCACAACAGCCAGAGCCCAGCAGACCCTCGCCCAAGGCGAATTGGCCCGGCTCACCATCACCAGGCAAGTGACCGATGCCTACGCCGCCTTCGTGGCCTCCAAAATCCAGGTGGACGCGGCCCGCGCTGATGTGGACGCCTCCCGCCGCTCCCTGCGAGCGGCTCTGGACGACTATGGGGCCGGTCGCCACGACGACGCCGGCACCACCGTGGTGCAGGCTCTCTCCAAGCTGCAGAGCGCCCTTGACAACTACCGCAACCTGGTGGGGGATCAAAATACCGCGATTTACCAGCTCTACCGCTACACCTCCTCCTGGCCGGAGCGGACGGCCCAGCTGGTATACGCCCAGTACCAACGCTGGCTCCCATCACCTCCGAGGCCCATCAAGCCATAGGGTTGGGGCACCATGGCTTCCGCCTCCTCTCCCCCCACCCTGCCCGTGGTGGAAACCTTCCATTCCCTGCAGGGTGAGGGCATCCACGCTGGTCGCGGGGCTTTTTTTCTTCGGCTGGCGGGCTGCGAGGTGGGGTGCCCCTGGTGCGACACCAAGCACTCCTGGTCTGAGGCCACCCATCCCCGGCTCACCCTGGACGAGCTGGCCCGCCAGGCCACGCTGGCCCGTAAGAACGGAGCCGCCTTTGTGGTGGTCACCGGCGGCGAGCCCCTCCAGCACAATCTCGGCCCCCTCTGCGCCGCCCTTTCCGCCAGCGGTCTGCCCCTCCACCTGGAAACCAGCGGGGTCCCCCCCCTCTCCGGCCGCTTCGACTGGATCACCCTCTCCCCTAAGCGCCACCGGCCGCCGGACGAGGGACCACTGGCCGCCTGCGATGAACTGAAGGTGGTGGTGGAGCGCCCGGACGACCTCCCCTTTGCCGAGGCCATGGCCTCCCGGGCCCTGGCCCTTCGCCAGGCCAAAACGCCAGGTGAAAGCCCCCCGGCTCCGGCCCTCCTGCTGCAGCCGGCCTGGGGAGACCCCGAGGGCCAACGACTGGCGATCGACCATGTGCGCTCCCATCCCACCTGGCGATTGAGCCTGCAGAGCCACAAATGGCTGGGAGTGCGCTGAACGCCTGGCTTACGGGACCGAGGACAGGCAGGGCAGTTTGGGGATCACAATCCCCTCCTCCCGGAAACGCCGCAGGATGGCGTGGCGCAACTGCCCGGAAATCTTGCCATTTTTCATGGGATCCACCATCCAGAAATCCAGGCCGTATTCAATTGCGTAGTCCGCCAGATTCGCCACTGCCGCTGATGGTGCCGGCTCGGCCAGCACCAGAGGGTTGGCCTTGGCGATCTCCACCAGCAGCGCCATCACCTGATCGGGATCATGCTTGTAATCGGCGCGCACCTTCAGAGAACCGCAGCGCAGCTCCTCCGTTCCCGTGTAGGTGGTGGTGGTATCGGTGAAAAAGGTTTGATTCGGTACCACCAATTCGGCGTTGTCGGATTTGCGCTTCAGGGTGGCCGCCCTCAGCCCCAGCTTGCGCACCTTGCACAGATCCCCATCATGCAAGATCACATCTCCGGGCTGCAGAGAGCCCTCGAATAGCAGCCAAAGGCCACTCACGAAATTGGAAAACACCTCCTTGATGCCGAAGCCCAGGCCCACGGAAAGGCCCCCGGCGATGGCGGCGATGGCGTTGGCGTTGAGGCCAATCTGATCCGCCAGCCAGATCACCCCCAGGCCAATGAGGATGTAGCGAAGAATCAGCTCGAAGGCCTTGCGGTTGCCCTCCGCCAAGCCCGCCAATCGCCCCGTGAGCCCGCCGATCAGGGCCACCGGTAGATCGGAGAGCACCACCAAAAAATAAGGCAGGCCAAAGAGCAGCAACAGATTGCCGAACGACAAGGGCTCGTTGAAGATCTTGAGCACGGGCACCTCGCTGAGGATGGAGAGCCCATCCAGGCGATGCAACAACCCCGCCAGCGTCACCACCGCGAACAGGGGAGCTACCGCCCGCTGCCAGTAGCTCTCCACATCCTCTTCCGGCAGGTAGCGCCGCAACGTCAGACGCAGCGCGGAGAGCACCGTCCAGATCAGCGCCAGCTGGCCAAACAGGGCCACGAGGCCACCGGGAAGGCCCAGGGCGGGCAGCAACACGCTGGCGAGCGCCAACAGCCCCGCCAGCACAAGCTTGGCGAAAATCGGGCTCCAGCTGGTGGTGGGGGTGGGATGGCTCAGGCGCCAAGCCCGGTAGGCCAGCAACAGGGCCACAATCACCAGCAACTGCCAGAGCATGGCGGCGCGGGTGAGCAACCCCACCCAGCCCAAAAACACATAAAGCAGTTGATTCATGGCTTGCCGGCTGGTTTGGAATGGGCGTGAACTCCCCTGGACAGATCGTCGAGGAAGGTCCGCTTGGCAAGCGCCTCCATGGCCGCCGCCACCGCCTTGGGCGACTGCTCGCCGTACACCGCCTGCTTGATCAGCTGCCGCAGGGGGATGGAATAGTGACGCAGCCCCACCCCCGTGTTGAAGGTGGGCACCGCGGAGTGCTCCAAGCTGGCCTGCATGGCGGCCAGAGCCGGTGAATCCTTCACCGGCACCATCACGTTCTGATTCACCGGCATGTTGCCAAAGGCCTTGCCGATCAGGTTGCTTTGGCTGAAGTCATTGAGCACAAAGAGGGCAAAGCTGGTGGCCACGCGCCGCTGAGAGGGGGTGGAATCGCGTCCGAAACTGATCAGCTGAAGGCGTGCCATCGGACGGGCGGGACGTCCCTCGCTCCCGGAGGGCAGCACGGAGACCCCAAGGTGGGAGCCGAGTTTGCGCTTGATGCGCTCAATGGCGGTGCTGTTGCAGCTGATCCAATCGAGCTGTCCCTTCTCCAGTCGGTCCACGAGCTCATCCGCTGACTCCACAAACAACACATTGGGTTCGATGTTCGCCCGGTACAGCCACCCCAACCATTCCTCCACCCGGGCGCGATCCGCCGGGGAAAGGCCCCGCCAGTCGGATTCCGCCTTCACCCGCGTCCGGAACAAACGCAAAAGGGGCTGATCCGCGTCGAAGGCACTGGCGGTCCAGAGGAGTTCAAACATTTGCAGGGGCAGCCCCACCTTCACCCCCTCCGCCGCTTTTGTCATCAGGTCGTTGAGTGTGGCCGGGGGTTTGGGGAGTCGGCGGCGGTCGTAACAGGCCACCGTGGGCTGCAGAAGAAAGGGGAGGGCCTCATACTCCTTGCCGTCCCGAAAGTCGTCGAGAAACTTGATGCGCAGGGGATCGATCTGCTGGGGGGTGATGTCCACCGCTTGGAGATAGCCCTCCCGCTCCAGGATGTCCACGGGCCCCACCCGGCTGATCAACAGATCCGGGCCGGCGCCCAGCCTGGCCCTGGAGCGCACGCTCTCCACCAGCTCCGCCTCCGGCAAAATCCGCAGGTGCAGCAACACCTCCGGATGATTGCGCATGTATTCGTTGGCGATCTGGGTGGCGAGCCGCTTGATGTTGGATCGGGACACCTGATCGGCCCCCTCCCCGGGGGAGATCGCCAGCTGCAGGCTCACCGGGGGATTCTCGACGCGCTGGCAGCCCCCGCACAGCAGCGCCAACGCCAAACCCAAGCCCAGCGCTGTCCGGTGGCGGGGGC
Source organism: Cyanobacteriota bacterium (assembly GCA_046309395.1). Lineage (GTDB taxonomy): Bacteria > Cyanobacteriota > Cyanobacteriia > PCC-6307 > Cyanobiaceae > Cyanobium. The sequence continues at coordinate 1,714 of JBKCPG010000391.1, read as the reverse complement.
GGACCACAGGCTGATCATCGAAGGCGTTAGGCGCCACAAAACGATTCGCTGTCATGCGGTGGTGGCGCCCATCCACTTTCGGCAGCGTACAGATCACCGCGGCGAAAGGCAGGGTGTCGCCCAGGCGTCAACACTTTGTAGCAAGGGACACGCGGATCAAGGGGGACGGGCCACGTCAAGCTTGACCCATCCGAGCCCGGCGATTGAGCCGGCCAACCCACAAGGCTTCACGCACACCCCAACACCGCGGCAAAACCCTTCGCGGCCCTGAGCAAAAGAGGCACCAATGAAACCTTGACCCCACGCCATCACCATGGGGAATCAAGGAAAACCAAGACTAATGTTTGCCCACAAATCAAGCGCGATCGCCATCTTCTTACAGAAACGCTTGACGGCTTGGCCTTAGGGACCCCTTGCGAGCGGTGGCATTTTGACGATGATCCCATCCTCCACCGCTGAGACTTTCATCTCTGATGAAGACCTATGGGATGGAGCCGGCGCAACCGACCGTGACGCGACGAGCGATCCATTCAGCGGACCCCTCTCAGCCACTGTCCAGCCACCAAAGCAACTCGGGCTCAAGTGGATTGCGGCCTATCCGAGGAACAAGATCGACGTTGATGACGCCAGCTTCCATGCATTGAGCAGCATGGATGCCCCTCCGTTTATTCATTGGCCGGACCCTCCTGATCACCCGATCCAATTGGGGCCTTGGACGGCAAGATCTATTCGAGCATGGACACCATAGGAGTCCGTTTCAATCAAAAACTTTTCATGCGAAACCCATTTATCCATCGATCCAGGACCCTGGAATCCCTCTTTCTCCTTCACTAGATTGGACATCAGCCGCTTTGGTTTCGCATACGACAAACCTCACCATTTCACCCCTCCGCATGTGCCTGGTCCCCCACCTCTCATCGGTTGCGCGGCCGTCTTTGGCTGGAGCCGCCGTCCGAGCCGCCGCTTAAAAACAGGCACGGACCACCCATAGATGGGAAGAGGAGGCTCCCTCTCCAAAGGCCCCCTGGGGAGGGCGTTCTCTCTTTGGAGAGGATGGCTGTCTGAGCGGTCCAAACAGCCCGTTTCTCCCTCAAAACAGTCGCGCCGCCTGTTGGCCCCGCTCGGCACGCCAGAGCCGCCAGCGCACTTCCATGTCTTGGGGGGCGTACACCACGATGGGCAGGAGTGGGTTCACGGGCACCAGGGGCGCCGGGCCGCTCAGCCCCACAAACTCCCGCCGCGGCGCCTGGCCGGGGCACGCCATGCGGGTGGACACCATCACCTTCCCACCCTTCACCCGATAGATGGGGTACCCCCACCCCGGCACGCTGTCCTCCTCCAGCGAACCCTGCAACAGGTGCTTGTTGCAATCCACCATCACGGTGCGGCCCACCATCAGCTCCACCCGCTGATCGGCGGCGGCGGGCGCGGCGGGCACGGAGATGAGCCAGCGCCTCTCCCCCGGGGCGGCGGGAGGGTACGGCCGAAGATCGGGGGGCTGGGCCCAACCCGCCGGAGCGGTCCCCGCCGCGCTGAGCAGCCCCATCACCAGGGCCAAGCTCACCCCGCGGCGGGGTCGGCCGGAACTGGGGGTGGCGGTGACATCCCTAGCCATCACAAAGGAGCAGCTGACGAATCCTCGGCATTCTGTCTGTAGGGTGTGCCCAGCCACTTGCCATGGGGTGCGCGCCAGCCCCCGCCCCCCCCCACCCCC
>JBKCPG010000390.1:0-22043 GCA_046309395.1 Cyanobacteriota bacterium | reverse complement strand
AGCGGCAGCGGCAGCGACATCGACAGCGACAGCGACAATAGCAAGATAGCTTATTCCTTTGGAGTTGAATCCTTCCCAGTCAAGACTGATTATCCCAGCAAGAAGCAGAACTCCAACGATGATACTCACGAGCCAACCTGCATGCTCACGAAGCGAACCAGCTCGAGCGGCGAACAACGAGGCGCCAACAACCGCGAATGCAAACGATTGAATGTATCCTGCAAAAAAACCAATCCCCATTCCCATCCCCCCCTGCCCCAGCCACCGCACCAGTAGCAACCCGCAACGCGCGCCAACAAACCTCGCCCCCCTCAAATCCGCCTCCAAAAAATCCGTCCCCCGCAGATCCGCTCCACTGAAGTCAGCCCCGGCAAGGGTGGCTCCACGAAACCGCAGGCTTCTCAAATCAGCCCCGCGAAAATCACGCTCACCGGCCTGATAGCGGCGGAGCACCTCGGCTTGGGTGAGTCGGGCCATGGGGGCGGCGGGAGCGGCGGGCTTGCGCAGGAGAGGACCTGAGGTGCCCATTCAACCTGGAATGGGCCATGGCGGCTGAAAGGGCCTGGCTTCGATCGGGGGTGGCTGACGTAAGGAAGGCCTTGTGATCAGCCCCCCAGCGGGTGCGCCCATCGAAGCGATCTAGCCCTGACCACCCCACACACCCGCAAGAGAAGCCAGCGGTCCGCGAAGCGCTCACGACGGCAGTTGGTGGTCCGGCTGTCCATGCCCATCGGGCAGCACGGAGGGCTTCCGATCAGGCAGCAACGCAGCCCCCAGAGGGCGCTGAGCTCGCGGGGCTGGCCAGACAAACCCTCAGCCGCTGTTTGGTTCTGGGACAAGGCCTGCAGCCCACCAGATCGTCCAGCCTCCAGCTGTGCTGCCCTGACGGCAGACTGGGCGCGGAGGCCGACAGCATCGTCGGTGCCTTCTGTACTCCCACCCAGAGCATCTGTACTATCCCCCCACCATGAATGAGCTGGCCCGCGTCATCGTTGAACAAGCTGAGCTCGCGGCGCGGGGCTTCTACCGTCTGGTCGTGGTGGCAGGGCCGGCGGGGAGTGGTAAAACCCGTGCGTTGCGCCAGCTGCGCTCAGAGCAAGGCTGGAGCCTGTTGAACCTCAACAAAGATCTGTCTGAGCGCCTGCTGGAGCTCACAAGCCAGCAAAGACGCCTGCGTACGGCGGAACTGCTCAGAGACCTGCTCGCGGTGCGGGGCGAGCAAACGGTGTGCATGTTGGACAATATTGGACTGCTCTTTCATCCCTCCCTGCACCAGGAGCCGCTGCGGGTGCTGCAGCGGGCCTCTCGGAACCGAACGGTGATCGCCGCCTGGCAGGGGGAGATCAGCGGGGGCAAGCTGATCTACGCCTCACCGGACCATCCGGAATATCGGCGCCTCGACGTCAAGGATGTGCAGATCGTGACCTCCGAGGGCCACAGCATGGCGGGGGCATGAGTGCATGAAATATGCCGACCTGATTGAATTTGATCCGATCGAAACGGTTGTTCAGCTCAACGAGGCTGAGCGTGGCGAGCAGGCCCTCAGGCTGGTGCAAACCTTTGTGATCTCAGAGCGCCTGGGCGAGTCGCTGGAGAGCGTGATCTTCGAGCAACTTCAATTCCAGCGACCAGCCGATAACAAGGGCCTGCTGGTGGTGGGCAACTACGGGACGGGTAAGTCCCACCTGCTGGCGGTGATCTCCGCCGTCGCCGAGAATGCGGAACTGGCGTCAAAACTCACTAACCCTGGCGTTGCCAAGGCGGCGGAGAAGCTTGCCGGCCAATTTGTCGTCATCCGGGCGGAGATCAACTCCTCGATGGCACTGAGGCAGTTTGTGCTGGAAACCATTCAGGTGGCTCTGGCGGAGCGTGGCGTCCATTTCGAGATTCCGCCTGAGGATCAGATCAAGAATCACAAGGAGGTTTTCGCCGCATTGATGGCGGAGTTCACCAGGGTGTTCCCAGACAAGGGCCTGTTGTTTGTTCTCGATGAGCTGCTCGATTACCTGCGCTCGAACCGGGAGCAAGAGTTGATGCGGAATCTGAACTTCCTGCGGGCTCTTGGGGAGTTCTGCAAGGGGTCACGCTTCCGTTTCATCGGTGGCGTCCAGGAAAGCCTTTTTGACAATGCCCATTTCCAATTCGCGGCTGACAGCTTGCGGCGCGTCAAGGATCGTTTTGAGCAGATGCGGATCGCACGGGAGGACGTGGCTTACGTCGTGGCCCAGCGCCTTCTGAAAAAAGACAACAAGCAACAGGCCTTGGTGCGGGAGCACCTCCAGGCTTTCACCCCGCTCTACGCCACAATGAATGAGCGCCTGGAGGAGTTTGTTCGCCTCTATCCAGTGCACCCGGCCTATCTCGACACTTTTGAGCGGGTGTATGCCGCCGAGAAGCGGGAAGTGCTCAAAACCCTCAGCCTGGCCATTCGCTCCCTGCTGGAGAAGGAAGTGCCCCGTGAGGATCCGGGGCTGCTTGCTTACGACTCCTACTGGCAGACGCTGAAGGACAATCCCTCCTTCCGCTCAGTGCCCGACATCCGCGAGGTGATCGATAAGAGTGACGTGCTTGAGGCGCGTATCCAGCAGGCCTTCACACGGCCGCTGTACAGACCAGCTGCCCTGAGAATCATCCACGCCCTTTCAGTTCATCGGCTGACAACGGGTGACATCTTCGCGCCGATGGGTGCCACTGCGGAGGAGCTGCGCGATGACCTCTGCCTGCTACTGCCTTTGCCCGAGCGGGAAGCAGACTTCCTTAAATCAACCGTTGAGACGGTTCTACGCGAAATTCTCAAGACCGTCAGCGGTCAATTTCTATCCTTCAATTCAGAGAATGGCCAATATTACCTCGACCTGAAAAAGGACATCGATTTCGATGCGTTAATTGAGAAGCGAGCCGAGACTCTGGATAATAGCAAGCTTGATGAATACTATTTTGACGCCCTGCGGCGGGTGCTGCTGGAAGAGCCCGACGCGCCGGCTTATGTCAGCGGCTATCGCATCTGGGAGCACGAATTGGAGTGGCGGGAGCACCGCGCCGGCCGCAGCGGCTACTTGTTCTTTGGTGCACCGAATGAGCGCTCCACTGCCCAGCCGCCCCGTGATTTCTACCTCTACTTCCTGCAGCCCTTCGAGCCGCCGTACTTCAAGGATGAGCGGAAGGCCGATGAGGTGTTTTTCCGCCTGAAGCCTGGCGATGACGCCAGCTTCCATTCCGCCGTGAAGCTCTACGCCGGGGCGCGTGAGATGGCGCTCACCGCCTCGGGCAGCAACAAGAAGATCTACGAAGACAAGGCGATGCAGCAGCTGCGTTCCCTCACGCAGTGGTTGCAGCAGAACCTGTCCAGCTGCTGTGAGGTCACCCACCAGGGCACAGCCCAGCTGCTGGGGGAACGCCTCAAGGGCGGTCTGGCCCGCTCAGGCGATCGAGGCGGCGTGAAGGATGCGGTGGATGCAGCAGCAGCTTCTTGTCTCTCTGCCTGCTTCGAAAACCAGTGCCCGGATTACCCGGTGTTCACCACCACGATCACTCGGGACAACCGGGAGCAAGCGGCGCAGGACGCTCTGCGCTGGATCGCGGGCAGTGTGAAGGGCAAGCTCGGAGCCTCGGTGCTCGATGCCCTGGAGCTGCTGGAGGGCGACCAGCTCCGCCCCAGGGACTCGCGCTACGCCAAGCAGGCGCTGAAACAGCTCACCGACAAGGGCGAGGGGCAGGTGCTGAACCGTTCAGAGCTGGTCGGGGAGGAGGCGGGGATTGAGTACTGGACGCGGTTCCGGCTGGAGCCGGAGTTCCTGGTGGTGGTGCTCGCCTCCCTGGTCCACAGCGGCGATCTGGTCCTGAGCATCACCGGCAAGAAGATCGATGCCAGCGAGATCGATCTGTTCAGCAAGACCAGCGTCAAAGAGCTGCTGCAGTTCAAGCATGTGGAGCGCCCTCGGGATCTGCCCCTGGGCCCGCTCAAGGAGCTGTTCGAGCTGATCAACCTGCCACCCGGCCTGATCGCCAATGCGGCGAAGCGGGACGAGGCGGTTGCCCAGCTGCAGAGCACGGTGGCCTCATTGGTGGAGAAGGTCGTCACTGCTCAAGGGCAGCTGGCCGACCTGGCACTTTGGGGACGTCCCCTGCTCTCCGATCAGGAGCAGGGGGAGTGGCGCATGTCGCTGCAGACCCTCCAGAAGTTTCTCGAATCCCTGCAGCCCTTCAACTCCGCCGGCAAGCTCAAGAACTTCCCGCACAATGCCGAGGCCATTGCGGCCCAGAAGCAGCCGTTGGCGTTGGTCCGCGAGGTCGCTGAGCTGCTGAGCCTGGTTCAGCATGTGGGCCCGCTCACCGCGTACCTGGGCACAGCTGAGGCGGTGCTGCCCTCAGACGACGCCTGGGTGCAGGGGGTTGCCGAGCAGAAACGCGAGCTGCTGGCCAAGATCACCAGCCCGAAGCACCGCGCTGATGCCAACTTCCAACGGCAGCTTGGTCAGAGCCTGGCCCAGCTCAAGGCCAGCTATCAGGACAACTACCTCGACCGTCACGCCAAAGCGCGCCTGAACCAGGCCGATGATCAGCGCAAGGTGCGGCTCACCCAGGACCCGCGCCTGAAGCAGCTGCAGCAGCTGGCCAAGGTCGAGATGATGCCCGCCCAGCAGCTCCGCGATTTCGAGAACACCCTCTTTGGTCTCAAGACCTGCTTCAGCCTCGGTCGTCCCGATCTGGAGCAAAGCCCGGTCTGCCCCCACTGCCAGTTCCGCCCAGCGGAAGAGCCCACGGCGGCCACCAAGCCAACGCAGCTCATCAGTGCGCTGGATGAGCGGCTCGACAGCCTGGTGACCGACTGGTGCCAGCGGTTGCTGAGCAACCTGGAGGACCCCACGGTGGAAGGCAACGTGCAGCTCGTCACCGACAGCAGTGGCAAAGCTGCGCTGGAGCAACTGCTGGCAAGCCGGGAGCTGCCAGAGCCGATTGAACCAGCCCTGCTGAAGGCCCTGCAGGAGGTGCTCCAGGGCCTGGAGAAGGTGGTGCTCACAGAGGACCAGCTCCGCTCGGCTCTGACATCAGGCGGTCTGCCCTGCACCCTCGAGGAGCTGAAGGATCGCTTTGCCGACTACCTGAACGAACGCACCAAGGGCAAGGACAAGGCCAAAGTTCGTCTGGTTCTTGAGTAGGTGATGTCCGTGCCGATCACGCCAATCTGCCAGCGGAGCTGCAAAGCAGGCTGGGCCTTGCGCCTGAGTGACCGCGCAAGTCACCGGCCATGTGACCGCGCAAGTCACCGAGCAAGTGGAGCAGCGCCAATGGGCCACCAGCGACGAGCCGACTCACCAGCTCAAGGCCACGACTGAACAAACGTCTCTGGCCAGCAGGTCACGCCATCTAACCACCGCTTTCAACACCGCAGCCATGCCAAGCACCACGGGACAGGAACAGCAAGGCACCTTGGAGCTCCAGCAAGAGAGGCAAGACGCCGGTCCGGTGGAATGCCTCGGGCTCACCTTTGAGACCGAGCAGGCGCGGCGGGAACACTTCTTGGCACTGCTGAAGGAGAAGCTCCAGGATCCTGAGTTTCGCCGGATACCCGGCTTCCCTCAAGGCAGTGATGAGGCCATCCTGCGAATGTCGGATCCTCCGTATTACACGGCCTGTCCGAATCCCTTCCTGGAAGACTTTGTCCGCTATTATGGCAAGTCGTATGACCCCAATGATGCCTATGAGCGAGAGCCATTTGCCGTTGATGTGAGTGTCGGAAAGACAGATCAACTTTTTCAGCTACATAGCTATCACACGAAAGTTCCATACCTTGCAATCACTCCATCTATCTTGCATTACACCAATCCAGGAGATGTGGTGCTGGATGGATTCTGCGGATCCGGCATGACCGGACTGGCTTGCCAGTGGTGCGGATTGGCGCCTGACGATTATCGTCTTGCACTTGAGCAGGCTTGGCGTAGCGAAGGGAAAGACAAGCCCGAGTGGGGAGAACGCTACACAGTTCTAAATGACCTTAGCCCTGCTGCATCTTTCATCGCCGCAGGATTCAACATACCCTTTGAGTCCCAAGAGTTCTCTCAAGAGGTGACACGGATCCTTGAGGAAGTCGACAGAGAGACTGGTTGGATGTACGAAGTTGAGCATCCAAGCAGCCAATCAAAAGGCAAGCTCAACTACGTTGTCTGGAGCGAAGTATTCGCGTGTCCCGAATGCTCCGGGGAAGTCAGCCTTCTTGGCAAGGAAGGCGACCAAGAATTGTCTCCCAGATCCGAATTCCAATGTGACCACTGTGGCGCCAACTTGTCTCGCAATCGTCTTGAAAGGACGTACGAGTCTATTCTTGACCCCGCCACTGGGACTATCCACAAGAGTCCCAAAAGGACTCCTGTACTCATAAACTATAGCCATGGGGGGAAGGTCCACGAGAGAGGAGTGGAACAGAGTGATGTTGACGTATTGGATCGTATTCGCAATATGCCGATTCCGCCCGGGGTCCCATTCCATGAACTTCCCTATATGCATATGACCCATGAGAGAGCGAGGCTTGACAGTGCCGGGGTCACGAATATGCATCATTTCTTTCTCCCTAGGGCATTGCATGCCGTAAGCGCACTTTGGAACACGGCGTCGGCCGTGAAGAATCCTCGCCTGCGCAGAATGGCGGTCTTTTGGGCCGAGCAATCAATCTGGACAATGGCGATTTTGAATAGATATCAGCCCCAGGGATTTAAGCAGGTCAACAAGTTTCTTAACGGTGTCTATTATGTTCCGTCAATTCACTGCGAAATATCTCCTCATTACGCACTCGCGGCACGAGGAAAGCGCATTGCAAGTGCGACCAGCAAGCTAGGTCAACGGCCTGACTCCTCAATTATCGGCACTGGGGACTGCGGCGCCATTCAGCTTGGGTCAGGAGTCATAGACTACATCTTTACAGATCCACCATTCGGAGAAAACATATACTACGCCGACCTCAACTATTTGGTTGAGACATGGCATGGCGTAGTTACAAGCCCTGGGAGCGAAGCCATTGTTGACAAGGCAAAGAAGAAGACTGTGGAGACATACCAAGACCTAATGCGATCATGCTTTGTGGAGTATCACAGGCTTCTCAAGCCTGGTCGATGGATGACGGTAGTCTTTAGCAACTCTAGCAACGGAATCTGGAGGGCAATTCAGGAAGCAATGGGAGTTGCTGGATTTGTAATTGCTGATGTTCGTACTCTTGACAAGAAGCAGGGTTCTTATCGTCAAGTAACAAGTTCTGCGGTAAAGCAGGATCTCGTTATCTCGGCCTATAAGCCGAGTGAGTCGCTTGAGAAGCGCTTCGAGATTGGCCAGTCATCTCCTGAGGATGCTTGGGCGTTTGTCCGCGAGCATCTTCATAACGTTCCCGTTTTTGTTGGCCGCTCGAACGAAGTTGATGTTGTGGTCGAGCGAACAGCACAAATGTTGCTGGACCGGATGATCGCGTTCCATGTTCAGCACGGCATCAGTGTGCCTCTTTCGGGTCCCGAGTTTCTCCAAGGCTTGCAGCAGCGCCTCCCTGAGCGGGATGGAATGTATTTCTTGCCTGACCAGGTCACGGAGTACGATCGCAAGCGCACAACTGCAACTCAGTTGCGCCAGCTCAGCTTCTTTGTCAACGATGAGCACAGCGCGATTCAATGGATACGTCAGCAGCTGCAAGACAAGCCGCAGAGCTTCCAAGATCTGCAACCGCAATTCATGCGCGAGCTTCAGGCCTGGGCCAAGCATGAGCAGACCGTGGAGCTCAAGGTGATCCTTGAGCAGAACTTTCTGCATTACGACGGACGCGGCCCGGTGCCGAGCCAGATCCATAGCTATCTCTCCACCAACTTCAAAGATCTGCGAAACCTCGACAAGGAGGACTCCAAGCTGATCGAGAAGGCGCGAGACCGTTGGTACGTGCCAGATCCCAACAAGCAGGCCGATCTCGATCAGATCCGCGAACGCGCCCTGCTCAAGGAGTTCGAAGACATCAAAGAGAGCAGCCAGCGCCGCATCAAGCAGTTCCGCACAGAAGCCGTGCGGGCCGGCTTCAAGGCCTGCTGGCAGGAGCGGGATTACGCCACCATCGTCAAGGTGGCGGCCAAGCTCCCAGAGGCGGTGCTGCAGGAGGATGAAAAACTGTTGATGTATGTCGATAATGCCCAAACGCGGCTCGGGGAGGATCCATGACGATCACACGCATTGAACTGACCCGTTTCACCGCCTTTGAAACGCTTGACTTCCATCCCTCTGCCGGCATCAATGTGCTGATTGGTGCCAATGGCACTGGGAAAACCCACCTCATGAAGGTGGCTTACGCCGCTTGCGACATCACCAAAACCAAGCAGTCATTCGGGGAGAAGCTTGTTTCCTCCTTTCTGCCCTCCGCAAATGCGCTGGGTCGCCTTGTCAAACGCCTTCCGCAGAGCTCAAAAGCCAAGATCAGAATCTCCAGAGCAGAAAACCTTCACCTCAGCATTGAATTTTCCAATCACATCAAAGAGCCAGGCAATCCCAACGTCAAAACCACAGGCGCCACTGAATGGAGCAAACAACCCATTGAAAGCGTTTTTATTCCTGTCAAGGAAATGCTTGCTAATGCCCCAGGCTTTCGCTCCCTCTATTCCCGCAGAGATGTGCACTTTGAATCGATCTATGATGACATCATCTCCCGTGCTTACCTCCCCATCCTTCGCGGCGCCGCCAAGACAGACTCGCAAAAGAAACTACTGCTGCTTCTCCAGCGTTCCATGGCTGGCAAGGTGGCCATCAAGGGAGAGGAATTCTTTCTCAAGAATCAACGCGGCGAACTGGAATTCACACTTCTGGCTGAAGGTTTGCGCAAGCTGGGCCTGCTTTGGCTGTTGATCCAAAATGGCACCCTCACCAGTGGCTCGGTTCTCTTCTGGGATGAGCCAGAAACCAATCTGAATCCCCAGCTCTTCGCCACTGTTGTCGACCTTCTCCTTGAACTTCATCGTCTTGGTGTGCAGATCTTTCTCACCACACACGACTATGCTGTGCTCAAAGAGTTCGACCTTGCCACAAAGGATACGGATCAAATCAAATATCATGCCCTCTACTATCCAGAGGGGAGCGATGGTGTCGTCGTGGAATCCCATGCGCAGCCCTTCATGCTCAACGAAAGCCCCATCGCCACTGCCATGACCTCCCTCTATGACCGGGAAATCAAGCGTTCACTCGGGGGGGCTCCATGAGCACCCTCAACGAAAAAGAGCTCAGCTTCACCTTTCCGGAGGAGTGGCAAGCGGAGCATTTTGATCAACCCGGCAGGTCCTCTCTCAAGCATTTCCAACCTGTGGATTTCGTGGTCGAGACAGCAGAGCGCATGTTTTTCATTGAAGTCAAGGATCCATCCGCCACTCAGGCCCCAGACATTCAGCGGCAGCGTTTCCTTCAGCAGATGCAAAGCAAAGAGCTGACCCACGAACAGCTCGTGCCCAAAGCCCGCACGTCCTGGGCAGTTCTTTCTCTCCTCCAGCGCATTCAGAAACCCATCACGTACATCGTGGTCATCGGCGCCGAACAGCTGCAGGTTGATCCAGCACTCTGGCTCCACTTGACCGACAAGCTCAAGCAACGGTTGAACAAGGAAATCGATATCCCCTGGCCCCGCCCATACATCCAGGCCTGCATCGTTCTCCCGGCTTCCGACCTCCCTCAGCACCTCCCTGGTGTCAGTGTGCGTCGGCTCACGGGAGGGCTATGAATGATCCTCGCCGCAGGTGATTGGTGTTACTCGCTGGATCACGGTGAGCCCTGCCGGGTGATTGCCGTGGAGGACCTGTGGGGCCTCCCCACGGCCCAGATCTGGCTGTCCCGCCGAGACGCTGTGGTCCGTCTCCCTGTTGCGCGGCTGCAGACCCTGGAGCAGGCCAGCCCCACCAGCCTCGAGCAGCTCAGCTTTGTGGCCGCCGCAGCTCGCATCCTCGATGCCTTTGAGCACGACGCCCTGGTCGCACCGCTGGAGGGTTCCGTCATCCCCCTGCCGCACCAGCTCCAGGCGCTGCAGCGTGCCATGGCAGGAGATCGGGTCCGCTATCTCCTCGCCGATGAGGTTGGCCTGGGCAAAACCATCGAAGCGGGTCTGATCCTTCGTGAGCTCAAGGTCCGCGGCCTGGCCAAGCGGGTTCTTGTGGTGGCTCCAGCGGGTCTGGTCAGCCAGTGGGTCAGCGAGCTCGACACCCACTTCAACGAAACCTTTCATCTCGTTCAGCCCGGCAACTTCGCCGCCTGGCGCCAGCTGCTCGGGGTCGGCCCCGAAGAGAACCTCTGGAAGCAGCACAACCAGGTGGTCTGCACTCTCGATTCGGTCAAACCGATGGTGGCCCGCCGCGGCTGGAGTGCGGAGCAGGTGGCCCGCTACAACCGCGAGCGCTTCGACGACCTCATCAACGCCGGCTGGGATCTGGTGGTGATCGACGAGGCCCATCGCCTCGGGGGCTCCACAGAAACCGTGGCTCGCTTCCGACTCGGCGAAGGTCTGGCCCAGGCCTCTCCCTACCTGCTGCTCCTCTCCGCCACCCCGCACCAGGGCAAGACCGATGCCTTCCGCCGCCTGCTCGGCTTCCTCGATCCCGACGCCCTGCCCGACGACAGCTCGGTCACACGGGAGAACGTCGCCCCCTACGTGATCCGCACCGAAAAGCGCCGGGCGATCAACGACAAGGGAGAGCCCCTGTTTCAGCCGCGCCACACCCAGATCGTTTCCGTCGCCTGGGACAGCGCCCGGCTGGAGCAGCGGGTGCTCTACGACGCCGTCACTGAGTACGTGCGCGAGGGCTACAACCAGGCCCTGCGGGACAAGCAGCCCGCCGTTGGCTTCCTGATGATCCTCATGCAGCGGCTGGTCACCTCCAGCACCGCTGCCATCCGCACCGCCCTGGAGCGGCGCCTGCAGGTGCTGGAGCTACCCACCGGCCAGCTCACGCTCTTCGGGGAAGACGTGGGTGAGGACTGGGCCGAGCTGGAGGGCCAGGAGCAGCTTGAAACCCTGCTGAACAGCCGCCTCAAGGAACTCAAGAACGAACGGGCCGAGGTGGAGCTGCTGCTCTCCGCCGCCCGCCGCTGCGAGGCCCGGGGGATTGACGTCAAAGCCCAGGCCCTGCTCGACACGATCCAGCAGCTGCAGCGCGACGAGAACGACCCAGCCCTCAAGGTGCTGCTGTTCACCGAGTTTGTGCCCACGCAGCAGATGCTGGCGGAGGTGTTAGAGCAGCGCGGTTATCCGGTCGTGGTGCTCAACGGCTCCATGAACCTGGAGGAACGTAAGAGTGCCCAGCGGGCCTTCGCCAACGAGGCCCAGATCCTGATCTCCACCGACGCCGGCGGGGAGGGTCTGAACCTCCAGTTCTGCCACGTGATCATCAACTACGACCTGCCCTGGAATCCGATGAAGCTGGAGCAGCGCATCGGTCGGGTGGATCGCATCGGCCAGACACACATCGTGCGGGCGCTCAACTTCGCCCTGGAAGACACCGTCGAACTGCGGGTTCGTGAGGTGCTGGAGGAAAAGCTGGAGCGGATCCTGCAGGAGTTCGGCGTCGACAAGCTCTCCGATGTGCTCGATTCGGAAGAAAACGGTCTCGACTTCCAGCAGCTCTATGTCAACGCCGTTCTGACGCCAGAGGAGGCGGAAGCGCGGGCAGCGGCGCTCGCCGAGGCGATCCGCGCCCGGGCCCTGTCTGCCCATGAGGGGTCCTCCCTGCTCTCCAGCTCCGAGGAGCTCGATCCCCAGGCCGCCCAGCGCGTGGCCGGCCACCTGATGCCCTTCTGGACCGAGCGCATGACGCTCCTGGCTGCAGACCCAGGCCGACGCCGGTGGGCAGGTGCGGACGAACCCTGCTGGTGGCCTGGACCTCCATTGGCCCGATGGCCACCGCGACCTCAGAGCCACCTTCAGCCGGCAGAGCGCCAAGGAGGCGGGGCTGGTCCATCTCAGCCTTGAAGAGCCGAGGCTGCGCGCCCTCACGGCGGCCTTGCCGCCCCGGGCCCCGGGCATGACCGTGCCGGTTCTGCTCCTTCCAGAACTCGCCGGCAAGGTGTCGGGGATCTGGTCGCTCTGGCGTGTGGCGGTGCAAACCAGCGAGGGCCGCAGCCAGCGAATGTTGCCGCTCTTCCTTTCCAGCGAGGGCAAGCTGCTGGAGCCCACGGCCCGCTTGATCTGGGAGCGGCTGATCAGCCTCGAGGGTGGGCTGCAGCTCCCTGCTGAGGCTCATCTCTCGCCTGCAGAGGCCGTACAGGCCTACGAACGCAGTCACCTGCAGGCCCCCAGCAGCAGGGCAGGCCGCTCTTTGATGAGCTCCAGGCCAAACACCAGCAGAAGCTGGAGCGCGAGCGCCGCAAGCAGGAGCTGGCCTTCTCTGCCCGCCAGCGCGCGATCGAGCAGCTCGGCCTGCCCCAGGTGCGCGACTTCCGCCGCGCCCAGCTGCAACAGGAGGAGCAGCAGTGGCGGCAGGAGTTCCAGCGGCGCCAGGAGACCCTGCCCTCTCTGACCCTGCTGCAACTGGTGTCCCTGGCCCCCGGTTCAGCCTGATGACACACCCGGACCCCGCGGCGAGTTGGCGCCAGCCGCTGCTGGAGTGCTTCACCCGCGAGAGCGCCACCGCGAGTCGGCTCACGGTGGTCAACGATCCCGACCAGCTGTTCGCCGAACCTGTCCTCCGCTCGCTTCTGGCCGAGCGGGGGTATGAGCTGCTCGTCTACGACGACCCCGTCGCCTTTCGCTACCTGTTTGAGCATCGCTGCCGGCCGCGCTGGGAGGCAGGGGAGCCGCTCCATGTCGTTGTCGTGAACGGCGGCGAGGCCTCGACCCGCACCGTTCTCCCCTACGACCTGCTCTCAGAGGCCCGCGCCACCCAGCGTGAGTTCAGCTTCAGCCTGCCCAGGCTCTTCCCGAGCCTTGATCCCAACGTTCTCTCCGAGCTCGAGCCCAGCCAGTTCGATGCACTGAATGAAGCGCTCCAGCGGCTGAGCCCTGGACAACTGGGTGCGAACGCCACCCAAGACTTTCTTCTCAACCACCTCTACGAGGTGGTGCCAGGCCAGATCCGGCAGCCCGCCGATCTGCTTCGGCTTCTGCTGCGGCGCCACCTACGCCAGCAACAGCTCCCGGCGCTGCTCGATCAGCGTCTGTTCGAGCAGCTCTGCCTTCAGAAGCAGTGGCGGGAGTGGCCCTTGGAGCGTCTGCTGACCAACCGGGCAGTCTTCTTCTCCTTCCTCCAGGAACGCTGGCCCCTCTTTCTCCAGTCCAAGGGGTATCCGCTCGTCCCAGGACGTGAGCTGCCGGCTCCGCAACTCCCCGGGCCCGAGCTGCTGCCCTTTGACCACGATGACATCCGGATCTTCATCGACAACCTCTTTGCCGAGGGCCTGCTGGAGCCCACCACAGCGATTGCAGCCGAATCGGTGCCCACGGGCTGGATGCGCCTCGGGGTGGTGGGCCAACAGGACGAGAACGAAGCTCTCCGTCTGGAGCGGCTTCTGCCACTGCTGGAGGAGGCGCTATCGGCCGCGGCTTCCAGCCACGACAACTGGCGCCATGAAGACTGGGAGCGTCTTGGCTGGCGCTGGGCTGAGGCCCAGGTGTTGCGCATGCAGCTCAGCGGCTCCCTCCTCCCCCAAACCAGCTCCCGGCTCGATCAATTCCAGCTGGCCCTGGAGGAGGCCTTCGCGGGCTGGATGCTCCAGCGCTACGGCGCCCTGGCCACACTGCCGTCCTTGCCCCGGCCCCTCACCGTCGACAAGATCGCCCACTTCCTCGCCCACCAGCTCGCCGGCGGCAGCCGCCGGCTGGCGTTGGTCGTCGTCGATGGGCTCGCTCTCGATCAGTGGCTGCTGCTGCGCGACTCCCTGGGCGGTCTCGGCTTGGAAGAAAGCGTCTGCTGGGCCTGGGTGCCCACGATCACCGCCGTCTCCCGCCAGGCGATCTTCGCGGCCGAGGCACCGCTGTTCTTCCCCCAGAGCCTTGGCACCACCAGCAAGGAGCCCAAGCACTGGGAGCGCTTCTGGGCGGAGCAGGGCCTGCTGGGGCCAGCCGTGGCGTATCTCAGGCAGGGGGCGCAGGAGGCCGACAGTGAGCTGTTGGCGAAGGTCAAGGACCACGCCTCCCGCCCAAGCTGCCGCGTTCTGGGCCTTGTTGTCGGCAAGGTTGATGAAATGCTCCATGGCGCGGTCACCGGCCTTGGTGGGCTGCATGCCCAGGTGCGTCAATGGAGCCCAGGCGGGGGCTTTCCGGTCCTTGATCGACGCCCTGCTGGCCGAGGGCTTCACCGTCTACGTCGCGGCCGATCACGGCAACGTCGCCGCCAAGGGGAGCGGCCGTCCCAACGTGGGCACGGTCCCCGAGGAAAAGGGGGAGCGGGCCTGGGTTTTCCGCGACGCGGCGCTGCGGGAGCAAGTGCGGCAAGCGCTCCCATCCGCCCTGGTTTGGCCAGGACCCGGCCTGCCAGCGGATTACTCCGTCTTGCTGCCCCGCGGGGTGGAAGCCTTTCTCACCCGGGGCAAAGAGACGGTGGGCCACGGAGGGATCGCGCTGGAAGAGGTTCTGGTGCCCTTCGTGCGCATCCAGGAAAACCCATGACCAGACGCGGCATCATCGGCTTTGATCGGCGCCTCTCGCTCGACTGGCTGGAGGCGGCGGGCAGCCGAGTGGCGGCGGGAGCCACGCTGAAGGAGCTCCGGGCCGACCTGTGGGCCTACCTCGAAGGAAAGGTGAGCGGCGACACCTACAACAGCGATCGAGGCAAAACCATGACGGTGCTCATCAGGATCTGGGGAACGGTTCCACCCGCTGTGGAACCCCTCAAGATCCGTGCCACCGCCGCCTTCCAAACAACCAAGGTCCAAGACCATCTCGCCCTGCACTGGGCCCTGGCGGTGGCCAGCTATCCCGTCTTCTCCGATGTGGCAGCCACGGCTGGCCGCCTTCTCACCCTGCAGGACACCTTCTCTCTCGCTCAGCTCACCAACCGAATGGTGGCCCAATGGTCCGAGCGCCCCGTGCTGGTGAAGTCCACGCAACGGATCATCCGCTCTCTTGTCGACTGGGGAGCCCTGGCGGACACCAACACCAGGGGCATGTACCAACGGGCTCCAAAGCCCCTCCCCATTTCCAAGGAGCTTGCCCAGCTCCTCTGCGAGGCGCTTCTGCTCGACAATGAACAGCGATCCCTGCCCGCCCAGCAGCTTCTGGAGCACCCCGCCCTGTTTCCCTTCACCCACTCCCTCACCCTGACGGATCTCAGGGCGGAGTCCCGCTTTGCGGTCCATCGCCAGGGCCTCGCGGGAGATCTCGTTGAACTCAGACCCGCCAAGGCCGCTTAGCCGCCGCCCAAGGCCTGAGGCCTTGGCGGGTCGCCGTCAGCACCGGTGGAAGACGGCACCACCCCCACCTTTG
Source organism: Cyanobacteriota bacterium (assembly GCA_046309395.1). Classification (GTDB taxonomy): domain Bacteria; phylum Cyanobacteriota; class Cyanobacteriia; order PCC-6307; family Cyanobiaceae; genus Cyanobium. The sequence continues at coordinate 6,631 of JBKCPG010000390.1, read as the reverse complement.
CTCCTTTGGACAAATTGTCTCGGCAGGTCATCAATCTCAGGTTGCTTGGATGATGCAGGCCTCCGCGCGCCAGCGGCTGCAGGTGGTCAACGTGGTAGGCAAGGCAGCCCGCGGCCTGATTGAGAGAATCCCTGAGCTGATACAAACCGGCGATCGCCTTCTTTTCCTCCTCCGTCAGCGGCGGTGTCTGCGACATCAACCTCCCTTTTCTGCGCGCCAGGTACACAGCACTTTTGTGCCGCTCAGGCGCGTGAACAACTTCAGGCTCAGGACAGCACACCTGGCTGACATCCACAACTGGATCCCCCATCTCCCACATCTGCTGCCTCAGCCGCAGCGAACACCACTGGTGAAAGCGGGTGTCACCCTGAAGATCAATGACATCCCGAAAGCGTGTCACCTCGTAGATGAAATCCTGTCCCAGCCTTTCACCGCTCCAGCGGGTCCAGCAGCGAGCGACAAGGCGCTGGGGTTTCTTTGACCAGATGAATAATGTTGGCAGTTCCTTGTTTTCTTCCCCCTTCGTCGGGCCACTATGCGCATAGGTTCGATCGCCTACTCGGGTGATGAGCCCTCTGTTATTCGATTGGATCAGCCTGAATTTCATGGAGACTCTTCTGGGCCTGAGGAGCGGAGCTTTCTAGGCAAAGAAATACCCAGATCATTGGCGATTAACTCGAAGCCCTGTTCATTCTTGACGGGTTCAAGCTCATCCTGCAGCTTTTTCAGCCTCACCTTTTCCCAGGAGGTGCCTGCCTGATGATGCTCCCTGATGAACGCCTGTGACAACGTGAAGAACTCAGGCTCCTTAGCGCCTGTGCTGCCATCATTCCTGCCATAGAAATTGCCAATGTTCAGGAAAACAATCACCAGATAATCAAAGGCCCCAAGGCTTTTCTCTTTCACAAGGAAGCCCCGATCACAGTCCGTTGCATAGCGGCTCTTCACCTGCACGCGAATTTGTGCCTTTTCCCCTGGCCCCGGCTTGTGACGTGGATCTGGATGGAGGCAGATCAGGTCATATCCCTCATTGCCAGGCGGTGCTTTATAGGTGAGGATATTGCGCCGCATCAGATAGCCCATCACCAGGTGCTCGGAGCCAGCGGTCACCACCGGCAGCCGCAGCCAGTCTCGACTCGTTTCACCCATCAGCCAGCGGCTCCTGCAGCCGGGATCCGCCAAGAAGGCTCTTCAGGCCAGGGGTGAGCTGGCTCAGAAAGACGCTCCATGACAGTGTTTGCCCTGCCCAAGAACGGAACCAGCCAGGTGGACCTGGCCGTGGGCCTGGTGCCAAGCCTTCGGAAGCTGGTTCCCTTCTCATAGTTGCCTGACCTCAAGAGACCTCACGGTAGGTCGAGCTCATTCGCCGGTGCGCCACCTCCACTTGAGACGCAAGCTGAGAGAGGCGTCAATCGATACCTTTTTCCAAAAAGACAACCTGGACAGCATCAATGTCAGCCCGGTGAGGACCTTGTCTGGCAAAATGTTCATCAGGGAACTCCGTTGTGGGACGTGCCCCGACCGAATACGAAGCCGTTGGAGGTGCCCTCTCCAGCGGCTTCAGGTCGGGACGAGATCCATCTTAAAAACCTGGTATTCCCTGCTTGGGTGGCAACGGCGACGGTTGAGGTTAGGCCCTCGTCATCCGTTCAGGATGTCGAGTAAGCACCAAGATGCCAGGCACCAGCACGATCTTGCTGGGGCTGCCCGTGCCCACCACATCGCCCACCGGATGGCCCTTGGCCTTGAGCTGGGCGATGAGCGTCAGGCCGCCGGGCATGCGGGTTTCCAGCAACGCCGTGGCATGCAGGGGGATGTCCGGCCGGGTGGTGGCGTGGGTGGCCGGTGAAAGGTCATCCGTGTTGGTTTCACCCTCCACCTTGTACACCGTCACCGTGATTTATGCCGGCACCGGTCCAAATCGATCACCCGTTCGGCGTGGGGATTGGTGGCCGCCAGCTCCAGGTCGTCGTGGTAAGCGTCGTAGACCAGCAGGGTGCGGCTCAGGCCTGTGGCGGCGGCATCGGCGATGGCCGCCTCTGGGCTGGAGAGCAGCTCGATCAGCGCACCCACGTTGTAGCCGCCGATCATCGTGGCCAGCAGGCGCATCGAGAAAGTCCTGTGCTGCTTCATCGGTGGCGATCACTCACAGCCATTGCCAACTCTTCCTGCAGCATGCCGGTGATGATTTCGTTGAGCTACCCAACAAGGTCCCCAGCACGCCGATCTAAGTGTCCTGCTGCTGAAGGCTGGCCTCCCTGGACGGAAGGAACACGCTCCCCCCCTCATCTGCCCTTGTTGCCCGGCCCTCCGGTTGCGCTTGCCCATGGATCGCGGCTGCGGCAGGGCCTTGGCTGAGGTGGGTGTGCAGGACCCTGACTGAGCGCGGGCCTTCTTCACTCCGAGCTCCGAGCCATCGCTGAAGAGGGAGGAGGACGGGTGGGCGGTAAGGCCTGAAATCACCGAAATCATGGCGCCTCCGGCGCCCACCAGGGAACAACCAAGTGTAAAGAAATAGAGCGTTTAAAGATAAAGAAGTTAGTCCTGGGGAAGGCAACAGACACGGAAACCGAAGCCGTCGTAGAGCTCGTCCGGGCGGACCCAGTCGCGGAAGGCCGAGCGACAGTACCTGGGATCGCCGTACCACGAACCACCGCGCAGCAGCTTGTTACGCCCCCTTCCCTTACGTTTACAACGATTCGCCCCCTGACTCTCCAACCATGCTCGACCATCTTGCGGGGCTCCCTGATAGCTGGAATGCCAATCATCTAGGCACCATTCCCAAACGTTGCCGTGCAGATCCAACAGACCCCAGCGGTTGGCGGGGAACTGCTCCACAGGGGAAGTTTGCCCCCGAGCGTCCCCCTCGGGTGCAGCTCCGTGTGTGGAAGCCCCATTGAAATTGACCAGCTCGCTGATCAGGGTGGCGCCGCAATGGAACGGCGTTGTGGTGCCCGCTCGACAGGCATATTCCCATTGGGCCTCACTGGGAAGGCTGTAGTGGCGGCCTGTGCATTCACGCAACTTGGCGCAGAACGCCATGGCCTCCTCCCAGCTCACCCGCTCTACCGGATGCTGGTCTCGCTCGGCCCGATCGCTCTGAAATTTGGAAGTATTGACCTTCATCACCTGCCGCCACTGGGCTTGGGTGATCGGGGTCTGGCCCATCCAGAAGCCCTCCAGCTCCACCAGGTGCTGGGGGCCTTCATTGTCTAATCGCTCCGCCTCATCCGGCGGCGAACCCATCACAAAGCGGCCGGCTGGGATGGTCACCATGGTGAGCGCCACACCTTCCCCCAGCGGCTCCAACCAGGCTCCCGGCGCCTCCAGCATTGGCGTCGCCCACAACCGCAGGCGCACCAGCTCTGTGCGCACTGCCCTGCCGTCGTTGCGCACCGTGGCGCTGGGTAGCAGCAACCAGCGGGCTGTCCCATCCGCCCCGGGGGGGGTGTGGCGATGAATCCGCCGCAACAGCGAGGCCGCTTGGCAAAGCAGCTTCAGCCGCTGGGCGGCCAGCGTCATTTCCTGCAGCTCCTGGATCTGCCCTTGCTCCAAAAAGGCGCTTAAGCCCACCACACCGGACACCCCGCCCACCAACTCCAGCAGCTGGAACGCCAGCGGCCCCTCCCGCGGGTCACCGTCGGGATTCGCCAACACAGCCCCAAGGGCGTCCGCCGCCGGCGCCACCACCTCGGGATCGCTCTCCGCAAGAGCCAGCAACCCCTGCAACGCCGCCAGCCGGGCCTGCGGCGGCTGGCCCTGGCCCAGATCCCCGCAAAGCCGCTCCACCCGGCGGCGCTGCTCCAGCTCCTTGCGGTTCGCTTCGATCCAACCCACCAGTGGCTCCCAGGTGCGCAGCAGCGCCTCGTGGGCGATTTCCACCTGGTCGCCCCCATCCCCGCTGCCCCTCACCAGCAGCCGGGCCTCCACGAAGCGCTGGAGCAGCGGCCGGCTGCGCTCCGGCAATTCCCCCCAGCGGGCCAGCTGTTTGGTGGACAGCCCCTCCTCGTTGAGCCGCACCAGGTGATGGACGAAAGCCTGTTCGAGGGCCTCGGAATCGGCCGCATCGCTGGTGCGTGGATCCCAGCAGAGCGCCGCCTGGGTGCCCACCACCCCCGCCACTCCCTCCAGCGCCTCATAGTCCGCCAGGGTGAGATCCCAGCGGGCACCGTTTGGCTCTACCACTGCCGCCCCCCGCTCCTGCCGCTTGCGCCAGAGCTTCTCCAACGTGAAGGCCAGCAAGGGCAGGGCATCGCGGCCGCCGCTCTCGGCCACCAGGCGCTCCGCCAACCCCGGCTGCAGCCGCAGATCGGCCCGTGCGGCCGGGCCGCTGATCAGCTCCCCGAAGCGTTGCGGCGGAATCGGCTCCGGTGTGGTGGTGTCAACCAGCTCGGTGAGGCCCGGCCAACGGCTCTCCAGCACGGCCAGAAAGTCGGTGCGCAGGGTGGCGAGCACCACCAGGCCGCTGAGCTCGCGGCGCAGCAACCCCTCCAGAAAGGCCAGAAACCGCTCCGCCTCGGCATTCCCCTCCACCAAGAGCTCCTCCAGCTGGTCGATCACAAGCAGCACCGGCCTCTCGGCTTGGGCCTGCAGCCAATCCAGCTGGCGCGCCAGAGCGCTCTCCTCCGCCTCGCCGCTCGGCCCTCCCGGGGCCTCGGGGAAGGCGGCCAGGGCAGGGGCGAGCACCTTGCGCAGGCGCGTGAAGGGCATCCGCCCCGGCCGGAAGGGCGCCAGCAACCGCCAGCGATCCCGATCCGCCGCCAGCCGCGGCAGCACCCCGGCCCGCACCAGCGACGACTTGCCCGTGCCAGAGGCCCCGAGCACCAGCAGGGCGGCCGGCGCCCGCTGGGCCAGGCTCGCCAGCCGCTCGCCCAGCTTCTCAATCGCCTTGTCCTGCCCGAAGAAAACCGGCGCCTGCTCCGCCTCAAAGGCCAGCAGGCCGGGATAGGGCGAACGGCTCGGATCCCAAGGCTGCAACATCCGCCAATCCAGCTGCTCCCGCAATACCCGGGCCAGGCGTTCCTTCACCTCCGCCAGCTCGCTGGCCGTGGGCTGACGGGCATTGGCGACGCGGATCACCTGCCGGTGGCCCAGCAGGGAGGGCACCTCGTGCGTGCCCAACTGGATCGGAATGATCCATTTGCCCCGTTCTTCCGCCGCCGCCAGCTCCCACATGCACCAGGACGAGAATTCATAGCTGGGGCTGCAGAGACTGATCACCACCTGGGCCCGGCTCAGATGGCGATGCAGGCTGGCGCGCCAGTCTTCTCCGGCCTTCACGCCTTGGCCGGGGTGCCTATCGCGGAAAAACCCATAGCCCCATTCGCAGCACCAGTCCGCCAGCCGATCCGCCCAGGCCTCGCCTTCCGGATCGCGGCCGGTGTAGCTGATGAAAAGGGCGCTCATCGGCGAGGCGGGACTCCATCTGAACACAACGTATCCAGGGAGTTTAATCGCAAAACTAATCGCCTTGAGCGCGAAGAGATTGCGACCTAGAATTCCAATGTATTAATATCGATTCCGCGAGTCTTTGTTCTCCACCCTCGCCGAAAATATCACAATAATGATAGCGAGACAATTGATGCGGTATTTCACATTCCTCGATCCGCGCTGGAATAATGAAAGCCTGATTTTCGGGAATCTCTTCGTTGACTTGCAACGCTAATTTGATTTCACGCTGCATATAGCCTCTTTTAGTCCTGGACCTTGTTGATATAAGGATAATAATAAAATCGGTTTCGCGTATGGCACGACGAATTTCCTGGTCCCAATCAACTCCTGGAACCAGCGTCTCCTTGTCAAACCAGCATTGGAAGCCGGTCTTGTTAAGAAGTTTATGGGTTTTTCTTGCCTCCTTCTCATCTTCACTGGCATAGGATATAAATACTTTTGGAATTTCATTAAGAAGAAGTCTTTGAGCCTCATCTCTTTTCTTCGTTACCCTATCCAATGCCTTCTTGAGTTCGCTCACACGACTGAGAATATCCTGATATTCGATCTCTTGCTTGTTATATTGCTCGACGACTGAGGCAAGTCCAAATGACTTGGCTAGCTCTACTAACGAAGCCCCTGCTCTCTCTGCATGCATAATACTTGCTTCAAGAAATACCTTGACTTGACTCTGTATTGCATCTCCACTCTGATCCAGCCATTTGCGAGCATTCATTAGCTTAAGGCCGGTCAACAATAGATCGGACTTTTCATTATCGGCGCAACCATGCCATTGCTCGGCGTCTAGCTCAACCCGTTGTTTCCAGACGAGAAACTCTTTTGACTCCTCTATCCATCCGGACAAACATGGCCAAGTCCTGAGAAGGCTATCATGAGTTATTCCAATCCCATCTGCAGTGCTACAAAGAATCCTTGCATTGATAAATCGTTGAAGAATACTACGACTCGACATGGGGGTATCTTCCCACCGCGCAGGCCTCTTGCTGACTTGACCAGTACCATCAACCCAGCACATTTGCAGAAACGACTCTCTTAAGCCTGAGAGCTGCAATTCATTGTGGCTTTCGGGATTGAATGCAAGGTTAGTACAGTAACTTACAGCCGCCGAAATGCCACCGATGGCCTCATAGTCATTAATCGTGAGATCCCAGAGCTCGCCCCTCGGGGCCTGCACTGGGAA
>JBKCPG010000389.1:0-2658 GCA_046309395.1 Cyanobacteriota bacterium | reverse complement strand
GGTGGGCTCTCACCCCCATCTCGTAAAGGCCGCTTGGGTCAGACGCCTGTCCTTCCCGAGCAGTCCATCAACCTAACACACCACACACCCCAGCGCCTCCCCCCACGGGAGATAGGTTCGCAAGGTGGCTTCACAATCGGCCGCGAGGACGGGAAAACCGAGGGAGGTGAGATCGGTGCCGGGGAGGATCTGGCCCGGGTCGCTCTCGAGCCAGCGGGTGGGGCAGGACAATTCCCGCAGCACCAACCAGGCGGCGGCCAGATCCCAAATTTTTGGCGTGGCTTCAAGGGCGGCGACCGTTTGCCCTGTGGCCACGCTGACCATGTTGAGGCTGGCCACTCCAAACAGGCGCACCTTGCCGGGGAAGGGGCGGTCGGGAAGTTTCTGAAGCACATGGATGGAGCGGCTGCAGAGAGAAACGCAGCCCCCCGGGTGAGCCTTGGAGGCTGGCGGATCCAGAGGCTCCCCATTGCGCCAAACCCCCAGTCCCGCCTTGGCGACGATCCTCAGACCCAAGGGCGGCACGTCCAGAATTCCGAGCACTGGCCGGCCCCCCTCGAAGCGGGCCAGGGAAATCGACCAGTAGGGAATGCCCGCCGCGAAATTGGTGGTGCCATCCAGGGGGTCCACGACCCAGAAGGCTGGCGACGCGGGCAACCGGTGGTCGCCTTCCTCGCTGAGGCAGCCATCCTCGGGATACAGCGCCCGCAACCCCTCCACAATCACCGCGTCACTCCAGCGATCACAAGCCGTAATCAAGGTGCCATCGTCCTTGAGATCACAGCCCACGTGCCCAAAATCCTGGAGTTGACGCTGGGCCACCCGATCGATCAAGGCTGAGAGGCGTGAGTCGAGCAGGGGATCGGGCGCACGGTGGCTCATTCGATCTCCAAGGCCAACACCTGGTCGAGGCCCCGATCCGTATCGTCCCGGAATTGCCGTGGGTTGAGGCTGGAGAGCACCACCAGCGCCGCGATCGCCATGAGCGTCTCCACCCCAAGAACCAAAGCGTAGGCCGGAAACGCGGGGGAGGATGCGCCGAACCACCGGAGCGGCAACCCGCGCCCTAAATCCAGCAAGCCCCCCCCCAACACTTTCCCGGACGCGCGGGACAAGGCCTGGGCCAGGCCCCAAACGCCCACAAAGGTGCCCGCGGCTTGGGGAAGGGTGAAATCGAGCATCAACACCAGGGCCCCATTGGTGCCGACACCGGCGGCCAGCCCAAACAGCACCATCACCGTCTGTAACACCGGCACCCGGCCCGTGAGTCCGGCGAGCCCCAGCAGCACCAGGGAGATCGCGATGAGCCGGCAGCCCAGCCGCGCGGTGCCGAGCTTGCCCCATTTGGGCACCATCCAAAGGCCGGCCAGCAGCAGGCCACCCATGAGGCCCATTCCCCAGTAAGCGTTGAGGGAGGCGGTGGCGGCGATGGGCATGCCAAACACTTCGGCGCCGTAGCTCTCCAGGATCGGATCTTGGAGGAAAAGCCCGAGGTTGAAGAACACGAGAAAGGAGAAAAACACCAGCACTTGGCGGCTGGAGGTGATCAACGTCCAGGCCTGGCGGAGGGTGGGGCCATCATCGCGAGGGGAGGTGGAGCCAGCGCCAGATCCCTCCCGGTCGACACCCGGCCCGTTTGAACGGGGCTCCATCCCCAGGGTGGCCACCAGGGTAAGGGCCAGCACCACGAGCACCACCCTCCCCATGAAGCCCAGCAGCACCTCCCTCAACACGGAGGGATCGGTGACGCCGTCGAGGTCCCGCAGGCTCAGGCTGATGGCGATGGCCCCCACCACAATGCCCACGGTGAGCAGGCACCAGATCAGGCCAACGGCTCGGGGACGCTCGCGCTCCGTGGTGCGGTCGATCACCAGAGCCAAGTAAGGCGTGGAGGCCAACGACACGGACAGGCCATAGGCGGCGAACAGGGCACAGAGAGCGGCCACCCCCGCCGCCACGGCCCATCCCGATCCATCCCGCCACAAAGCGGCCACTTGGAAAATGAGGGGTACCGAGAGAACGGCCAACCCACAAAAGAGCAGGGTGCCGAGCCAGATGTAAGGAAGACGGTGGCGACCGGCGAGGGGTCGGGAATCGGAGATCTGGCCGAACCAAATCCGGGTGGGAGACACGAACTGCTCGAAGGCCAGAGCGACCCCCACCAACAACCCAGGCAACGCCAGCTCTGTGATCATCACGCGGTTGAGCAGACCGGCAAAGATCACCGCCAAACAGCCCAAGCATCCTTGAAAGAGCCCCAGGCGCAGGGTGGCGGGGAGGGAGAGACCGGGCGGCCCGGCCTGAGGGGCAGCGGATCTCACGGAGGGTTAGCGACTCAGGCGGGAGGTAAGGCCCCCAGCTTCGCAAGCGGGGAAGAGGGGCGTGGGCTCGATGGGCACATTCGCCGTGCTGGAGGGTGGCCGGCGGGGGGGCAGGTTGGGCCGCTGACAGAGGGCGATGAGGTCGAGGCCCGTGCGGCGCCGCAGCTCGGCCAGACTCTTGTTGTAATTCGTGATGGCGCTGGAGTAGCGCACTTCGGCCTGGGTGAGATCGCGCTGGGTGTCCACCACCTCCCGCTGGGTGGTGACGCCGGCCTGGAAGCGCAGCCGGGCAAGGCGCAGGGACTCTCGGGCGGAGAGCACCTCATTGGAGGTGGTG
>JBKCPG010000388.1:0-25077 GCA_046309395.1 Cyanobacteriota bacterium | reverse complement strand
ATCGGGCCGGCTTTGCGGAATGCGCCGCGGGCGTCAGCCTGGGCAACAACCTTTGTGAAGGGTTCTAACTTGTGTAACGCTCCGGTTCTCGACGTTCTCCGTCGGGTGTGGGTGGGAAAGGGGGAGGTGGGAACGGGAGTGGCGCATGCCCTGGGGCATGGGTGATGGAAGGACTTCCACACGTTGCCATCTGTTCCCTAGCGTCGCCGCCGCACTGGAAAAACCAGGGCTCAACAACGACGGTCCAATTGTTGTTCAGTGCCGGCCCTTGGCGTGAGGGCCTTAACAAACGGTCACCTCATCAACCCTGGACCTCCCGCCCGCCTCGCCACACAGGAAAGGGAAAAGGCGGTACGGGAAGGGAGGACGGGGCCAGCGGCACAAAAAAACCCAAGGTGTTGGGATCACCTTGGGTTGGACTCCAGATCAGAGGAACGGGTGGCGAGGGAGGGAGGCTCAGTTTTTGGCCTTGCCTTTCCGGGCTGGAGCGGGGGACACCGCGCCGGCTTCGGTGACTCCCGTAACACTCACACCTGTCACTTTGCCTCCCAGACGATGCACAAGGCGCAATGTCTCATTCATGCGGGTGTAAGGCACCTGCATGACGCAGTCAGCGCTGCGGACAAAATCGTTGCGTGCCAGGCCCGTGACATTGATGGTCACTTGCCGGTCGTTGCTTGCGCTCGTGTTACGCGTACCTGCGGAAACCTTCATGGGACTTGAGGAGCGAAGAACAAAAAGTGGGGGAAATAGGCACGAACGCCTTCAATTCACAGGGGTGATGCTGGCGATCCGCCCGCCTTCCCTGTGGATCTGCTGCTGGTATTCCAGCAGCTTGTTGAAGGGGATGAAACGCACGCGGTTGCTGCGTTTGTGCAGTCGATAGTTGTTGAAGCCGCTGATCTCCACCCGGAAGGTGCGGCCCTCTTCCGCCGCCCCCACTCCCTGCCTGGTCACCCCATCGCTGGCCAACCTGCGGAAGGTGCTGCCCTTGGCGTTGGGGCTCACCACTGGGAGGGGCATCTCAGCATGGACCGCGGGATTGAGACGCGACTGGTTTTTCGAGAGATCACCCTTGATCGACGCCGACGCACCCCGGGTGAGTTGCAGCATGTAAGAGAACTGCAAGCCCTGCTGCCCAACGGAGTAATTCCAGCCGTGCAGATACGGAACGCCTTCTTCGCCGAAACGGGTTTGGTATTCAGCGCTGTCTAGGTAGGAATCGATTTCCGCATCGTATCCCTTCTCTTGAAGAATGGTGAAATGCTCCAACATTTCAGCCTTGTTCTGAGGCGCGCGGCCAAGAAGATGTTTAAAGTTGAGTTCGATGAAGCAATAGGGATTGCTGTTGCTGAAAAAGCGGTCTTTGTAGAGATTGCTTTTGGCTACCTGGCGCACAAACTCCCTGACGCTCAGATACCCTCGACGAAACAGGGATTCAGGCCCGTCCAGCCGCTCGCTGGCCATCACATACTGGCGACCCAGCACCTGCTGATAGACGGCACGGATCAAATCGGACTTGTCAACATCCGAACTGGTTGCCCAATTTTCCTTGTTGCGATCGTTGGCAAACCGCGTGATGCCCAAATAGGCAGCGTTGGCGAGGGTCATGGGAAGCGTGCGAGGAGGGCCGGTGGGAGGGATCGAGAAGAATGCGGCGGATCCATCAGGCTCGATCGAGGGAAGAGGTGCACCGAAGCGGTCGTCGGAAGACGACGCGTCGCCAGGTTCTCCTCTTCCTGAACGCGAAGACCCAAGAGATCTCCGACGTTTGGCCTGAAGCCGCAAGCTGCTGCCGGATCCTATGGTTGAGAGCGCGGGTGGCATCGTCGCGTTCAGAAACGTTACAAAACACCACCCCGGGCTGGCTCTCCAGGGCCTGGCGGCTTGATGTCATTCCGTTACCATCGGCCCGTGGACAGCAGTGCGTATGTCACCCCATGCAGTTGACCCGGCCTGGGCCGATCGCCTGGTCGGGCAGCTGGAAACCCTTTCCGAACTCGCGGAACGTCTGACGTATCGCGTGCTCGAATTGGAGGAGCGGTTGGCCAGTCAGGAGACGCTGGTGGCCTCCCTTCCCCTCAACGTCCTCCACCAAGGGATGGGGGAGGCCTTGGACCTACGGCAGCGACAAACGGAGGATCGGCTGGCCCTGATGGAAGAGGTGTTGGGGAGAACCGTGCCGCCCCTCTCCCAGGGCCGGCCCCTGCGAGCCCTGTCGAGCCCGCTGTTTCCAGGATCTCGCCCCTTCCTCGAGGACCGCGCTGAAGACCCTCTCTTCCTTGAAGAGAGCCATGGAACCGCCCCCGAGGAGGAGGACGCTGCCTTCGAAGGCGACCTCCTCGATCCATCCATCGCCAGTTAGAGGCTTATTCGCCAGACCTTCAGCCCGGACGCTCCGTGCTCAAGATGACGGCGGCCACAGACACCACAAACGCCGTTAGTCCGAATCCCCCCGCGGTCACCAGTGCTTGCCAGATCTGGCGGGCCAAGGGAGAGGGGGCATCCGCCAGCCAGGAGGGGCAGGGCATGGAGTACCCCCTGGAGGGGGTCCAGGCGGTTCCCCGTCCTGAGGGCGCGCGACGGGCGGAGACCTCGCGCCAATAGGCGTCGTATCGAGGAGCCTGCTGGTTGAACGGTGGGGTGCCCAGGGCCTGGCCAGGGAGCACCCTGGCGCGTTGGTGGGGCACCTGATCCGCGCCGAAAGCCTCCTGATACTCCTCCGACTCCAGGAGATGATCCACCAATCCGCGCAAGCCCTGCTGAGCGATCAAGATCGAAAGGGCAACGCGTTCTTGATCCCCATGAAGGGGGCGACCAAGAACCCGGCCCACGACTTGATCGACCATGCGGTAGTTGCTGTTGCAACGGTAAAAATCATGGCGAAACTTCTCGGATAGGAGTAGGGCGCGCACAAAATCCTTCACGGTGATCTGTCCACTTCTGAGCTGGGATTCGAGGACAGGGTCTTGATCCACTTTGAAGGCATGAAAAAAAATCTGGCGATAGCATTGCGCGATGATGGCGTCCGTGGCGGCCTGGCTCCTACCCAAATCAAGCGGCGAAAGACGGGGGCTTTCTTCTCCTCCCACTGGAAAGGAATTTACCCTGGAGTTTTGGGTGCGTGGAGCGATCTTCAGGAGAGGCAGGGCCATGGACCGGAACAGGGGGACCGCATCGTTAGGGTTGTTCTCCTGTCGAGGTTTGCTGAGGGGGAAATGATTAGACTCCTTCACAATTCAGCGAGGGAAGGCGGAAAAATCAGGCAATCAAGCCGGCTCCCCGCGTGCATCGCCGCCCAATCCTTCTCGATTCAGGTCTGGCCAGGATCAGTTTGCAGCCAGAGATCGGGCAGTTCGCCGCTGTGATCCGCGGTCCGCTCAAATTCGAATGGGCCCGCCAGGGATCCCCATAGATGCTCATGAGTTTCCGGGTGGTGTCCCCGATCAATGGTGCTCATACGCTGTGGAGACAGTTCAAAGTGACTCACCAAATAAGCCACTTGCCCCTTGCGTTCCACCATGCAGCGGGAGCCAGGCTCCACCTCCCCCACAAAACCATCTCCCTCCTCTCGGACGAGGTAGCTGCAGCCCCGCAAGGGGATGAGGTCGTCCGGCTGAATGCTGGAGCGCAGGCTGGCATCAGCCGTGGCGCCCCAAAAACGTTGTTCATCCCGCAACGCCAGATTGTGGATCAGCAACTGTCCATCGCGCAGGTCGGGGCGCAACACCCGGATCCGATAGGGGATGGTGGGGGTGATGGCATAGGACTGCTCCAGCAGAAGACAACCCTGGCGCAGCTGGGGTAATGGCCGGTAGGTGACCAAAATGTGGGCGAAGAGAGGGGGATTTTCGAAGGCCTGGTGCTGGTTGCTGAAGCTGCCGCACAGTTGGCGGAGCAGGCGGACGTAGGCGGAAGCGGCCATGGCGGTCGTTACACACCGTGGAGGCGAAGACGAAACTCTCCCACGTCTCGGGCCCTGGGCCCATCCATCTGGGCAAAAGGGTGAGCGGCGAGATGGGAGAGGATCAACTCCAGGGTGTCCTCACGGCTGAGCCCCTCAGTTTCTCCATTTTGGCCGTGGTGTCGCCAGGCGTCGTCAAACGCCATGGCAAAACTGTCTGCATTGCAAAATTGATGGCCCGGATCAGCGAGATGCGGGGGGGGAAAGGGCATGGCGCTGGAGGCAAGGAACCGTGCTGGAAGAACAGCGTGAGGGAGATGAACGAACGATGGAGTTCAGCCTCATCAACCCAAAATGCCAGGACCCAGATTTGAACTGGGGACACGGCGATTTTCAGTCGCCTGCTCTACCAACTGAGCTATCCCGGCCTGTCGCCTGCGCGACCTTGGCATCTTAGATCACCGCTGTTGGCGTATGGACGGCTAGGCGTGCGCGCCAGGCAGATCAGCCCATGCACCCGCCAACCGGCCTGCCTCAGGGCCGCCTCCGCGTTAAGGGCGGTCGCGCCACTGGTGAGAATGTCGTCCACCAGCAACACCGGATGGCGCCTGGCCTCCCTGGGCGTGGCCCGACGCGGACAGATGAAGGCCCCGCGTTGGTTCTCCAGGCGCATGGCCCGATTGAGATGGTGTTGGCCCAGTACGGGGCGGGAGCGCTCGAGCAGGTCTGCCCCTCTCCAGCGCCACCGCCGACCTCCAACCTTGCAAATCAAAGCGGGCAATGGGTTGGCCTTCCTCTTCCAACTGGGCACAGGCACCATCCATGGGGAGAGATGGGATGGGAATGATGGAGGGTCCACCCCCATTAACAGGGCGGCGATGCTCTCGGGGTGGGGACGGGTCCGAAGGCCCAGGAGCGCGCGGCGGTAGGCACCCATGTAAAAACCCGCCGCCCACCAACGAAGGGGACTGGTTCCCTCCAAACCTCCCTGGGGGAGCAACAGGGCACCGGCGCAGGAGGAGCAGAGCCGACTGACCAAGCCAGGGGAGCCTAAGGGTTGGCGGCAGAGGGGACAGGGCCTGCTGAACAACCACTCCAGGGGCACAGACCAGGAAGCAATCCAGGAAGAAGCATCAGACACTGGAGGGAGCGCTTGGCCAGAACAACTGGTTCAAGGGTTCCCAGGGATTGACCGCAACATCGTCACAAGGGTGCGATGGGCGTCTTCACTGTCGATCAGCGGGTGATCAAACGGCACCTCCACGGAGGCCCCATCCACCTCCAGTGTCATCGACTCAGCCGAGACGGAGACCATTCGAGCAGATCGGGCCTGGCTAAGCCCCGCGTAGTGGTGGGCGTACGCCAGCACCGCCGGGGCGTGATCGTCGTTCATGTGACGACAGATCCGATCACTTACGGCGGGAGTCAGCGGATCAGCTGTCATGGGGGCTGGAAACACTGCCCCCATTGTGAGGGCCAGGGGGCCATCAGGTGGGCACAAACCGCTGCCAGAGCAGCAGAGCCAAACGCACGCCACTCCAGCCCACATACCCCGCCAAAACAACAAACAGTCCCATCGCCAAGAACGAGCGAACGCGATCCGACATCAGAGTTCTCCGCTGGACGACTCCATCTTGGCCTGGGCAAGGCGGGCCATCCCCCGGGCGGCTGAAAGTTCGGGTCGATTGAGAATGGGACGGCCCAGAGCTCGCTGACGCATCATGCGCCATTGGGGATTGCGGGCGCCTCCCCCCAGGGTGATGATTCGGCGAACCGGGAGGGTTCCGAGTTCCTCAAACCGTTGCCATCCACGCTGTTCGATCCGCGTGATTCCCTCCAGCAACGCCTGGAGAAACCAGGCGTCACTGACGGGCCGGGGTTCCAGGATCGGTTCCAATTGGGGGGCGTCAACAGGAAAGCGCTCCCCTCTGCCGAGAAGCGGGCGCAAATCCAGGCCGGTGCTTCGCTTTGGGTCGATTTGGCGGCTCAATTCTTGGATCATCTCGGAGCTGAAGTAGCGGGTGAGAATCCCTGCCCCCGTATTCGAGGCTCCTCCAAGGAGCCAACAACCATTCACCCTGTGACAACTCAATCCCACCCCTTGAATTGGATGGGGGACAAACCGCTTCAGCACCAACGTGGTCCCCAAAACGGTGATGCCCTCATCCGCCGCCGGATCAGCGGCGAGCACCGCCGCGTTGGCGTCGGTGGTGCCCGCCACCACTTGGCAGCTCTCGGCCAACCCGAGGGCTGCCCTCACCTCTGGGGCCACGGGCCCAAGCACCGTTCCACTGGCGACGATCTCTGGCAGGGCTCCAGCCCACGAGGCCCCCGCCAGACGTCCCAGCCAGCGTTGTCCCACCAGGTCCCATCCCAGGCGAAGGTTGTTGCCTTCCTCCCCCCAGCGCCAGTGTCCAAGCAGCCAGCCCATCAGCCAATCCGCCTGGTGACGGAGGAGCAAACGGGAGGCTTGAGGAAGGTCTCGACTCCGTTCGAGAAGGGTAAGGGCCCTAGTCAAACTGCCGCTGGCCTGGCTGGCGGGATGCGCCTCGCTGCCCACCAGCCGACGGGCCTCAGGGAGTTGGGCTTCACAGGCTTGATGGTACGGAAGGGCGCGGCCCAAGTCGCCTGGAAGCAAGGCTCCATCGGGCCGACATAGGAGCAGGGTGCCGGATGTGCCCGCTACGGCGATGGCGCGGAGCTGTTGGCGCAGCCCCTGGGGAAGCTGATGCGAGAGCTGGAGAAACGCCTGTCTCCAGCTCTCTGGATCCTCAAAGGGGCCCGGGTAGGGGGCCGCCAGCTCAACGAGAGTCTCCCCCTGGTGGGTGTTGACCGCTAGGCGTACTCCGCTCGTGCCGAAGTCAACCCCGAGGGCCAGTTCCGGCAAGATCAGCGGTGGCGTGGCGGAGGGTTTGGGCGATCGCGCTGACGTCCTCCCAGGGAAGGTTGAGGTCGCCGCGGCCGAAGTGACCGTAGGCGGCCACATCCCGGTAAAAACGGCCACCTCTTTGTTGAGGAAGGGTGCGCAAGCCAAAGGTCTGGATGATCGCTCCAGGGCGCAAATCGAAATGCTCTTGCACCAGAGCTGTGAGGTCGCTGTTGCTCAGACCGCTGGTTCCAAAGCTCTCCACAAGGATGCTCACGGGCTTGGCCACGCCGATGGCATAACTCAACTGCACTTCCACCTTGCGAGCCAAACCAGCGGCCACGATGGCCTTGGCCACATAACGGGCGGCGTAGGCGGCGGAGCGATCCACCTTGGTGGGGTCTTTCCCGGAGAAGGCGCCACCGCCGTGGCGGGCGTAGCCGCCGTAGGTGTCGACAATGATCTTTCGACCGGTCAAGCCCGCGTCTCCTTGGGGGCCACCCACCACAAACTTTCCTGTGGGATTCACCAGGAAGCGGGTGGTTCCCCGATCAGGCTTCAAGGCGAGATCGGCGGTCGCCGGTACCACCACATGGGTCCAGAGATCTTCGGCGATGCGCTCCCTCAGGGCTTTCTCCTCGCTGATGCCATTGATTTCAGCCTCATGTTGGGTGGAGATCAAGAGCGTATCGATGGCCACGGGCTTGTCCTCCTCGTACACCACGCTCACTTGGGTCTTCCCATCCGGGAGCAAGTAGGGCAAGGTGCCGTTGTGCCGCACTTCGGCCAGGCCTCTGGCCAGGCGGTGCGCCAGGCTGATCGGCAAGGGCATGAGCTCCGGGGTTTCATCACAGGCAAAGCCAAACATGATGCCCTGATCCCCGGCGCCCACTTTGTCGAGGGGGTCACCGGCATGGTCGTCGGCTTCGTCCACTCCCTGGGCGATGTCGGGGGACTGCTGATCCAGGGCGATGAGGACGGCGCAGCTCTTCGCGTCGAAACCTCCCGCCCGGTATCCCCGATAGCCAATGCTGTCGATCACCTCACGCACCAGATGGTTGAAGTCCACCTTCGCCGCGGTGGTGACTTCGCCAGTGATCAAGCAAAGACCTGTGTTGACAACGGTTTCACAAGCCACCCTGCTGGCCGGGTCTTGGTTGAGCAACGCATCCAAGACCGCGTCGCTGATCTGATCGCAAATCTTGTCGGGGTGCCCTTCCGTCACGGATTCAGATGTGAAGACGTAACGGCTCATGGATCAGGGAGTTGGGAAGTGGAAATTGTATGGGCCAGCCCTTGGGATTCAGGTCTTTGTGGACACGCCCTAGGCCGGTTTGCCATCCACCGCCACCCCCAACTCACGCCAGTGGTTCACCAGGGGAAACTCCTCCTCAAGGTCCACGGGGCGCCGCCACCCCCCTCCGTAGCCCAACACGACGGCCACCCCAGCGGAGCGGGCCATGCGCAGATCGCTGTTGGCATCACCAATCAAAGCGCAGTGCTCCGGGCCAACGCCCAACCCCTGGCAGAGCTGATGGATGGCCCCAGGATCTGGCTTGCGAGGGGAATCTTCAGCGCTCCAGATGGCCGCAAACTCTTGGCGAAGGCCGTGGTGCTCAATGAAGGTTTGGATTCCGGCTCGGTCGTCGTTGCTGATGACGGCACAATGCACACCAGATTGGCGCAACGCCATGAGCAGATCGAGAAATCCATCCGTGGGGGGAGTGCCCGCGGAGCCTCCTGGCGTGTCCAAGTCGGCCAAGCGAAAGGTCTCTTCAGCGAGGGCCAGCGCCTCGGGCCAGCCATGCCCCACCAGGCTGAGGGCCACCGCCGTGCTGATCAGGTTGTGATCGCGGGCGGCCACAGCGGTGATCCCAGCGGGATCGAGGTGGCCATCCGCGTCAACCCCGTAAGCCTTGTGAAGAAGATTGGGGAGATCCTCGGCGCCCTCCTCCACCAGGCTGAGGCAGTGGCGGATCCGTGCGGTGGCTAGTGCCAAGAGTTTGGGTTCACTCTTGCTGATGGTGCCATCTTTATCAAAAAGAACCGCGTGAATGCGAGCTGGCCGCCCCGCGGACCCAAGGGCGGTCCCCCGGAGTGACAAGACCGCCATGTCCCCAACCCCTCGAGGCCTGCGAATGGCTAGTCAGCGCTAGCGCTGACGGGTTCAACGTCTTCCGCTTGCTCGAGAAGCATTTGCTTGTAGCGGGCGGCCATTTCTTCCGCTTTATCGAAAACTTTCTGTGGATCCGTCAGCATGTCCCCTGGCTCGGGCTCCAGGGCCTTGGTGGAGAGAGAAATACGTCCGCGCTCCGCGTCGAGGTCGATGATCATCACTTTCATTTGATCATTGACATTCAATACAGTGTGAGGCGTTTCGATGTGCTCGTGACTGATTTCAGAAATATGGAGCAAACCACTCACCCCTCCAATGTCGATGAAAGCACCATAGGGCTTAATTCCTCGAACCGTACCCAAGACCACCTCTCCCACTTCCAAGCGATTCATCTTGCGCTCAACAAGAGCCCGTCTGTGGCTGAGAACAAGCCGGTTTCTCTCTTCGTCAACTTCCAGAAACTTCAGGGGCAAGAAATCAGCCACCAGCTCTTCTTTAGCTTTGCGTGTGCTGATATGGCTGCCGGGAATGAATCCTCGTAGTCCCTCCACCCGTACCAATGCTCCCCCGCGGTTGGTGGCAAAAACCTCGCTGTAAATCGTGGCGTCTTCCTTCTGCAGTTGGCGCACCCGCTCCCAGGCTCGTTGGTATTCGATACGTCGAATGGAAAGTGTGAGCTGGCCATCTTCATTCTCCTCGCTGAGAATGAAAAATTCTCTCACTTCCCCTGCTTCTAAAACATCGGAGAGGTGCTCCACTCTATTGATGGAAACCTCCTGCAGGGGCATGAATGCCGCTGTCTTGGCGCCGATGTCGATCATCGCGCCCTTGGATTCCAGCGCAAAGACAGTGCCGTTGACCACATCCCCAGGCTTGAAGTTGTAGTCGTACTTGTTGAGCAGGGAGGCAAATTCATCCAGTGTGAAGCCAACCCCCTCGTCCTCTCTCGTGGACACTCGGCTGCTGGAACTGTCTGCCGCGGGAATCTCTGCGGGGATCTCCAGATCCTCCAGGGTTTCCATGTCAAGGGTGGTCTCGGCGTCCAGGCTCTGCAGCTCTTGAGAGGGGGTGATGGTCATACAGATCAGGCGGTCTGCCAGTAGCAGTGAGAAGGAGTCGCAACGTCCGCCGCCGCGGATGTGCGCGCAATGTTCGATCCTAACCTCCTCGTGGCAGCGTTTGTGTCAGTTCACAACGGTCAGTCGTTGCTTGGTGTGGCTGGCTCGGCCCACTTGACTCAGGCCCTCAAGGGTGGCCACAAAGTCGGAGACGCTGCGGAATTGGCGGTAAACAGAGGCGAAGCGCACGTAGGCCACCTCGCTCATGGTTTTCAGCTGCTCAAGCACCAACTCTCCAATCTCATTGCTGGTCACCTCCCGTTTGGCCCGCTGCTGAAGGACCAGTTCGATGTCGTCGACCAGCCCCTCCAGCATCGCGGGCTCCAGCCCTGTTTTCTCACAGGCGCGGAGCAAGCCATGAAGAAGCTTGGAACGGTTGAAGGTTTCCCGGCACCCGTTGCGTTTGACAACCGTGATCGGAACGGTTTCCACCCGTTCGTAGGTGGTGAAACGGAAATCACAGTTCAGACATTCCCGGCGGCGACGCACGCTCCTTCCAGAGTCGGCCGCTCGAGACTCCAGGACCCGGCTATCGGTGTGTTGGCAGGAAGGGCATTGCATGCCCAAAGGCACAATATGTTGCTAATTCTAATCAGATTTCGCGGCTTGAAAAGGGCCGCCATCAAAAAAGCCCCTCAAGGAGGGGCTTGGTCAGTGGGCTGGAGGGTCGGGGGCTTACTTGCCGATCTTCGGGGGATCGCGGAAGGCGATCGCGAAGAAGAGGGTGGAAATGGCAAGAGCCAAGATCAGGATGTAAGCGAAGCTCTCCATGGGAGGGTCTTGGGGTGAAGGGCAGGGAGCCGGGAGTTAGCTGAGAGGGGTCCCAGCGGGAGGAACGTAGCCTTGGGGCAAGCGCCGGGTTGACCGGTCGCCGAGCTTTTGGAAGAGGCCGAATTCCACCTGTTCGCCAAGGTCGGGGTCGATGCCCGCGAACACATCCCTAAACAGGGTGCGGGCTCCGTGCCAGATGTGGCCGAAGAAGAAGAGCAGGGCAAATGAGGCGTGGCCGAAGGTGAACCAGCCTCGTGGAGAGCTGCGGAAGGTCCCATCAGAATGGTAGGTCTCCCGATCAAATTCAAACGCCTCACCGAGCTGTGCCTTGCGGGCCAACCGTTTCACATCCGCTGGGTCCTTGAAGGTTTGTCCGTTCAGCGCGCCTCCGTAAACAGCGGCGGTCACCCCCTGCTGTTCAAAGGAGTACTTGGCCTCAGCTCGACGGAAGGGAATATCCGCGCGAACGATTCCGTTGCTGTCCTGAAGCACAACCGGGAAATTTTCAAAGAAATTGGGCAAGCGCCTCACATCAAGTTCGCGGCCGTCTTTGTCAGTGAAGGAGATGTGGCCCAACCAACCTGTGGGGAGGCCATCACCGTTGACCATGGGACCCACCCGGAACAGTCCGCCTTTCGCGGGGCTGTTGCCGACGTAGTCGTAGAAGGCGAGCTTTTCAGGAACCGAGGCCCAAGCCTCCTGCTTGGTGGCACCTTGATCGAGAGCGGTTTGTACCCTGCGATTAATTTCATTCTTGAAATAGCCCTGATCCCACTGATAGCGGGTAGGACCAAACAGTTCGATCGGCGTGGCGGCGGCTCCGTACCACATCGTCCCAGCCACCACAAAGGCCGCAAAAAAGACAGCCGCGATCGCACTCGCCAGCACGGTTTCAATGTTGCCCATCCGCAAAGCCTTGTAGAGCCGTTCCGGGGGGCGTGTGGTGATGTGGAAGATGCCAGCGATGATGCCGACAATTCCAGCGGCGATGTGGTGGGCGACGATACCCCCCGGGTTGAAGGGGTTGAAGCCATCAGCCCCCCAGGAGGGCTGCACCTTTTCGAGGTGTCCACCCAGGCCATAGGGGTCAGAGACCCACATGCCGGGCCCAAACACACCGGTGAGATGAAAGGCTCCAAATCCAAAGCAAGCCAGACCGGCCAGAAGGAGGTGGATGCCGAAGATCTTGGGCAGATCGAGGGCGGGTTCGCCGGTGCGGGGGTCCTGCCAGATCTCCAGATCCCAGTAGGTCCAATGCCAGATGGCGGCCAAAAAGAGGAGGCCGCTCAAAATGATGTGGGCCGCGGCCACCCCCTCGAAGCTCCAGAAGCCAGGGTTGACGGCGGATTCTCCGGTGATGCTCCAGCCACTCCAGCTGCCGGTGACTCCAAGGCGCGCCATGAAGGGCATCACGAACATGCCCTGGCGCCACATGGGGTTGAGCACCGGATCAGAGGGGTCAAAAATGGCGAGCTCGTAAAGCGCCATGGAGCCGGCCCAACCGGCCACCAGCGCGGTGTGCATGAGGTGCACGGCGAGCAAACGGCCCGGGTCGTTGATGACGACCGTGTGCACCCGGTACCAGGGCAATCCCATTGGGAGTCAGAACTGGGGGTCTGGCGATAGTAATTGGTGCGGATGGCCGTACGGGGCTTCAGGTTACGGAGCGCAACTGGCAAAGTTTCAAAATGAAGGGGTTGCCGGGGGAACCATGCCAGTGATTCGTTTCATGCGAGAGGGCCGCGACGTGGAGTGCTACCCCGGGGAAAATCTCCGTGAGGTGGCTCTGCGGGAGGGAATCGAGCTTTATGGCTTGAAGGGCAAGCTCGGCAACTGTGGCGGCTGCGGCCAATGCATCACCTGCTTTGTCGACGTGCGAGGCGCCGGGCCAGACGCGCTGAGCCCCCTCACCTCCGTGGAGACCCAAAAGCTCCGGCGCCGGCCCGACAGCTGGCGCCTGGCTTGCCAAAGCCTTGTTCAGAGTTCTCTGGTGGTGCTGACCCGCCCCCAAACGGGGCTGCCCAACGCGGAGGCCGCCTGGGAGGAGGCCCTGAGTCAGCCCCTTCCGGAGGGCCCCCAGGCCTGGCCTGAGCCCGTTGAAGAGGCCGAGACCGATGTGGAGCCCGCGGCGGAGGCCGGCTCGGCTACCCCACCAACCGCAACGACCGATGAAGTCGCCCCGGGGGAGGCCTAGCGGCAGTGATACCTTCACACCATTCCCGATCCAGCCATGGAAACCAACGATCTCGGCTTTGTGGCCAGCCTGCTGTTCGTCCTGGTTCCAGCTGTGTTTTTGATTGTTCTTTACATCCAAACCAACAGTCGTCAAAGCGGCTGATCGTCGCCCCTTCACCCGAGGCCCCCAGTCCGGGGCCTCAGCGTCTGGATTCAGGCTCCCTGACCAGAAGCACCGGGGCCGGCGCGTGCACCCGGATGTAGTCACTCACGGAGCTTCCCAGGAGGCGGTCGAGGTCCACCAAGCCCTTGGCGACCAGGGGGCGTCTGTCTTGTGACGCGATCACCAGCAGATCGGCCTTCGCTTCTTTGGCCGCCTCACAGACCGCCCGTCCGACGTCGCCAGTTTTGTGCATCGGCTGGAGCTCCACCCCCAAATTGCGCGCTCGGTTGACCGCTTTGTTCAGCACGTCATCGGCGGGCGATCGGCCCCCTCGGGAGGGGGTGATGTCCTGGCGAGAGACATGGATGCCTGAGAGAGTGCCGCCAGGGATCTCTCGCACGAGCTCACAGGCCAATTGGATGGCGTCGTCGCCAACCCCGGTGCCGTCCACGGTGACCAACACACGGTTGATGGCCCGCACGTAAATGTCATCCCTCACCAGCAGCATGGGCCTGGTGGAGAGTTGAAACACATACTGGCTGGCGCTGTTGCTGAGAATCGATTGCAATCGGTTCAACCCCCGTGAGCCCATCACAATCAGATCGGCGTTCACCTCTTCGGCCACGTTGAGCACTGTCTGTTTGGTGTCGCCCTCCCTCACCAGGCCACTGACCTCCTCGGGGGCGAGATCCATGCGAATCAAGGCCGCCTGGATCAGCTCCTTCGCCCGGATTCGGTGGGTTTCCACATCTTCCTTGCCCTGTTCGGAAATCACGTGCAACAAATGCACCTTGGCCTGCCGACAAGGGGGAATGGCGCGAAGCATGCGCACCATCTCCTCCACGTGGCCAGTGCCGGAGTCGGCGATGAGCAGGTTGCGAAACACAGACGCTCCTCGGGTCTGAATCAGCCTATGGCTGAATGAATGCCTTGCCTCGTCCCCATGCCACACAGCGTTATGCAGCCGAGTTCGCCGCCTCAGCCTGAGCGGGCCTGGCGACTCCACAGGCGCGTGCTCCCCCAGCACACCGACCATGCCGGCGTGATGTGGCATGGGGCTTACCTGGCTTGGCTGGAGGAGGCAAGGGTTGAGGCCCTGGCGAGCGCCGGACTGGCCTACAGCGTGCTGTCGGCCAGGGGATTGGAACTGCCCGTGGTGCACCTGGCCATCAACTACCTGACCCCCTTGACCCATGGCGACCAGGTGGAGGTGCGCAGCTTGGTGGGGTCGCGACGGGGCCTCAGGCTTCCCTGGCAAGCCTGGTTCCTTGGCCCGGGAGACACCGTGGCGGCTGAGGCTTGGGTGGAGCTGGCGCTGGTCGATTTCTCTGAGGGGCCGGGGAGGAGGCGCCTCCCGCGCCGGCCGCCCGCCGATCTGGCCCAGGCCCTGCACGCCCTCATCGAAGGACCCGTCTAGTGGTTCAGGTGTACTATTAAGCGAGCTTGGGGTGGATCCGCTGGCGATGGCAATTTCCCGCGTATCTTTCGCGCTTCCATGGGATTGGCGCGCACGGCTGTGGTGGTTGTTGTGGTCGCGATGCCCTGGTGTGGGTCCGCGGCGCCTCGCCGCCTTGCTGAGGAGCTTCGGGAGTTTGGAGGCGGCCTGGCAAGCGTCGCCCGCCAGCCTGGCCAACGTTTGCCACTGGTCTGATCGGTTGTTGGCCTCGGTGGAGGCCTACCGACAGCACTGGGGAACCGATCCTTTGCCCCAAGTGGCGCGCTCTTGGCGCCGGGGCCGAAGGGTGTTGGTGCCAGGGGATCCCCTTTGGCCGCCCACCTTCCATCAGACCCAGCCTCCTCCAGCGGCGTTGTACTGGTCAGGTCGGGGCAGTCTCTGGCGCCACCTCAGCGCCCGTAAGGCGGTGGCTGTCGTCGGCACCCGCCGTCCCTCACGCCATGGCCTCAGTGTCTCTCGCCGGATTGGGGCCGTGCTGGCCCGGGGGGGGTGGCCTGTGGTCAGTGGACTGGCGGCGGGGATCGATGGGGCCGCTCACCAGGGCTGCCTTCTCTCCAGTGGGGTCCCCATCGGCGTGCTGGGGACCCCACTGGACCGGGTCTATCCATCCCATCACACCGTGTTGCAATCCTCCGTGGAGCGGCATGGACTGCTGGTCACCGAGCTCCCCCCCGGGGCGTCGGTCCGCAAAGGCTCCTTCGCCCTGCGGAATCGACTGCAAGTGGCCCTGGCCCGGGCCGTCATCCTTGTGGAGTGCCCCCTGGGCAGCGGTGCCCTGCATTCCGCTGAGTTGGCCTGGAAAGAGGGATTGCCGTTATGGGTGGTGCCCGCGGATACGGGGCGGCTCTCCGCCGAGGGGAGCAATGGTCTGCTGGCCAAAGGAGCCACACCCCTCATCCGCCCTGAGGACCTGCTGGATTTTTTGGGAGCCGGGCCCCTCAAGCGGCCCCCGTCTCCCAACGGGATGGAGGTCACACCCCTAAATCCCCGCGGCGCCTCAATTGCGCAGCAAATCTTGGCGGCCCTGGGGCAGCAGGGAGCCTCCATGGAGGAACTCTGCGGGGCCCTGGAGCGATCCCCCCAGGAGCTGCTCCCCGAATTGCTTGAACTGGAGACAACCGGCCATTTGGCGGTGGAGCCCGGTCTGTTCTGGCGACCCTGTTCACAGCCTGGTCCAAATGAATGTTTCTAGGCTTGGACCACTTGACACGTCACCCTTTCCGGTGGAACCCCACCCATGCCCAACGCCCTCAGCGTCGCTCCAGGCTGAACGCCTCTCTGGGGCGGAGCTTTTGCGTTGGCGCCAGGAGCTCATCCAGAAACACGGAGGAGCGTTGGACGCCCTGGATTGGCTGCTGGAGGCCGCGGCGGGGATCTCGCCGTCCCAGCTGGGGGCCATGCGGCTCAATCCCAGCCTCCCCGTCGAGTGCGGCCGCTCGCGCCAAGAGGTTGAACGTCTGTGGCGGAGGCACCTTGGGGAATCTGTTCCCCTTCAGTATCTGATTGGTCGAGGCTATTGGCGCCAGTTCACCCTCGAGGTAGGGCCCGCGGTGCTCATCCCCAGGCCGGAGACCGAGCTGATGATTGATCTGGCCCTGGAATTGACCCAAGGCGAAGCCACCCATGGGGCCAGCCAGCTTCTCTGGGCCGATCTGGGCACCGGCAGCGGCTGCCTGGCCATGGGCTTGGCCCAGGCGTTCCCGGAAAGCCTGGGATTCGCCGTCGACATCAGCCCTGAGGCCCTGGCCCTGGCTCAACGCAACCTGCGCGGCGCTGATTTCCATGGCCGGGTTCGCTGTTTGCGAGGAAACTGGTTTGGAGCCCTCCGACCGTGGTGGGGCCAGCTCCAGTTGGTGCTCGCGAACCCCCCCTACATCCCTTCTCAAGAGGTCGAAGGTCTCGACCCCGTCGTTCGCGATCATGAACCCAGGCTCGCCCTGGATGGGGGGGGCGATGGTCTGGGCGCCCTCCGCGAGGTGGTCCAGCTGGCCAACCGAGCCCTCGCTCCAGGAGGTTGGTTGCTGGTGGAGCATCACCACGATCAAAGTGAGGCTGTGCTCCATCTCCTCGCCACCCACGGTTTGGGGGCCCGACATTCCCACCCCGACTTAGAAGGCCACTTGCGCTTCGCGAGCGCCCGTCGCCGCCCGGAGTCCACCGCTCCTGGTTGGGGGGGAGGGCATCCATGAGTTCAAGCCGATCCGCCACGGAGTTGCTTCCGCTCATCCGCCGGGATGAGGCCGTGCTGCTCCCCACCGACACCGTTCCCGCCCTGGCGATTCAGCCCATCGCGGCCGCCAGGGTCTGGGAGCTGAAGCGACGGCCCGCCGACAAACCCTTGATCTTGATGGCCGCTGATCTCAGCCAGCTCAGGACCGCCCTTTCCGTGCCCTGGTTAGACCCCTGGCTGCTAGAGGCCGAACGGGTTTGGCCGGGCGCCGTGACCCTGGTGCTCCCGATCGCGGGTGCCCTCCAGAGGCGCTTGAATCCGGGCGGAACCAGTCTTGGGATGCGGGTGCCGGCCTGTCCCATGACCCAGGCCTTGCTCCGGCTTTCCGGTCCCTTGGCCACCACCAGCGTCAACCTCTCCGGAGAGCCGCCCGCCCTCACGGCTGAGCAGGCCCACCGGATGTTCCCCGCCCTCCCCCTGCTGGGCCCACTCCCCTGGCCTCCAGGCTCAGGGATCCCCAGCGAGGTCCGGGAATGGGATCAGGACCGCTGGACTGTGCTGCGCCCCATGTCTCCCACGCCGGTGCCCTGATGGTGCCGCTGGGATTGCTGTGTCTGCTGGTGCTGTCGTTGAGCCACTGGATGTTCGCGCCCGCGCTGCGGCTGCTCACGCCCCTTCTCTCCCTGACGTGGTTGGGGTGGCTGGCGCTCGCCTTGATGTTGTGGCTGTTTTCGGGATCTGACTCGGGGGAGCCCCCCACGGATAGAAGAAGTTGAGAAAGAATTAATTGGCCAACGCTGGTTGGATGACCGCCAACCAATTTTGCCCAGGCACTGCTGCCAACTTGCCCTCATTGGCCTTCAGGCCGCGCAGGGCGACCCTGTCCATCAAGTCTCCACCGATGGCCTTAATCTCCCCATCCGAATTGCTCACAACGACGTCACATCGAGACGGAAAAAAGCCATAAGTTATGGCATTCTCATACGTGACATCGCCTGCTTGAGCATGCTTTGTGGAGCAGATCAGGTCGCCGGGGCGCGGGGCGTATTCCGACGGCCTGTGCGCGAGAGGCTCGCTCTCAGTTGCTCCGCTTTCGCTATTGGCGATGGCGGCCTTGATATAGAGCGAGTGGCTTGCCGCGTAAGGAAACCGAGTGCCCGCCCCAGCCTTGTTCATCACATAGGAGATGAAGGCGGCTGACCATGGGTATTGCTCGCTGCTGATCTCTTCTTGCCGTGGCGGCGAAGAGCTCATGGCCCCCTCTCGCCAATAGGTGACGACCCTCTGCCAGTAACCAGGGTCGGTCTCATTTTTCCCCGCCCGCACCAACATCTCTTGGCGAATGGTCGGCCTGCCGAAGAAGTGCCATTCCGCCATGGCTTGATCGACAACTCTGGAACGAGTGTCCAGGAGTGGGGTCGGGCGAGCGGCCAGCCTGGGCCTGGGGATCGTCTCTTGAGGAGTTTGGGTTTTTGGGGGAAGCTGATGGCTGAGCTGCCTCCCCGCCACGATCCCCAACACGGCGCAGCCCACCAACCACCACCACCTCCCCCAACGGAGCCTTGGGGAGATCTCGGCCTCCCCCGCCGCAAGGGGGAGGGGGGAACTCAAGAAAGCGGGACTCTTCTCCAAAAAGGGGAAGGATTGATTGAGTTGAAGCAGGAGATGACTCTTCTCTTCGATCAGTTGTTGATTGCGCTCAAGTACTGGTTGGCAGCGTTCCTGGAATTTGCGTTCAAAAATCTCCGGCAACTCCTTGAGCAGGGATTGATAGCCGCTGATCAGGGCCCTGGTCTCCTCCAGCTCATCCAGGGTCGCCAGGTGTTGATCCTCTTCCTCATCCACCGGATTGGGCATGAAATGAAGGTTGATGGAAGCCGGCTAACGGATTTGAACCGATGGCCTTCGCTTTACAAAAGCGCTGCTCTACCGCTGAGCTAAGCCGGCGTGGAGGACCATGTCAACCCTAACCCTGACCCAATGCCCAGAGCACAAGCTGGGTGCGGCTGCGGCAACCGGTCTTTTGGAGAAGGGCCGAAACATGACCCTCCACCGTCCGAGGACTCAGGGCGAGGCTATTGGCGATGGCGCCATTGCTGCGGCCTTGCAGCACAAGGGTGAGCACTCTTCTTTCCGCTGGAGTGATGAGGGTCGAGTCTGGGGCCATGGCGATGGGGCGGGAATCAAGTGTTCCCAAGCACGCCTAGGAGGGAGAGCTCTGGCCATCAGCATCAGGGCTGTCGCTAGCGGGTTCAGGGGGTTGCCGCTCTCCCTCCTGTGGCTCGGGAGCTGGGGGGGCTTCCAGATCCAGGGCTGGTTCAGCCTCAGAACCCTGCTCTGGCTCCCTGGTGTCTTTGGCCACCTCCCTTTCCTCAGGGGATGTGATAGGTCTCACCTTGGCGCGGCGGATGGGAAGATTGGCCACAAGCGCGGTGACACGGTCTTCCGTGGCCAGACTGACGTCACCACCCTCGAGATCGATCTCCACATATTTTTGAACCACTTCTAGAATTTCACGCCGCATTTGCTCTAGCAACTCGGGATTGAGATCGCTTCGATCATGGGCGAGCACCAATTGAAGGCGTTCTTTCGCGAGGGTGGCACTCGGCTTTTGTAAGCCCAGGAGCCGTTGGATAAAATCGAGAAGGGCCATGGGTTAAAAGAGCCCTGCTTGACGAAACTTAGAGAGTAAACGGGCGCGAAATCCTTTCTTTTCTTTGGAAGGATCAATCAAGGGAACGTCTTCCCCCATGAGCCTTCGGGCAATGTTGTGGTAGGCCCTGCCAGCGGGGGACGAGATGTTCAAGAGCGTTAAGGGCTCGCCGCGATTGGTGGAAACAATCACCTGTTCATCCTCCACCACAAGACCAAGCAGTGGCAAGGCCAGGATGTCGGTCACCGCATCCACCGCGAGCATGTCTTGGTTGGCCACCATCTTGGGACGCACTCGGTTCAAGACCAACTGAATCGGCTGCACATTCATCGTGTGGAGCAAGCCGATGACCCGATCCGCGTCCCGCACGGCGGAAATCTCAGGAGTGGTGATGACAATGGCCTCTTGCGCGGCGTGGGCGGCATTTTTGAAGCCCTGTTCCACACCGGCGGGACAATCAATCAACACATAATCAGATTTGGCTGCCACAAGATCCACGATTTTCCGCATGTCTTCGGGGGTCAGCCACTCCAGCATGCGTGGATTGCCAGCTGGGAGGAGGCACAGATTGGGCTCTTGCTTATGTTTTACCAAGGCCTGTTCCAGGCGGCAAGATTCGCTTAGCACCTCCTGAGCGGTGTAGATTATTCGGTTTTCTAAGCCCAGCAGAAGATCAAGGTTTCGCAAGCCAAAATCGGCATCTAAGACCGTTGTGCGTGCGCCGAGTTTGGCTAGGGCGATTCCTAGATTCGCGGTGAGTGTGGTTTTACCAACTCCACCTTTACCGGAGCAAATTAATATGATGCGCGCTGGAGGTGAGCTCACGGGGAAAACTGCCGTCTCCGTACGTTAAGCCAGTCCCGATCCCCTCCCCTCTCCCGACGGGCCAGGCGGCTTGGGTGGCATGGCGGCCAGGGGCCAAAACGGCTCAGCCAGATCAATCTGGATTGTCCCGTCCACCAGGTGGGCTTTTTCAGCGAGTCCGGTTGGGGGCGCCTCCACAGGCCCCCGTGCCACCGCGTCGGCGATCCGCAGCTGGAGTGGATGGAGATGGAGCGCCACGATGCTGGCTCCGCGGTCTCCGAAACGCCCCGCGTGGGCGATGCCCCGCAGCCTCCCCCACACCATCACATGGCCTCCCGCGCTGATTTGGGCCCCAGGATTGACATCTCCCAAAATCAGGAGTGACCCCGGAGCCTCTTGTCGGTCGCCCGATCGCAACGTGCCCTCATGAATCGAGAGGGGGGGCTTGAACGATGGATCCGACACCGGGAAACGGCCTGGTGGACTGACCCTGGTGGGGCACTCCAGGGCCAATCCCGCCGCGGCCGCCGCCACCCTGGCCCCCTCCTCCTGGCAACAGACCCTCTCCAGCGACAGAGAGGCGCTGGAGAGAAGGGCGATCAATCGTTCGAAGTCCCCCCACCGGAGGGGCCAATGACCGCCCATCAAGCTCACCCGTCCCTT
This sequence comes from Cyanobacteriota bacterium, assembly GCA_046309395.1. GTDB lineage: Bacteria > Cyanobacteriota > Cyanobacteriia > PCC-6307 > Cyanobiaceae > Cyanobium. The sequence continues at coordinate 4,218 of JBKCPG010000388.1, read as the reverse complement.
GAGGTGGGGGTTTAGAAGCAGGGCGTCTCGCACCTCTGAGACGGGATCGGCCGCCTCCCACCAGTCAGGAAGTCTGAGCTGATGGGGCCGGTCCCAATCGGGGGATGGGATCAGCTCGGCGGCCATCGTGGATCAAAGAGGTGACCCAGACCTTAAGCATGGGCAGCGCCCAAAGTTCTCACGGTGTTCGTTACCCGCTTGGGGTACAACAGCCAGGCCCAGGGTTCCTGGGTGATCAAGGTATCGACCAGCTTTGAGTGCTCCTCCAGGGGCGCCAGTGTTTGGCCATCCCAGAGTCGGAGGCCGCTTTGATAGGGGTCATACCCCCTGGTATGGCCCTGGAGAAGAGCGCAGCATCCCTCGGGATCAAGCCCCGCCTGATTGGCTGCCCGCTGGACGCGGGAGAGCAGATGGAGTCGATCGGCGATCGAGAGATGACGCACATCAACGGCCTTGAGCAGCTGGCGATCGAGCAGGCGAGTGCAGGGTTCTCGCAATTCTGGAGGTCCCTCCTGGCGCCAACGGCTGAGGTGATAGAGGGTCGTCACATCATCATTGGCCAGAAAATGGCTCAGGGAGAGCTGGTCTGGTTGCCAGAGCCAGGAGGCCATGGGCCCATCCGCCCAAAGCTGGTGGGGCCCCAGCTGGCGAGCGATCTCAATGACACGCTTGAGCAACCAGTTGCAAACAACATTGAGACGGTGGTTGTAAACGCTTCGATACATCAACTGACGCACCACCAAGTAGTGCTCCACAGCCAGGAGCCCTCTTGGATGGATCGCCAAAGATCCATCTGGAGCCAACACCAATCCCGCCAATAGGCGATCAAGATCCAAGCGGCCGTACGTTGTGCCCGTGCTGTGGCTGTCCCGCATCAGGTAGTCCAGCCGATCGCAGTCCAGCTGGCTGGTCACCAAGGCTTTGATCGCGGGCTCGCTGTGGCGTCCCGTTTCGAGCAAATTCGCCACAGTGTCCGCCGTTCCCTTTCCCTCCGCCTCCAGCCGATCCCTCAGGCCCGAATCCTCGCGAATCAGTCGGGCTGACCAAACCTCGTGGTTGGTGCCAAACATCTCCTCGCCGCTGTGGCTGAAGGGGGCATGGCCCACATCGTGGAGAAGGGCGGCGGCATACAGAACCCCCCGGTGCTCAGCTAGATGGGGGTGGGATCGCTCCAATTGGTGCAGTGCCCGGCGGGCGAGGTGGGTGACTCCTAGGGAGTGGGTGAATCGACTGGATTCGGCCCCATGGAACGTGAGATTCGCGGGCCCCAGCTGGCGGATGCGCCTGAGGCGTTGGAAGGCGGGAGTGTCAATCAGGTCGATCACCAGCGCCTCCGCTGGAATGCCCCGATCGAGCTGAATGGCTCCATGAAGGGGGTCGTGATAGGTGCGCTGACGAGGGCTCATGGCCTGGCCTCCCTCTCACCCAAGAGTTCCATCAGCCGCCGCTCGGCGGCCTTGAGCCACGGGTCGTCGTCGCCCCCCGGGTTGAGCGGTTCGGGCTCAGGCAAAAGGATGTCGGGCTGGATTCCCAGGCTTTGGATGTCATGCCCGGCGGGAGTGAGGTAGTGGGCCACGGTGACCGCCAAACCGCTTCCATCCCCAAGGGGGATCAGGGTCTGAATCAATCCCTTCCCAAAAGTTTTTCCGCCAGCCAATTCGGAGCGCCCATTGTCTTGAAGGGCGCCAGCCAGGATTTCACTGGCGCTGGCGGTGCCTCCATTCACAAGGGTCACCATCGGGCCGCTGAAGAGACGTTCGACGGAACTCCGCTGACTGGCGCTCAAGCCACCGCGATCCCTCGTTTCCACGATGGGGGCGTCACCCAAGAGGTCACTGGCAACCGACAAACCAGCGCTGACCAGGCCTCCTGAGTTGTTCCGCAGATCAAGAATCAATCCCTCCACGGGCTTGTCGTTGGCACTCCCACCTTGAGCAAAGGCCATCAGGGCTTGCTCCACTTGCGAGGGCACCGGCTCACTGAATTGGGTGATGCGCAAATAGCCCAAAGCATGACTTCCCTCGACCCAGCGCCGGCTTCGCACCGGCTGGAGATCCACCTGTCGGCGGATCAGCCGCACATCCCGCTCCATGCCACTTTTTTCCCGCAAACGGATGTCCACCGCCGATCCCGCGGGCCCGCGAAGGAGGCTCGCGGAGCGCTCCAATCCCAGATCCGTGGTGGAGCGTCGATCCACGGTCAAGACCTCCGAGCCAGAGGTGATCTGAGCCTCAGCGGCGGGAGAGCCATCCAAGGGGGAGATCACCACCACCCGCTCATCCCCGTGCCTCAGTCCCAGCTGCAGACCGACTCCCGAGACCGTCCCCTCATTGCTTTGCCGGAGAGCGGCAAAATCTGCCGGGCGCAGCATGCGCGTGTAGGGATCGCCAATCGAGGCCAGCATCGCGTCGATGGCGTCGTAAGCCTCGCTGGAACTCTCAATGGCGTGTTCGAGGGTCTGTTGACGACGCTGGCGCCAATGGATCCTTTCGAGCTGGTCGGGATCCACATAGCTTTGGTTCACCAGCTTCCAGGCGTCCACCACCAATGCCTGGGCGTCATTCAAGGCCCAGGTGGGCCCTGGGTGCAGGAGCAGGGCTGAGAGCAACCAGGCCAGGCATCGGCGCGACCACCGACCCAGGGCGCCACCAGGTGTTGCAAAGGGTTGAGGGGGAGGCCGTCGAATCGGGGAATCGCTCACAGGTCGGCAAGGACGATCAGTAGACTTTCGCAACCAAACGCACCCCGCTGCATGGCGAACTCTTCTCCTGCCGCGTCCGACACCAAGAACAACCCGGTTTACGAGTGGTTCAACGAGCGCCTGGAGATCCAGGCCATCGCGGACGACATTTCCGCGAAATATGTCCCCCCACATGTCAATATTTTTTATTGCCTGGGCGGAATCACCCTCACTTGTTTCTTGATCCAGTTCGCGAGTGGGTTCGCGATGACGTTTTATTACAAGCCCACTGTGGCTGAGGCCTATGCCTCCGTGCAGTACCTCATGACGGATGTCAGTTTCGGCTGGCTGATCCGCTCGGTCCATCGCTGGAGCGCCAGCATGATGGTGCTCATGCTGATCCTGCATGTGTTCCGGGTTTACCTCACCGGAGGATTCAAGCGTCCCCGAGAGCTCACCTGGGTAACAGGTGTCGTGATGTCTGTCATCACGGTTTCCTTTGGAGTCACTGGATATTCTCTCCCCTGGGACCAGGTTGGATATTGGGCAGTAAAAATTGTTTCCGGTGTTCCAGCGGCCGTTCCTGTGGTGGGCGATTTTATGGTTGAACTCCTGCGTGGTGGGGAGAGTGTTGGGCAAGCCACCTTGACTCGCTTTTACAGCCTTCACACCTTCGTTCTCCCCTGGCTGCTCGCCGTTTTCATGCTGATGCACTTTTTGATGATTCGCAAGCAAGGAATTTCCGGCCCCCTCTAATCGTTTCCTTCTTTAACGGTCCCCCCCCCTCTTCTCCACAGCTCAGAGCCATGCACATCCTCAAAAAACCAGATCTCACTGATCCCAAGCTGAGAGCCAAGCTTGCCAAGGGAATGGGTCACAATTATTACGGAGAGCCCGCCTGGCCGAATGATCTCCTCTACATCTTTCCTGTCTGCATTCTGGGAACTATCTGCTGTGTGGTTGGCCTTGCCGTTCTCGACCCAGCGATGTTGGGCGATAAGGCTGATCCTTTCGCCACTCCACTTGAAATCCTTCCTGAGTGGTACCTCTACCCAGTCTTCCAAATTTTACGCGTTGTTCCGAACAAGCTCCTCGGCATCGCGCTGCAAACCATGGTCCCCCTTGGCTTAATGCTTGTGCCGTTTATTGAGAGTTTTAACAAGTTCCAGAACCCATTCCGGCGTCCCGTCGCCACTTCTGTCTTTCTGTTCGGCACTCTATTCACCATTTATCTGGGGATTGGAGCCGCACTCCCGATCGACAAGTCTTTGACGCTGGGTCTCCTCTGATCAGGCCTGGACGAGCGTTTCAATCCCATACCTCAAGCCCACAAGACCTTTTCTCGGTCTTGTGGGCTTTTTTTTTGAGTCGGGGATGAGACGGTCTCGGGTTTGCCCGCCGATTGTGAAGCCACCTTGCGAACCTATCTCCCGTGGGGGGAGGCGCTGGGGTGTGTGGTGTGTTAGGTTGATGGACTGCTCGGGAAGGACAGGCGTCTGACCCAAGCGGCCTTTACGAGATGGGGGTGAGAGCCCACC
>JBKCPG010000387.1:0-4544 GCA_046309395.1 Cyanobacteriota bacterium | reverse complement strand
GCCCAGTGGGGCTGGGGGCGGGTGGGTTTCCCCCTTTCGAGCTGTTGGCGCCTGAGGAGGGGCCTTGGGCCGTTGGCGCGCTCCCCAGGAGCCAGGGCGCGGTGATCAAGGCTCGAAGGGGAGGTGGCTGTCGATCCACTGCTTCATTCCTGTGGAGTGGATGCTAGCGATTTGACGGAAGGTCGCTCGGCGCGAGATGATCGCCCTTTGACAAGACGGGCGTAGCCCATGGCCGTTCCAAAGAAGAAAACTTCCAAAGGCAAGCGGAATCAACGCCATGCCCGCTGGAAGGCGAAGGCCGGTGATGCCGCCCAGAAGGCTCTCTCCATTGGCAAGGCCGTCTTGAGTGGCCGCGCCCGGGGCTTTGAGTATCCCGTTGACGAGGCCTCCGAGGACGGAGAGGGGTCCTGATTCGCCTCAGCTGCCGAGTTTGAACGCCTCCAGCACGAGGGCGAACACCACCCCAACGCGCACGTTGTCCGCGACCACCCAGCCAAGGTTGGGAAGGTCGCTGACTGCCCGGGTTCGGATTCTCACCAGAAGCTCATGGGTGATCACGATCGCCAGCACCACCATCGGGCGCCCCCCGGTGAGCTTCAACAAGAGGATTGAAGAGAGGTTTTGTCCCAGGAAAATGCCTCCCAACAGGGCCAGCAGGGCCGTGCCGCCCGTGGCCCAGCGGCGCCCGATCTGGGCGCCCAGGCTCCTCCCCCAGCGACGCTGGAGCCGCTCCAACCGAGTGTCTTGCGTCCGGGAGCCGCTCATCCCTCCTCCAGCAATTCACAGAGCCAGGAGAGCGTGATCCGTCCTTCCTGACAAGGGGGGCCTGTGAGAACCTCGCTGGGATTGTCCTCCTCTCCGAGGTGGGAGACAGCGCCCGCGGCCCGTCGCCACCAGCTCGAGGTCCCTGGAGCGGGTCGTTCCCCAAGGGTGAGCAGACAGGCCAAACCGGCACCTTGGGCCGCCGCCAAACCCTGGGGCGAATCCTCCAGGGCCACCACCCGAAAAGAGGGCAGGCTCAGCCGTTCGAGGGCCAGCAGATAGCCCTCGGGGCTGGGTTTTTTGGCGGCCACATCCTCGCCGCAAATCCAAAAGGCGAAGGCCGAGGCGAGATCCGTGCCTTGCCCTTCAAGCAAGGCCGCCACGGCTGAGCGGGAGCTGGTGGTGACCAGGACCTGGGGAACACCCCGGGCGGCGGTTTCCGCCACAAGACGTTTCACCCCCGGTCGAAGGGGAAGCCGCCCTCCCCGGGCAAGGTCGGCATAGGCCGCTTGTTTGGCCGCCATGAGCGTCTCCACCTCGGCCTCGCTCACTGGTCCCTCCCGCGCCCGGGCGAAGAAATGGCGGATCCGTTCCCGGCCGCCGCTGATCGCCAAGAGCTGGCCATAGGTGGTGGTGTCCCAATGCCAGGGCAGGCCCGCCGCCTCAAAGGCACGGTTGAAGGCCAGGCGGTGCCCCCCCATCTCAGTGTCCGCCAGGGTGCCATCCACATCCCACAGCAGCGCGCGCACGTCCACGTCCCATCTTCCCCCAAGGGAAACGATCCTCGCCTGAAACGGGGCGGCCCCCGGGGGATGCGGGCGGGCCGAGGGGCCTCCACAATGCGCTCACGTTGTGAGCCTCCGCGCCGCTGTGCCCCTCTCCGCTTGGAAGCTGCCCCCGCCCCTGCCCGCTCTGGAGATCGGCGCCACCGTCGTCGAAGGCCTGCCCCCGGAACTTTGGGCGGTGCTGGCCCGGCGGGGCCAGGGGGATCCCGCCTCCCTCAACGACCTCCTCGACCCACCGGCGCCCCCGGATCCTTACAGCCACTTTCCCGATCTCGATCGGGCCGTGGGACGGCTGGCGGAGGCCGTTCATCGGGGGGAAGCCGTGGCCATCTGTGGCGACTACGACGCCGATGGCATGACCAGCACGGCGCTGCTCACCGGCCTGCTCCAACGACTGGGCGCCCAGCCCCAGGCCGCGATCCCGAGCCGGCAAGAAGAGGGCTATGGCCTGAATCGGGCCATGGTGGAGCGTCTCGCGGCGGAGGGCGTGAGCCTCCTGGTGACGGTGGATAACGGGGTGAGCGCCCAAGAGGCTCTGGAGCGGGCCGCCGCCCTGGGACTGGAAGTGATCCTCACGGATCACCACACCCTCCCCGAAGTCTCCCCCCGCTGCCTGGCCCTGCTCCATCCCGCCCTCACTCCCCCCGGCTCTCCCTATCGGGGCCTGGCCGGGGTGGGACTGGCCTATGTGCTGGCCGCGGCGTTGGCCCAGCGTTTGGCCCGGCGCGATGGCTTGGAGCTGGCCCTCGATTTGTTCTGCGTTGGCACCATCGCGGACATGGCCCCGCTCCACGGAGTGAACCGGGCCTGGCTCCGCCAGGGCTTGCCACGCTTGGCCCACACCCGCCTGGCGGGGCTGCGGGCCTTGATCCAGCTGGCGGGCTTGGAGGAGGGGACCATCGACGCGGAAGCGGTTGGATTTCAGCTGGCCCCTCGCCTCAACGCGGTTGGACGGCTGGGTGATCCCCTCCTGGTGGTGGAGCTGCTCACGACGGCGGATCGGGATCGGGCTCTTGAATTGGCTCGCCGATGCGACGCCCTCAACCGGGAGCGACGAGAGCTTTGCCAAGCTCTGGAGGCTGAGGCCATGGCCCTGTTGGAGGCCGATGGGCCCCGGCTGCCCGCCTTTGTGCTGTTGGCCCAGTCCCATTGGCACCATGGGGTGATCGGCATCGTCGCCGCCCGCCTGGTGGAGCGCTTGGGGCGTCCCGTGGCCTTGCTGGGGGGGGAGGGACAGGGACGGTTGCGCGCCTCCGTCCGGGCTCCCAGGGGGTTTGCGGTGGACCAGGCCCTCGCCTCCTGCGCGCCCCTGCTGGAACGTTTCGGGGGCCATGCCGCGGCCGGAGGCTTCACGGTGGACGCCCGCCAGCTCGCCCGACTCCAAGAGAGCCTGGATGAGCGGGCGCGGGCCTGGTTGGAGCGGCATCCGGGGGGCGCCATGGTGGAACCCGAGGCCCTGCTACGGCTGGAGCGTGTCGATCCAGAGTTTTGGGGGGCCCTGCAACGGCTCGGTCCCTTTGGGGTGGGCCATCCCATGCCCCTGTTTTGGAGTGTGGGGTGCCGGGTGGAGCGGCAGAAACGCCTCAGGGGAGGCCATCTTCAGCTCACCTTGAGCCAAGGGGGGGCCCAAATCCAGGCCATGGCCTGGCGCTGGGAGGGCGATGAGCTCCTGCCAGAAACGGTGGATGTGGCGTACCGGCTCCGTGAGGACTCCTGGCGGGGCCAACGGCGGCTTCTGGTGGATTTGGTGGCCCTCAGACCCAGCCATCAGGGGGATGACGGGGTGGTGCTCCAGAGGGGCGACCGGCGTTACTGGTGTTCCCTGCGGGGGAAGGGCCTGGTGATCCGCAACGCCGCTGGAGACGAATTGTGCTCCTCTCTCACTTGGGAGGGCTCCCAGGCCCGCCCCGAAATGGCGGACGAGCATCCCTACGTGCGCGCCCTGTTTCAAGAGGCGGTGATGGCTCTAGGGCTGGGGGGCTGAGCTGGGGCTCAGAGGGCGCCGCGCCGATAGAAAAGAATGAAGATCACGGCCGGACCCGCCAGGGTGATCAGCGCCAGGGCCGTGAAGTTGGCGATCAGGTGGAAATCGATGCCCATGCTCGTGGTCTCGCTGGCTGATGGCGTGTGGCCAGGAGCCTAGAGCTTGCCAAGCTGGTGGTGCTTCAGACTGGCCACCACTGTGATCCCTTGTCACAGGTGCCCGCGCCCTCGAGGAGAGAGTGATGAGTCAGCCCCGCCCGCGGTGGCGATGCATTCAGGGATGCGGAGCCTGCTGCCGCCTCGACCCCGCCCTGAGGCCTGAGGCCCTTGAGCTTTTGGATGGGGAGCGGCGCCAGGTGTATCTGTCGATGGTGGGGGAGGATGGCTGGTGCGTCCACTACGACACTGGCGGACAACGGTGTCGCGTGTATGCCGATCGCCCCGACTTCTGTCGCGTGAGCACCCTGATGGATCTGCTGGGCGCGGAGGCGGAGGAGGCGGATGCCCTGGCGATCAGCTTTTGCCGTCAGCAGATTCGCGCCGAGACCGGAGGCCGTGGCAAGGTGATGCGGCGCTTTCTCCAGGCGCTTCGCCAGCCATGACCTTTCCCGACTCCCCCCCCGACCGTCCCGCCGAAGCGTCGCCCTCGGGGACCGATGGGGACCCGGCCGGGGTGGCGGGCCCCTCTGGGTGGCTGAAGGTGTTCCTCACCACCGCCGGCACCGTGTTTCTGGCGGAACTGGGCGACAAGACCCAGTTGGCGGCCCTCCTGCTGGCGGCGGAGTCGGGCCGGCCCGTGGTGGTGTTTTTCGGCGCGTCCCTGGCCTTGATCTGCTCGAGTTTGGTGGGCGTTCTTCTCGGCCGGTGGCTGTCCTCCGTGATGGCACCCCAGCAATTGGAGCGTGCCGCCGGGGTGTTGATGGTGGGATTGGGGTTGTGGCTTGGCCGACAGGCGGTGCTGCATCTGGCGCCAGCGCCAATTCCTCCCCTTCTGTGAGCGCACCGCCCTTTCCC
>JBKCPG010000386.1:0-5684 GCA_046309395.1 Cyanobacteriota bacterium | reverse complement strand
CCCGCTTCCCAGCCCCCTTCTGACCACGACCAGAAGACCCTCCCCCCACCGTCATGACTCTCAAACAGCGCTACCGGGAGACGATCCAGCCCAAGTTGCTCAAGGATCTTCAGCTCTCCAACATCCACGAGGTTCCGAAGGTGGTGAAAGTCACCGTCAATCGTGGCCTCGGTGAGGCGGCCCAAAACGCCAAGGCCCTTGAGGCCTCCATCGCCGAAATCGCCCAAATCACCGGGCAAAAGGCTGTGGTCACCCGGGCCAAAAAGGCCATCGCTGGCTTCAAGATCCGCCAGGGCATGCCGATCGGTGTGGCCGTCACCCTCCGTGGCGACCGCATGTACGCCTTTTTGGAGCGCCTCATCCATCTGGCCTTGCCTCGCATCCGCGACTTCCGCGGGGTGAGCCCCAAGAGTTTTGACGGCCGGGGCAACTACACCCTCGGCATTCGGGAGCAGATCATCTTTCCTGAAATCTCCTTTGACAAGATCGACGCCATCCGGGGCATGGACGTGACGATCGTGACCAACGCCCGTAACGACGAAGAGGGCCGCGCCCTTCTACGCGAAATGGGGATGCCGTTCCGCGGTAACTGAGCCCTCATCCGGAAACGACCATGGCCAACCACGACCCGATCTCCGACATGCTCACCCGCATCCGCAATGCGAGTGAAAAGCGTCACGAAAACACCCGCATCCCCTCCTCCCGCCTCTGCCGCAGCATCGCCTCGGTGCTCCAGCAGGAAGGATTCATCGCCAATGTGAGCGAAGAGGGGGAAGGGGTGAGCAAGCAGCTGGTGCTTGAACTCAAGTACAGCGGCAAGCATCGCCTTCCCACCATCCGTCGCCTGCAACGGGTGAGCAGGCCCGGCCTGCGCATCTACAAAAACACCCGTCAACTTCCCAAGGTGCTCGGCGGCCTGGGAGTGGCGATCATCTCCACCTCCAAGGGCATCATGTCCGACCGGGACGCCCGCAAGCAGGGCGTGGGTGGGGAAGTGCTCTGCTACGTCTATTGATCTGGAGAATCTGTCATGTCACGCATTGGTAAGGCCCCGATCCCCATTCCCGACAAGGTCACCGTGAACCTCGCGGGACTCTCGGTCACCGTCAAGGGGCCCAAGGGCGAACTCAGCCGCACCCTCCCCGATGGCGTGTCCATCAGTCAGGACGGTGACCATCTCCAGGTCTCCCCCACCAGTGAGGCCCGCCGCTCCCGGGAGCGCCATGGCTTGAGCCGCACCCTTGTGGCCAACATGATCGAGGGCGTCAGCCAGGGCTACAGCCGCAAGCTCGAAATTGTTGGCGTGGGCTACCGCGCTCAGGTGCAAGGCAAAAAGCTTGTGGTGAGCGCCGGCTACAGCCATCCCGTGGAGATGGAGCCCCCAGAGGGCGTCACCTTCACGGTGGAAAACAACACCACCGTGATCGTCTCTGGAGCCGACAAGGAATTGGTGGGCAACGAGGCCGCCAAGGTGCGTGCCATCCGCCCGCCTGAGCCCTACAAAGGCAAAGGCATCAAATACGAGGGCGAGCGCATTCTGCGGAAGGTCGGCAAGACCGGTAAGAAATAGGGTTTTTCCCACCTGTTCTTTTTTTCCTACCCCCCATGGCCTCCCTCTCCCGCAAACAACAAACCCAAAAGCGCCACCGGCGTCTGCGCCGCACCCTCAGTGGCTCCGCCAGCCGGCCCCGGCTGGCCGTGTTCCGCTCCAACAACCACATTTACGCCCAGGTCATCGACGACGAGGCCCAGAGCACCCTCTGCGCCGCCTCAACCCTGGACAAGGATCTTCGCGCCTCTCTCCAGACCTCGGCCACCCGCGACGCCTCCGTCGCCGTCGGCCAGCTGGTGGCCAAGCGCGCCCTCGCCAAGGGCATCGCCCAAGTGGTCTTTGACCGGGGGGGCAACCTCTACCACGGCCGGGTTAAGGCCCTGGCGGACGCCGCCCGGGAAGCGGGCCTGCAATTCTGAACTCACCGCTCCTCACCATGACCGAATCCAACGACCAGCAGTTTGCCCCGGATGAAATCCCGGCCGCTTCCGACGTTCCCGCGGCGGAAGGCCAGCAGGAGCGCCGTGGCGGCAAGGGCGAGCGGCGCGGCGGCGGCCGCCGCGGCTCCGGCGATCGCCGCCCCCAGGAGCGCGACACCGAATGGCAGGAGCGGGTGGTGCAGATCCGCCGGGTCTCCAAGACCGTGAAAGGAGGCAAGAAAATGAGCTTCCGCGCCATCGTCATCGTTGGCAATGAACGCGGTCAGGTGGGCGTCGGCGTGGGCAAGGCTGGCGACGTGATCGGGGCCGTGCGCAAGGGCGTGGCCGACGGCAAGAAGCACCTGGTGAAGGTTCCCCTAACCCGCTTCAATTCCGTGCCCACCGAAAGTCGTGGACGTGACGGCGCCGCCAGTGTGCTGATCCGCCCCGCGGCTCCAGGTACGGGGGTGATCGCCGGAGGTTCCATCCGCACGGTGCTGGAACTGGCCGGGATCAAAAACGTGCTCGCCAAGCGCCTAGGCTCCAAAACGCCCTTGAACAACGCGAGAGCCGCCATGGAAGCCCTCTCCGCCCTGCGCACCCACAAAGAGGCGGCCAAAGAACGGGGCATCCCCCTAGAGCAGATTTATTCCTGAGGACATTTCCATGACTTACCAGCTCAGCGCCCTCACCGTCCAACCCGGTGCCCGACGCCGAAAGACCCGCAAGGGCCGCGGCATCGCCGCCGGCCAGGGCGCCAGTTGCGGCTTTGGCATGCGGGGTCAGAAGTCCCGCTCAGGACGCTCCACCCGGCCCGGCTTTGAAGGCGGCCAGATGCCTCTCTATCGCCGGGTGCCCAAGCTCAAGCACTTCCCCTTGGTGAATCCCACCATCTACACTGTGATCAACGTGGGTCGGCTGGCTGGCTTGAAGCCAGGCACAGAGGTCAATCTCGACACCCTGATCAAAGAAGGGGTGTTGACCGGCGCCAAATCGCCCCTCAAGGTGCTCGGTGGTGGGGATCTCTCGGTGAAGCTCACCGTGCGTGCCGCCGCCTTCTCCGCCTCCGCCCGTGCCAAAATCGAGGCCGCGGGTGGCAGCTGCGACATTCTCCTCGGTTAATTCAGCGCACACACCATGGTTTTCAGCCGGGGACGCAACCCAAGCGCCACAGAAATTTTCAGCAAAATCGCCCAGTCGAAAGAACTGCGCGACCGGGTTCTCATCACCCTGGGCTTGTTGTTGCTTGAGCGGCTTGGCATCTTCATTCCCGTCCCTGGCATCGACCGCACCGCCTTTGAGCAGTTCGTGCGACAGGGCGGTGATTTCTTGATGTTTGTCAATATCTTCACCGGCGGGGGCTTGGCCACCCTTGGTGTTTTCACCCTGGGGATCCTTCCCTACATCAACGCCTCGATCATTCTCCAGCTCCTCACCGCGGCCCTGCCCCAGCTGGAAGACCTCCAGAAAAATGAGGGCGAGGCCGGTCGGCGCAAAATCGCCCAGATCACTCGCTACACCGCCCTGGTGTGGGGCATCATCCAGAGCGTGATCCTCTCTTTGGTGCTCCGCCAATACGCGCTTCCCGGCTTGCCTCCCTGGCAATTCGTGCTCCAAACCGCCTTGGCTCTCGCGGCCGGTTCCATGGCGGTCATGTGGATCAGCGAGGTGATCACTGAACGGGGGATCGGCCAGGGTGCCTCCCTGGTGATCTACGCCAACATTGTGGCCACCCTTCCGAGGGCGCTCGGGGCCACCATCACCCAGGCAAAAACCGGCGACCGGGGCACGGTGACGGGGATCATCATCCTCCTGCTGGTCTTTTTGGCCACCATCATCGGCATCATCTTTGTTGAGGAGGGCAGTCGCCGCATCCCCATCGTGAGTGCCAAGCACCAGGTGGGTGGTTCGGGTGGTTTGCCAGCCCGGCAGAGCTACATGCCCCTCAAGCTCAACGCCAGTGGCGTGATGCCCATCATTTTCGCCTCGGCCCTGGTGTTCCTCCCCCTGCAGATCGCCACCTGGACCAAAACGCCCTGGTTGATCCAGCTGGCGGGCTACCTCAGCCCCAATAGCAGCATGCCCTGGATCTACGCCTTGCTGTTCTTCACCCTGATCATCGCGTTCAGTTACTTCTACACATCCCTCACCCTCGATCCCCTCGACATCGCCACCAACCTGAAGCGCAGCGGGGTCGCCATTCCGGGGGTTCGGCCGGGTTCGGCCACGGCGGCTTACCTCTCGAATGTGCAAAACCAGCTCACACTCCTTGGAGGCCTCTTCCTGGGAGCCGTCGCCATCATTCCCTCCGCCGTTGAGGGGGCCATCCAGGTGAAAACCTTCCAGGGCATCGGTGCCACCTCCCTGCTGATCCTTGTGGGGGTGGCGATCCAAACCGCCAAGCAGGTTCAGACCTACGTGATCTCCCTCCGCTACGAGGGGGCGGCGGAGGCCCAAGCCTTCACCCCCTCCAGTGGACCCACGACCTACGTCGCGTAGCGCCAACGTTCCATGAAAAACCGCCTGCTGTTTCTCGGCCCCCCGGGGGCCGGCAAAGGCACCCAAGCCCAACTCCTTTCGGCCTCCCACCACCTGTTGCACCTCTCCACCGGCGACTTGCTCCGGGCGGAGGTGCAGGCCGGCACCCCCCTGGGCCAGGAGGCGGAAGCCGTGATGGCTCGCGGCGAATTGGTGAGTGACGACCTGGTGTTGGCGATCGTGCGCCATCGCCTTGAAGCCCACTCAGGCGGCTGGTTGCTGGATGGTTTTCCTCGCAATCTCCCCCAGGCCATCGCCTTGGATGGGCTCCTGGCCGAGCTGGGCCAGTCGATTGAGCTGGTGGTGTTGATGGAGCTGGAGGAACCCCAGCTGTTGCTGAGGCTTCTTGGCCGGGGACGGGCCGATGACAATGAGGCGGTGATCCGCCACCGGCTGGAGGTCTACCGCGACCAGACCGCCCCGTTGATCGCCCACTACCAGGCCCAATCCCTGCTGCGGTCGGTGGAGGCCAGCGGCACCGTGGACGAGATCTCCGCCCGCATCGCCTCCCTGTTGTCTTGAGTCGTTGACTGCTGTGATACCATCACTGTTTGTCAAAACGGAGCACCGCGAACCATGAAGGTGCGTGCCTCAGTCAAGAGGATGTGTCAAAAGTGCCGGGTGATTCGTCGGCACGGAAGGGTGATGGTGATCTGCGCCAACCCCAAGCACAAGCAGCGGCAGGGTTGATCTCCGCCCGCTTCTCCTCCGTCCCAACCCCCACGGGGTTGTCCATTTCGCCCCACCTTGGGGCCTCCATGCCCTCTGCACATTTTTTCCGTGGCTCGGATTGCCGGCGTTGATATTCCTCGCGACAAGCGGGTTGAAGTGTCCCTCACCTACGTGTACGGGATCGGCCTCACCCGTTCGCGCAAGATTCTGGCCAAGTCTGGGGTGAGCCCGGATGTGCGCGTGAAGGATCTCACCGATGCCGACGTGCAAAAGCTGCGCGCCGCCGCGGAGGCGTTCACCCTCGAGGGCGACCTGCGCCGCGAAGAGGGCATGGCCCTCAAGCGCCTCCAAGACATCGGTTGTTTGCGAGGGCGTCGCCATCGGATGGGCCTGCCGGTTCGTGGTCAGCGCACCCGCACCAATGCCCGCACCCGTCGGGGCGCCCGTAAAACCGTCGCTGGCAAGAAGAAGTAATCGGGTTGCCCGCCCCGGGCCCCCGTCTC
>JBKCPG010000385.1:0-3767 GCA_046309395.1 Cyanobacteriota bacterium | reverse complement strand
CGCCGGCGCCAGGGTGAGCCCCGCGCTCAGGGGCGCCGCCAGCAGCAACGCCTGCCGCACCCCTCCCAGCACGGCCTGCAACCCCAGCTGGGTGCCCCCCAGCAGGGCGTTCTGGCTTCCCAGGGTGAGCAACAGGCGGCGGGCGCCGGAGCGGGTCATCGGCAAGCCATAGACACGGCACAGATGCCACACCAGGGCGCTGTCGCAGGCCACCCCACCGGCCAGATCCAACCCCATCACGGGGTTGAGGGCCACGCCCGCGGCCTTGGCGGCGGCGTAGCGGCCAATCAGGGCCCGGGCCTGGCGCCGGCCCTGGCGCAGCCGGCAGCGGTAGAGCTCCTCCCCGAACCGGTCGGCCGTCCGCAGGGCGTTGAGGGCCAACATCCGGTCGGCCTCCTCGCTGAGCAGGGCCCGCAGGGCCTGGCGCAGGGGAGCGATCCGGGGGGGGGCCGCCACGCTCCGCACCCGCCTATCGGCCAGCAGGGTGGCCTCCCGCGGCGCCGCAGCCACCACCAGGGGCTCCAGGTGGCTGGCGGCGGGCGGCAGGCGCCGTTTCAGGCTGGCCACCAGCTCCGGCAACTCCTCTTGCGGCCAGCCATCAGCCCGGTTGAGGACCAACAGCACGGGCTTGCCCGCCGCCAGCAGCCGCTCCAGCGCCTCCGCCTCCACCCGGGTGAGGTCGCCATCCAGCACCAGCAGCACCAGATCGGCCCCCAGGGCCACCCGACGGGCCAGCCGCTCCCGGGCCGGGGCGTCCACCTCATCGATGCCAGGGGTGTCCACCAGATCCACCCCCGCCAAGCCCGGAATCCGCGCCTCCCAGGGGCGCTCCTCCTCCCGCCGGGTGCTGCCGTGGGTCACATCGGTGGCGAACAGGCTGTCGCCCAGCAAGGCATTGAGCAGGCTGCTCTTGCCCACCCCCACCCGGCCCAGGGCCACCACCCGCGGTCGGCCCTCCCGCAGGCGCCGCACCTGGCGCTCCAGGGCCGAAAGCTCGGGCCCCAGAACCTGCCGCTCCCGCGGGGTGAGGCGCAGCTCGGCGCGCCAGCGGTCCAGCAGCAGCAGGGCCCGTTCGGCGATCGGCGGGGCCCCGGCGGAAGTGAGAGTGGGCCCGGGGGAGGCCGGCACGGCAAACAGACAAGCGGCCACCCGTATTTAATCGAGTGAAGCTCCTTTTGGCTGTTGCGCCTTTCCGCCCATGGCTCCTCCCCTGGCCGCCCCGCCCCGCCCGTCCACCCTGGCGCCGGACGTGTTCGCCGATCGGCGCGACCGCTTCCTCCATCGCCTGGGCACCGCCGCGGCCGTGATTCCCGCGGCGCCCTTGCGCACCCATCACGCCGATGTGGAGCACCCGTTTCGGCAAGACAGCGACTTCTGGTACCTCACGGGCTTTGACGAGCCCGACGCCGTGGCCCTGTTCCTGCCACACCTCCCCGACCATCCCTTCGTGCTGTTTGTGGCCCCCCGGGAAGCGAGCGCCGAGGTGTGGAATGGCTTCCGCTGGGGCTGCGAGGGGGCGGTGGCCACCTTCGGGGCCTGCCTGGCCCACCCCCTGGGCGAGCTGGAGGAGCGGCTGCCGGAGTACCTCAAGGGGGCGGAAGGCATCGCCTTTCGGGTGGGCCGCCATCCCCGGGTGGAGCCCCTGGTGCTGGGCGCCTGGGCGCGACAGCTGGATCGGGCGCCCCGCAGCGGCGCCGCGGCCCTGGGCCTGGTGGCGCCCTGCCCGATCCTGCACGAACTGCGGCTTCGCAAGAGCGACGAGGAAGTCGCCCTGATGCGCCAGGCCGCCCGCATCTCCGCCGAGGCCCATGAGCTGGCACGCGATGTGGCCCGGCCGGGCCTGAACGAACGGCAGGTGCAGGCGGTGATCGAACAGCACTTCCTCGAACGGGGCGCCCGGGGGCCGGCCTACGGCTCGATCGTGGCCGGCGGCGACAACGCCTGCGTGCTGCACTACACCGCCAACAACGGCGTGCTGCGCGATGGCGACCTGCTATTGATCGACGCGGGCTGCAGCCTGGGCGACTACTACAACGGCGACATCACCCGCACCTTCCCGATCAATGGCCGCTTCAGCGGCGAGCAGCGGGCCCTCTACGAGCTGGTGCTCGCCGCCCAGCAGGCGGCCGTGGCCCAGGTGGGGCCGGGAGCCACCGCCGAGGGGGTGCACGACACGGCGGTGCGGGTGCTGGTGGAGGGCCTGGTGGAGCTGGGCCTGCTGCGAGGCCAGGTGGAAAGCCTGATCGAGCAAGGGGCCTACCGGCACCTTTACATGCACCGCACGGGCCACTGGCTGGGGCTCGACGTGCACGATGTGGGGGCCTACCGGCTCGGGGAGAAGCCGGTGACGTTGGAAGCCGGCATGGTGCTCACCGTGGAGCCCGGCCTTTACGTGAGCGACCGGCTCCCCGTGCCCGAGGGGCAGCCCGCCATCGAGGAGCGCTGGAAAGGCATCGGCATCCGGATTGAGGACGACGTGGTGGTGAGCGGCCAAGGCCACGAGGTGCTCACGGCGGCGGCCCTGAAGGCCACCGCGGCGATGGAGCGCTGAGCCGCCGGGGCCGCCCCCCGGCGAGAATGCCGGCCAATCGCCCCGTGCCCGTGGCCCCTCCCGCTCCAGCCGCGTCCCCCCCAGCGCCTCGGGTGGCGGTGGTGATGGGCAGCGACTCCGACCTGCCCACCATGGCGCCCGCCGTGGAGATGCTGGAGCGCTTCGGGGTGGCCCGCGAGGTCCGGGTGCTCTCCGCCCACCGCACCCCTCTGGAGATGGTGGCCTTCGCCCAGGCCGCCGCTGGCCGGGGGCTCAAGGTGATCATCGCCGGGGCCGGCGGGGCGGCCCACCTGCCCGGCATGGTGGCTTCCCTCACTCCTTTGCCGGTGATCGGGGTGCCGGTGCGAACCCAGGCCCTCTCGGGGGTGGATTCGCTCCATTCGATCGTGCAGATGCCAGCGGGGATTCCGGTGGCCACGGTGGCCATTGGCAACGGCGCCAACGCCGGACTGCTGGCGATCCAGATTCTGGCCACCGCCGATGACGCCTTGGCCGAGGCCCTGGTGGCCTACCGCCAGGGCTTGCGGGAGCAGGTGACAGGCAAAGACCGCCGGCTGGTGGAGCTGGGAAGCCACGCCTACCTGGCCGCCCTGGCCTCCGGCGGGGGGAACCAGCCATGACCACCCGGGCCTTCTGGCCGTGGGGGCTCTTCGCGGTGGGCCTGCTGAGCCGCTGGGCCACCCGCACCCAGCTGGTGCAGGCCTGGGACGCGGGCAATTTCGTGCTGGCTCTCACCCGCTTCGACCTGGAGGGCCACGCCCCCCACATGCCGGGGGTGTTTTGGGGCCTGATCGCCCTGGGGCGGCTGTTTCAGCCCCTGTTTGGCGGCGACGGGGTGGCTGCCCTGGAGGCCGTGAACGCCCTGGCCGCCGCCAGCGCCCTCCCCTGCGGCTGGTGGCTGGGCAACCGCTTCGGTGGGCCCCGGGTGGGGGCCTGGCTGGTGGGGTTGCTGTTCAGCGCTCCCCTGCTCTGGTACTACGCCAGCCAGCCCCTGAGCTACGGGGTGGAGCTGGGCTGGGTGGTGGCGATCGGTTGCTGCGCCTGGTGCCTGGCGGCGGGCGATGGGCGCTTTGTGTTGCCCCTGGCGGCCCTGATGGCCACCGCGGGTGGCATCCGCCCCAACACGCCCCTGTTTCTGCTGCCCCTGGTGGTGGTCTGCTGCTGGCGGGGCTGGCGGCGGGGGGTGGCCGGCTGGCGGTTCGCCGCAGGGGTGGCC
>JBKCPG010000384.1:0-7913 GCA_046309395.1 Cyanobacteriota bacterium | reverse complement strand
GGCAGGGTGGTCTCGAAAGACGATCTTTATTCTTGCTCAAGGATTGCCATTCCCCGGGCTCCCGATGGTTCGTCAGGCACCATCGGGGACCCAGATCAGCGGATCAGCACGGGGAACAGCGGATGCGCACGGGAGGCCCAGGGCTTAGAGGGTGCGGAGGCAGGCCGCCACGGTGTCCACCTCGGCCAAGCTGGCGATGGCGCCGAGGGCGCGACGGAAATCCGCTTCCAGCACCTCGTGGGTGATCACCACGATTTCGGCGCCGCCGCTGTTGGCCTCGTATTGCACGATCGATTGGATCGACACCCCCGCCGCGCCAAAGGCCGTGCCGATTTTGCCAATCACCCCGGCCTCATCCCGGCTGCGCAGACGCACGTAGTTGCGATGGCGGCTCAGGCTGCTATCCACCAGGCCGCAACGGCGCCAGCTGCCCGCGGCCAGCAGGGGATCGAGGCCGGCCCCGGCGCCCCCCACCTGGCGGATGCCGGCGATGTTGAGGATGTCGGCCACCACGGCGGAGGCGGTGGGACCGGCCCCGGCCCCCGGCCCAAAAAACATCACCTGGCCCACCGGATCGCCCTCCACCAGGATGGCGTTGTTGACGCCATGCACCCCAGCCAGGGGGTGATGGCGAGGCAGCAGGGTGGGGTGCACCCGCACATCCAGCGGAAGCGCGCCGGGGGGCACGGCATCGGGCCCCACCAGGCCATCCATGCGTTCAGCCACGGCGAGCAGCTTCACCACATAGCCCAGCTGGGCGGCGTAGGTCACGTCGCGGGCCTCCAGGCGATCAATGCCCTCCGTGGCGATGGAGGAGCGTGGCACGGAGCCGCCAAAGGCGAGGGACCCGAGGATGGCGATCTTGTCGGCGGCGTCGTGGCCCTCCACATCGGCGGCCGGATCCGCCTCGGCGTAGCCGAGGCGTTGGGCGTCGGCCAGCACCTCCCCATAGGCGGCGCCCTCATCGGCCATCCGGCTGAGGATGTAGTTGGTGGTGCCGTTGATGATGCCGCTCACCCGCTGGATGCGGTTGCCCCCGAGCGACTGCTTGAGGGGCTCGATGATCGGAATGCCGCCGCCGACGGCCGCCTCAATCAGCACATACACCCCGCGCTCGGCGGCCGCGGCGGCGATCTCCTCCCCATGGCGGGCAATGACCGCCTTGTTGGCGGTGACCACGGGCTTGCCCAAGGCGATGGCCCGCAGGATGAGGGAGCGGGCGGGCTCCAGGCCCCCCATCACCTCCACCACGATCTCCACGGCGGGGTCGGCCACCACCGCCTCAGGGTCGGCGCACAGCAAGGAGGGAGCCAACGCCACGGGTCGAGGACGGCCGAGATCCCGGACGGCGACGCGTCGCAGGGCCAGCTGCCCCACCAAGGGATGGCGGCCTTCCGGACTGGCCAGGATCCCCGCCACGCCGGCCCCCACCGTGCCCAGCCCAAGCAAGCCAACGCCGATGGCCATGGGCCTGATCCCGCAAACCTCCCATCCTAGAAAGGGCTCCGCCCACACCCGAACCCTCGATCGCCGACCTGGCGCCTGGCCGGATCGGGGCTCAGGCCCCCTGGAGCTGGCTGGCCTGGGCTTGCATGGCGCGGAAGATGTTCAGGAAGCCATTGGCCCTGGAGGGGGTGAGGCTGGCCTGGAGGCCCGTGGCCGCGAGAATCGCCGGATCCAGGGCCACCGCCTGCTCCGGGGTGAGTCCCTCCATGCCCTGGATGAGCAGGGCGAGGAGTCCCTTGGTGATGGCCGCGTCGGAATCGCCCCGCCAGTGCAGCCGCCCCTCCTGGAGTTCGCCCACCACGTACACCTGGGAGGCGCAGCCTTTCACTTTGAAGGCCTCCAGGCGGAGGGCGTCCGGGAAGGGCCCCAATTTTTTGCCGAGCCAAAGCACGTATTCGTAGCGGCGCTTCGGATCGCTGGTGCCACTGAGACGCTCCACCATCTGATCGAGGGCCGCGCTGCCGCTACCCGGAGGCGGAGCGCTCATGGGCGGGGGCGCTTGAGCAGGATGCCGGCCATGGTGCCGAGCAGGGCCACAGCCCCAAGGGAGCGGAAGGAGCGGGCCAAGGGATGGGGAGAAAGGGGCGCCTCGCCATGGAGGGCGGCTGGTGTGGAGCCAGGCAACTCGATGTAATCGCGGTGGCCCGGGCCCGCGTCCACCTGAACCTCCCAATCAGGGCGGGCCTGGGGGGGAAGGGCAAAGGTGAGCTGGCCCTCAGCGTTGGTGTGGCCCAGCTCCACGGCGACGTCGCCGGTGGGACTCACGATGCGCACGGCGGCGTCCCGAGCCGGCAGGCCACTGGAAAAACGGCTCTCCAGCTGGAGGGGGGCGCTGGTGGTGAGGCTGCCCAGGCGCTCCAGGGTGCTCTGGACCCCGTGGGCGCGGGCCACGGAGGCGAAACCCAAAACGAGGAGACACGCTCCGGCCAGGAGGGGCAAGCGAAGGGAAGCTTGGGGAGCGACCATCGGTGCCAACGTGGAGAGGGACGAACGCCAGGATGACAGAGGCGTCAACCCGCGTTCCACCGGCTGGGAGTGGCGCGGCCAGCCTGCACCATGGACGCGATGGTGCTCACCATCAAGCTGAGGGCTTCTCCAGCCCCTTGGCGACCTTCCAGCTCGGCGGCAAGCACCTGGGCCGCGGCTGTGCCCTGGGAGGCAACGCTGGGGGAGGAATGGGCCAACACCAGTCGCCGCGAGGGGGAAAGGGCCAAAGCAGACAGTCGCGCTTCAGGGATCCTGGCAAATTCCATCGCCGAGGGCGAGGCGAGGCCACGAGGGTTAAGAGGTTGCAACACACCCCGTGGCGAAATGGAGGCCCGTTTCATCCAGCCAGCCCGTGAAGGGCACATCCCAGGGATCCCGCGGCAGGGCGGGCACCACACAACGGGAGGGCAAGACCACCAGGGCGGGCACGGCCCGCCAGCGGGGGTCGCCGCGCAGCCTGTCGTACCAGCCCCCGCCCGATCCCAGCCGCAGGCCGCTGGCATCCACGGCGAGGGCGGGCACCAGGAGCAGACCCAGCTGGGAGGGCTCGAGCCCGATGTCTCCCAGCGGAGCCGGAATGCCGACCCCATCGGCGGCGAGGGGATCGGCGGGCCGCCAAGGCAAATAGAGGAGGCGCTCCCCCCGGATCGCCGGCAGGGCGAGATGGTGGTGCCAGAGGGCTGGCAGGCGCTCCACCAGGAAGCGCGGGTCGGGCTCATGGCCCATGGGCCAGTAGAGACCCAGCCGAAGGGGAGGCGCCATGAGGGTGGGCACCACCTCGGCGGCGGCGGTGGCGATGGCGGCGGGGGCGGCGGCCACGGCCTGGCGGCGTCGCTGGCGGAAGTGGCGTCGCAGCTCGGCTTTGGTCTGAGCCCGCATGGCTCCAAGCGGCACCAAGGTCGTGCATTCTCGCGGCCAGGGGCCATCGACAGGGAGCCGCCCGTGGGCCAGGCTGGGCCCCGCCAGCCTTTGCCCTGTCGCTCCCCCTCCTCGCATGCGCATTCTTGGCCTGGATCCCGGCCTGGCCCGCGTGGGCTATGGCGTGATCGAGGTGGAGACGGGCCCCGACGGGCGGCCCAGTCGGGGACGCCAGCGCATGCTCGACTGCGGCTTGATCCGCACCAACCCCGACCGCGGTGAGGGGGAGCGGCTGGTGGAGATCGCCACCGACCTCCGCGTGCTGCTTCGCCACTGGCGGCCCGAGCTGGCCGCGGTGGAGAAATTTTTCTTCTACCGCTCCAGCACCACCATTTCCGTGGTGCAAGCGCGCGGCGTGCTGATGATGACCCTGGCTCGCTTCGGCGTGCCGGTGGTGGAGTACCCCCCGATGCAGATCAAGCTGGCCCTGGCGGGCCATGGCCACGCGCAAAAGGATGAGGTCCTCGACGCCGTGATGCGCGAGCTGGATCTGGACGATCCTCCCCGGCCAGACGACGCGGCTGACGCCCTGGCGGTGGCCCTCACCGGCTGGTTTCAGCGCTAGCCCCCCTCAGCCCGCCAGGGCCAGCTCAAAGGCGCGTCGGTCGGCCTCGCCGCTGGGCAGGGGTCGGTCAAACACCTGGCAGAACACCTTCACCACCCGCTCTCCGGAATCCATGGTTTCCAGGGGGTCTTTGCGCAGGCGATGGCGCAGGCAACAGGCCACCACCCGGGCCACGTCCTCATCGCCCACGGCGTCGCGGCCCTCAAAGGCCGCCAGGGCGCGGGCGGCGCGATTGGTGACGATGTCACCCCTCAGCCCATCCACATCCAGCTCGCCGCACACCGAGGAGATGCGCAGGCGAAGGTCGTCGTCGATCGTGACGGCGGGCAGCCGCTCCTGAGCCGCCACCACCCGGGCCCGCAACGCCTCTTGGGCCGGAGCGCTGGCCTCCAGGAAGGCGACGGGATCGGCGTCAAACGCTGTGCGTTGATCCACCACCAGCACCCGCAGGTCGGGCTCGCGGACGGTGCGCACCTCGACGCTCATGCCAAAGCGATCGAGCAGCTGGGGCCGCAGCTCCCCTTCCTCCGGGTTGCCCGAGCCGATGAGCACAAAGCGGGCCGGGTGACGGACAGAGATGCCTTCCCGCTCCACGGTGTTCCACCCGGAGGCGGCGGCGTCCAGCAGCACATCCACCAAGTGGTCGTCGAGGAGGTTCACCTCATCCACGTAGAGCAGCCCCCGGTTGGCCTTGGCGAGCAACCCAGGCTCGAAGGCACGCACCCCCTCGCTGAGGGCTTTCTCGATATCGATCGTGCCGCAGAGGCGATCCTCGGTGGCCCCGAGGGGGAGATCCACCATGGGCACCTGTCGCGGCTCGGTGGGCAAGGCTTCGCCCCGAGCGAACCGTTCCCGCACCTCCTCGCTTTGCAAATCGGGATCGGCGGGGGAGCTGTTGTAGGGATCGCCCACCACCACCGGGATTTCCGGCAGGAGATCCGCCAGGGCCCGAATGGTGGTGCTCTTGCCCGTGCCGCGGTCGCCCATGATCATCACCCCGCCAATGCGGGAATCGATCACATTCAGCAGAAGCGCCAGCTTCATCTCCTCCTGGCCCACCACCTGGGTGAACGGAAACACCCTGCGCTTGCTGCTCACACTCACGGATCAGGAGAAGGCGGCCGAACAGGGGATTGTTTCACAGCCCGGGGCGAGGACGCCAGCGGCAAGAGGCTCAGCACCTGGGGCGGTGTGGCGTCAGCCGGATAGATGAGGCGCACCTGCAGCTGCCGCACCGCCCCCGGGGCCAGGGTGATCGTGCCGAGGGGCGGCCCTTCTTGCCCGGCGCGTTGCACCAGATGAAACGCCTGCCGGCCCGCGGGCCGTCCGGTGGGTCCATCCAGCCCGCTCACCTCCACCGTGCCGCGAAACATCACCGGCCCACCGGTGCCAGGCCCCTCCGACAGGGGGGTCCCCCGGAAGCGCAGGCCGCCCTGGGGGGCGTCGCTCTTGAGGGGAGATTCGAAGGCCAGGGACAGACGCAGGGGACGGGGGGTGTCGTTGCGCAGAGGCAGGGTGATGGCATACGTGACGCCGTAGTTGCCATGGGCGGCCCAGGCCGTGCCGGGATAGAACGCGCTGAGTTCAGCGGTTTGCACCTGACCGGTGCCGAGGGTGCCCCGCTCCAGCGAAGCGATGGGCCAGGAGATGGGGGCCCGGGAGGCGGAGAAGGTGGGTTGGCCCGGATCGGTGAGACGGGCGGTCCACGTGGCGCCGCGCTGCACGCCGCTCACCCGCGAATACACGATCCGGCCAGCCGCTCCCCGGGGGGTGGGCGCGTGTTCCTTCGGACTCAGGGCACCGGCCAGGATCTCCGCCCAAACCTCGGGCGACGGGGGGGCGCCTTCCGGACCGAAGGCCGCCAGGGTGGCCAGATCCACGGGTCCATCTCCGCTGAAGCGCAGCTGCAGGTTGCGGCCGTTGAGAAGCGGATCCAGGCCCCGCACGGGCAGGGGGAGCACCACCAAGGGGGTCAGGGTGCCGGGGGGGAGCGTCCAGCTCTCGGGCCAGGAGCGTTGGGCTGGGGGCAGGCGCAGGAGCAACTCGGTGGCCACCCGGCTGCCGGGGCCCGCCCAGACCGGGGTGAGCCCCTGGGGCATCAGGGGAGGCAGGGGCAGGAACGGCGCCTGGGGATCGTTGCCATCCACCGACTGGGAGAGAGCTGTCGAGCCGGCCAACAGGCGCAACCTCACAGGCTGGGATCCCCGGGGGGCGGCGACCACCGCCAACCAGAGCGTGGAGGCGAGGGTGTCGGGCTTGCCGGCGTACACGTGATGGCTGAAGAGCTCGAAGGTGCCGGTTTGGGGCGCGTTGAGATGGGCCTCGGGACCCGCCAGGGTGCGGGCGCCGAGGCGGCTGCCCCCCTGGAAGGTGGACAGGAGGATGCCCGGGGAAACGATCAGCTCGGGGTTGTTGTCATTGAGCACCGGGGTGGCGTCCAGCGCGCCTGGAAGGGCCTCCACCGCCTGGGGGCGGAGGCGGGTGGGCGAGGGCGACTGGCTCAGGGCGGGGGAGAGCCAGGTGGAGAGCCCCCATCCGCCCAGGAGCAGGGCCCAGCGGGCGCGGGCGAGGGGGCGTTCGATGGGGGCTGGCCACCTCATGGGCGCGATCCGACGAGGGATCGAGACACCTCGGCGGCCATGGCGCGGATGAGATCGGCGGAGCGAGGGTCGTTGAAGGGCCCCTTCACCATGAAGGCGGCCACAGCCCGCTGACCATCGGGCAATTGGATCAGACCCGCGTCGGCGTAGGCGATGCCGATGTCACCAGTTTTGTTGTACACGGTGACGCCAAAGGGAAGCAGTTCCTCATCGGGATTGGCGCTCTCCTTGCCCAAGCCCTTCAGCAATCCGGCCGGCAGGAGGGTGTTGGTGCCGGAACGGCCGAGGATCTCTCGAAAGAGATCGCGGGCCCGGGGGCCGAGTTTGTCGCCCGTGTCCACCAGGGCGATGGAGCGGGCCAGGTCTCGGGCGCTGGTGGTGTTGGTGCCCTCAAGGTCGGGGAGCCAGTTGCGCAAGACGGTGGCGGCCAAGCCCAGCTCCTGAAAATTGGCGTTGAGGGCTTCCTTGCCGCCGAGCCTTTTGATGAGCAGGTTGGTGGCGCTGTTGTCGCTCACGCGGATCATCTCGGTGGCGGCTTCATGGAAGGGGAAGCGGGTGCCGATGGGCTTGCTGGCCATCCAGCCGGCCCCACCGCCCACGGTTTCCTTGGTGAGGGGGAGGGGTTCATTCCAGCGCAGACGGCCGTGGTCGTAGCGATCGAGGGCGATCAACAGGATGGGGGTTTTGATGGAGCTGGCGGCGGGCAGGGGTTGATCGGGGTTCAACTCCGCGAAGCGGCCGTCGTCCAGCACGAGCAGGAAGCCGGAGGCGGTGAGGCCTTTCTGGGCGGCGGCGAGCTTGGCCCAGCGCTGGCTCAAGGGGGTGAGTTCCCGGCGGGGATCAAAACGACCTTGATTGCGAAGGCCACCGGGAAGGAGCTTGGGGGCCGGATCGACGCCAGGGACCCCAACGGCTCCCTGGGCCAGGCGGGGGGCCAGAAGCTTCAGGCCGGTGCCAGCGATCACGCCCAGCCCGGCGCCGATCACGATGAGGCGGGCGAACAGAAGCAGTGGCCCCTTCCAGGGGGCATCATTGGGGCGTGGCGGTCGACCGTTCGTCACTGGTGGGCGTGGGCGATCAGAGCGTTTCGACCCTAGTGGTCCCCCCCGGCGGCTACCCCGCGGCGGCTGGCCCAGCGCAACTGGCACACCATGCCGCGCAGAAGGGCGAGATCGTTCTCCGTGAGCTCAGCCCGCTGGAGAAGGCCCCGCAACTTGGCCATGCGGGCGCGGGCGGTGTGGGGATGGAGAAAGCCCACGTCCAAAAGGAGCGCCTCCGCGTCCGCCAGGCCAGCCTCGATGGCCCCCCTCGGCGCGAGGGTGGCGGGGGATTCAGGG
>JBKCPG010000383.1:0-8073 GCA_046309395.1 Cyanobacteriota bacterium | reverse complement strand
GGTCACGATGTCCACGTCGGTACATGTGGAAAACTCTGAGCGGCTATTGGGCGCATTTGGGCCCATACGGGTGCATTCTACCGCCGAAAACTGCTCAAATCCATTGTGCCGCAGGCGGTCTAGCCTTTTTCAGGAGACCCTTTTTAGGGCTCCGGGGGCCCCTGCGGCTGAGCGTGCGGGATCACCAAGGGATTCGGGGTCCCCTCCCCCAGGCGGGGTTGATCGGCACCGACCTGCTGCGGAATCATGTGGTGACCCTTGACTACGCGGGGGGTCTGCTCCATCGGGCGGAGCGGGGGGCCTTCTGCGCGGATGCCGACCTGCGGCGGGCGGGCTTTGCCCCTCTCTCCAGCCAGGGGTATTACGGCGCCCCGGGTGCGCCCCTGGCCTGCCCCGCCGCCCCCCAGGGCGGCGGGTGCCCCAACATCCCCACGGTTCCGGTGCGCATCGGCCGCTCTCGGGCGGTGGCCCAGATCGACACGGGCTATGACGACGGGCGCCATCCTCCCTCCCTGAACATCAACCGGGCCTGGCTCGATGAGCTGCGGGCCGCCGGGGTGAGGCCCCTGCGCTGGCCCGAGGCGGATCTGCCGCTGAGCACTTGCGCGGGGGTGGCCGAACCGGTGCTGGCCTATCGCTTGCCGGAGGGCCTGGCGTTGGAGCTGATGGGCACGGATGGCCGGGCGGTGCGCCGAGTGGAGGGCGTCACCTTGTTTTTGAAAGACACTCCGGCGGCGGCGCGACGCTGCGGGGGGATCGGCACCTGGGGGAGACCGGCGGCCCAGATGGGGGCCAGCCTGGTGAATGGCGGCACGTTGGTGGTGGATCCCTTCACCCAGCGGGTGTGGTTTCGACCCGGCGCGGTCAGCCCGGCTTCCGGCAGTCGAAGCCCAGACAGCCCTTCCAGCGCACCCGCTGTTCCACGTTGGTGAACATCGGATCACTGGAATCGCCGAACTCCGCCCGGCGAATGTCCACGAAACCGGCCTCATGGAGGGCCTCGTTCATGGCCTTGAAATCCCACATCCAGAGGTGGGGGGAATTGCCCAGCCAGGCGCTCAACATGCCCATCACTCCCCGTTCGCGGGTTTCGTGGCCGAGGCAGGTTTCCCGCATGAAATTGCTGGCGGCCTGGGCGGACTCGGTGTGGAGATAGCGCTGGATCGAGGCCTCCAGATCCGGGATCACCATGCGAAAAATGCCGCCCGGTTCCAGAATCTCCTTGGTGTTGAGCAGGGCCCGTTGGCAGTCGGCCAGGCAGAGATGCTCCAGCACATGGGAGCAGTACACCCCTTTGCAGCCGTTGGGGGCCACGGGCAGGCCCTGGACGATGTCGCCGTATTCCGCCTCCTTGGGAAAAAGAAACTTGTTGCGGGTGAGTACCCTTCCCACCACGGGTGTGCGCTCGATGCGCAGCCGGGGGGAACCATCAAAATTCCGCCACCCTTTCGCGACAGACAACCCGCATCCGTATTGCACATAGCGTGAAGACTGCCCTTTGCCCAAACTCAAAATCCCCGTTGCCAGTGGGCGGATGGTAAGCCAGGAATCCCTCCGCTAGCCTCCAGGCCCGGCCAGGGGCTGGAGGCGGCCAGCTCCAGGGGGATGGCCCCAGAAGGTCCTGAACCCCATCCGCCCTCAAGGTTTCAAGCCCGTTGCTTGGAGCGACGTCGCAGCCGACGGGCACTGTGCCAGCCAGCCAGGGCGGCGGCGAAGGGAAGGGGGCCCGGGGTGGACGTGATGGGGCCCGGCGAGCCCCTATCGGGCTTGGATTCAGGGCGACCCGCAAGATCGGGATCATCCGCGGGTGGGGGGAGGAACACGGAGGGAGGGATCTCGATGTGTTCATCACAAAGATGAACAAACTCAGTCCTCACCAACGGACTCACGGAGGCAAGTCGGCTCTCACTCCTGTCGGGATCACATCCCAGCGGAGGTAGGCCGTTGGCTGCCGACCCCAGTACGTCGTTCACCGCGACCTGGCCAGCATGCATCGGATCAAGCGCAATCCGGCTGACGAATCTTTGGGTCACTTGGATGCACATGAAGCCCGAATCAATCGACCAACCCTGGATGCGAAGCACCCCATCCTTTGACGCTTGTTCTGGAATCTCCCAATCCACCTGGTGACATGGAGTCGGCAGGGTTCCGGTGATGGTCACGACCCGTCCGGGAAGCTCGGACCGATCAGAGACATCCACTCTCTCGATCCAGACATTGGCACGACGCTTGGCGCCATCACCGTTCGCTTGATCGCCGCTCAGGGTGGGATTGGCTAGGGCCCCATCCATGCCGCACAGGGGAGACGTGAGGATCACGGCAACAACGTGTGCCCAGGAGAAACGCTGGAGTTGAAGGGAGGGCCGCATGGGGCGTGGAGACGGAGCTGGATTGGGACTGAAGGGACGCGAGGCAAAACCTGAGGCCCACCTCAAGCCCGGACACCGGTGAATTTACTAGGAAAATCCCGAATGGTCGCGATCTGGTCTTGGAGAAGGGGCTTCGATCCAAGACGGCTCTCAACCGTGGTGTGTGGGTGTCTTTCGCTCTTTGCAGGGGGCCTGGGAGAAGGCCCCCTGGTTTGCGAGTGACTTGGGCCGCTTCAGGAATCCACTAGACAAAGAAACTGGAAACCAGGATGTTGCCCAGGGCTGGTACGGTGCCAGTGAATCCCGTCATGTTCACCACCAAGTCATTCGCTGTTTGGAAGCCCGCCACATCATCATTGACCACAAGGTATGTGCCGGCAATCGCGGCCGTGGTCACTCGGACCAGGGCCGCGCTATTGGTGCCGAGGGTTTGGTTCCCGGCTAAGGAACCATTGGCGTCGTTGAACACCGCGGTCAGGACGTCGTTTAACGTGGCGGCCGCGGAATCGGCGGCACGACTAAAGGAGCCCGGGGCGGGCAGCACACCTCCTGATGCGGCGAGCAAATCAATTTTGTCCGTGCCGATCGCAAAATCAGAGATGCGATCAGGGCTGGTGGCTGTCGATTGGGTGAATTGAAAGAGAAACACATCCGTTCCCAAGCCTCCGGTAAGGGTATCCCTACCGGCACCACCATTCAGGTTGTCATTCCCCGAGCCGCCGTTGAGAACATTATTGCCCCCGTTGCCCGTGATCACGTTGTTGCCCGCATTCCCCGTGCCGTTGATGGCACTTGTTCCTGTCAGTGTCAGGTTTTCCACATTCGCTGACAAGGTTGTGGTCACGGAGGCCACGAGGGTATCCGTCACCACGGTCGTCGCCGCCGACTGTGCACCTAAGACAGCATTCGACGTAGGAGACGATAGGGTTAGGCTAAAGGATTCATCGGCTTCATTGATGGAATTATTGAGAATCGGAATGGTGATCGTTTGACTGGTGACGCCAGGGTTGAAGGTCAGCGTTCCATTGCTTGCGGTGTAATCCAATCCAGCTGTTGCTGAACCGTTTGTGGTGGCATAGTTAACGCTGATCGTCTGGCTGCTCGCCTTGGAGAGGGTGACGGTGTAGGCGGCGTTTTGGGGATTGGTCAACCCTTCGACGAGGATTTGACTCTTGGGGTTGAGTGTCAGCACCGGCAGTTGATAATTGCCAAAATTAATATCAGTCCATGAATCGCCTACGTTTAGGGTTAAAGCATAGGGAGCACTGGGGGAGGTTTGGACCCAGCCCACCTGATTCACTTCACGGATGGCGTAATTTCCTGGTCCAAGATTGGCAAAGCTATACTTTCCATTCGCGTCAGTAACGGTGGAAAGCTCCCAAGGGTCGAGTGTTTCATTGTTCACGCTGTCAATATAAATTGTCCAGCCCGCCAGGCCTTTTTCCCCTGTCTCCCAGATGCCATTGGCATTGAGATCCTCCCATTTGCTGCCCTCAATGCTTCCCAGTGGAGCGAGTACTGAAGTCGCCTGCGCAGTGACCACAACCCCAGGATCCAGGCCCGTTTCCAGTGGGTTGCGCCGTGCCAAGTCGGCTGCCTGTTGTGCGCCTTTCAAAAAGGCTTCATCCCCTGTGACCAGGAAATCGTGTACAGCCCCCGTAAGGAAAGTGCCTTCGGGAATAACGAATTGACGTGCTTTATCAAAGGCATCCGCCACAGCTTGGGGATTTTGTCTCGCCAACGTTTCCAAGGAAATGAATTCCTTGGGAAAAATCGGGACAGGCTCGGGCTCGGGAACAGGAACAATCACGGCAGTCGATGAGGTTGCCTTTGCCGCGATGTCCCCATCACCAAACAGGGATTCTCCAGCGCGAACACGCCATTCATCAACGAATATGGTGTGGATTTGATTGACTGTGAGATTGGCACCTAGAGATGTGCCATCTCGCTTGGCAAAGTCATTGCTGGTATCCCCGTCACCATTGCCCAAGAGACCTTGAAGTGAGCCCGCGCGCAGATCAGACGGCTTGATGAAGACATCCACATAGCTTCCATTGTCAGAGGCGGTGACGACGTCGTTGTCCTCCGCGGTGGCGAAGTTTCCGTCTTGTCCGGCTGAGGTGATGATGTATTGATTTCCTGAACGCTGGATTCTGGTGTTTCCAAAAACGGCACTACCTCCGCTGCTTAGACCATGGGTGACTCCATTGACTTTGAGTTCTTGGCCAATAGCAAGCTCCGAGTCGTAAACATAGGTTTGGTTGTTGACTCTCACCGCAAAAGCTGTGTTGACAGATACTTGCGCGCCTGTGTACCAGGCCTTCTGATGGGTTTGCACCTGGAAGTCGTCCGTCAGGGACTTGGCATAAATCACCTTGCCAATGGACTGCAGATCATACACTTTTCCATCAAAAGTGCTCATATGCACATCCCCCCAGCCATGCCCTTGGCCAACACTCGGGCGGGAGGTAAAGAAGATTGAAAAATCTTGACCTGTGGCGGCCGGGACGGAGCCGAGGGTGCCTGTGACTCCCGCGAGAACATTGTTATTCCACCAGCCAAAGCCGGTCCATGGGATATAGATTTGTTCGTAATACTCAACGGCGCCGGCACCGAGAATTCTCTCACTTGGTCCGGTAACGGAATCAACGCCGACAGTGGACGATCCACCAAACCAGCCGGCATTCGCGGTGGTGATGAAGCCAGTCCAAGGTGTCCAGAGAAACAGATCTAGGTTTGCGTCGGTATCTGTTGTGCTTGGTGTTCCTGTCCACACCAAGGTCACCTTTACTGAGGAAAAGGCGCCGCGGGAAATTCTGCCGAAGTTAAATGGGTTGGTGAATGTATCCTCCGCCATTAAATAGTAGGGGTTGCCCAGCCACCCGGGTGGGGATGTGGCGTCACCGAGTCGATTCGCAAAGCTGGTTGCGGAGGGGAAGAGGGTGTTCGGTGGCGCGGCGGTGAAATTGGCCACGTCTGAAGAATCCCATAGGAATGGATTCAAGCCACCGATGGACGTGTGAAGCAGCAAGCCTTTTTCGGTGGAATCCAGAGCGATGATCCACGTATCGTTGGATGCTGTATACGGGGCAACGGAGTTGAGACCGCCAAACGGACTGCCTCCGATCGGGCTGTACGGCGCATTCCAGAGCCCCGTTGACGAGAAGAGGATGTCTTTGAATCGTGCTCTGTAGGGGTTCAAGGCCCAGGGTGCCGTTCTTACATTTTCATAAAGAAAATTATCTTTGTTGTCTTGCTGCGCGAGCAGGTATTCAGAAGCCAGTAAATTGGCTGTGGTGAGCGGCATAGTGGCCAGCCTAAAATGCTTTACATGCTCACATTGACCCAGCTCTTCTGTCGGGTCAATCGAAAGACATGCTTATTTACAGGGTGTCGAGATGTGTTGCCTTGTTTACCTTCAACTTTATTTCCACTTCATGGTATGTCCGCTGTGTTCTCCGCGCGGCTGTCAGCTTGCCGATCTCCACCCGCACCGCCGCGCGTTCGGATGGCTTCCCCCAAGGCCACCCGCGGAAGCGGGGCGCGGCTGACCCCGCTAGCTCTCGGGTCCCTTGGCCCAGACGGACGACCACACCCATCCATCCCAGCGGGGGGCCGCCGCCGTTCCCCCCGGCGCGCCGATGTCGCCCTCACCCTGAATGCCCGTGGCCTGCCTCCAGCCGCACCGCCGCCGCCTTGAGTTCCGGTTGTTTGGAGAGCGGGCAACCCAGCTCGTGCATCAGGCGGTTGGCCTCACAGGCCTCTGGTTGGCTGGCGCCCCAGTGCATGGGCAGAAACACCACACCTGGCCGGATGGCCTCGCTCAGCCGCACCGGCACCCGCACAGAGCCGCGGCGGGAGCGCACGGTGGCGATCGCGCCATCCACCAGCCCCAGCGGCTCGGCGTCTGCCGGATGCACCTCCAACACGGGGCCCGGGTGCCGCTTGCGCGCCCGGGCCACAAGGGCCGTGCGCGTCATGGTGTGCCAATGGGCGAGGTAGCGGCCTACGGTGAGCACCAGGGGGTAGGTGTCATCGGGGGGTTCGGCTAGCCCGAGGGGGGCTTCGGCGATCAGCCGGGCCCGGCCGCTGGGGGTGGGGAACTGGTGGTCGCCATAGAGGCGGGCGCCGCCGCCCCCGGGGGCCGTGCCCTCTGGAAAGGGCCACTGCTGGGGGCCGTGTTCGGCCAAGAGGGCATGGCTGAGGCCGGCCATGTCGCAGAGGCGTCCGCGGGTGAGCCCCACGAATTCGGCGTAAACCTCGGCGGCCGACGTCCAGGTGAATTGGCGCGTAAAGCCCAGCCTTCGACCCAGCTCAGCGAAGATCGCCCAATCGGCTCGGGCCTGGCCCGGTGGCTGTCGAAAGGCTGGACAGAGCGTGACCCGCCGCTCGGAGTTGGTCATGGTTCCCGCCTTCTCACTCCATTGGGCCGCTGGAAGCACCAGGTGGGCCACGGCCGCGGTTTCCGTGCCCGCGTAGGCCTCGCTCAGCACCACCAGAGGGCAGCGCGCCACGGCCGCCCGCACCCGATCCAGCGAGGGCAGGCTCACCAGCGGGTTGGTGGCCGCCACCCACCAGAGGTCCAGCTCGCCCCGCTCCATCGCTTCGATCTGCTCCCACACCGCCAGCCCGGGCTCGGCGCTGATGGCGCCCTCGGGGAAGCCCCAGTGGCGTTCCACCTCGGCCCGATGGGCGGCGTTGCCCACGGCGCGGTAGCCGGGCAGCAGCTGGGCCAGGCCGCCCACCTCCCGGCCGCCCATGGCGTTGGGTTGGCCGGTGAGGGAGAAGGGCCCGGCGCCGGGGCGGCCGATTTGGCCCGTGAGGAGGTGCAGGTTGATGATTCCGGCCACGGTGGCGGTGCCTTCCCGCCGCTGGTTCACCCCCATCGACCAAAGGCTGAGCGCCGTGTCGCTCTCGGCCCACCACTGGGCCAGCTGGCGCAGGCTCGCCTCGGGGATGCCGCAGACGGCGGCGGCGCGCTCCGGCGTCCAGGTCCGCAGAAGGGGCTCCAGCTTCTCGAAGCCCTCGGTGTGGGCGGCGAGGAAGGTCTGATCCAACGCGCCGCTTTGCAGCAGCAGGTGCCCGATGCCGTGAAGCAGGGCCAGGTCGGTGCCAGAGCGGATGGGCAGGTGCAGATCGGCGGCCGCCGCGGTGTCGGTGGCGCGGGGATCCACCACCACCAGGCGAGGGGCGTCCGTCCCCCGGCGGCGGCGCTTGAGGAGACGTTGGAAGAGCACTGGGTGGCACTCGGCGGTGTTGGTGCCGATGAGCACCACAAGATCGGCGACGTCGAGGTCGTCGTAGCAGCAGGGAGGTCCGTCGGAGCCCAGGCTGCGGGCGTAGCCCGCCACCGCCGAACTCATGCACAAGCGCGAGTTGGCATCGAAGTTGTTGCCGCCCAACGCGCCTTTGAGCAACTTGTTGGCGACGTAGTAGTCCTCCGTGAGGAACTGGCCGGAGCCGTAGATGGCCAATCCCCTGGGGCCCCGGGTCGCCAGGGTGGTTTGGATTCGCTCCACCAGCAGGTCCATGGCTCGCTCCCAGGAGATGGGAGCGAAGGGTTCGTCGGTGCGCTCGCGCCAGAGGGGCGTGGTGAGGCGGTTGCGGTGCAGGGTTTCGCCCACCGTGGCGCCCTTCACGCACACCTGGCCGAGGGAGGAGGGGTGGTGGCGGTCGCCCCGGGCGGTCCAGAGGGGTTCGGGGG
>JBKCPG010000382.1:0-3703 GCA_046309395.1 Cyanobacteriota bacterium | reverse complement strand
CAGAACAGGAATCGGGCGCCCCACCCTCCGGCAAGCCAGACCCACCTCCCGCCCGGCGAGCAATCCAAGAAACAGCCAGGAGGTGCTCATCGGCAGCCGATCGCCCCCGAGAAACGCCAGCAGCACCAACCCGTACAGCAGGCTGATCACCGTGGTGGCGCGGGGATCGTCGGCGCGGCACTTCCTCCGCAGCACCCCCTGGATCGGCCCCCCGCCCACCACCACGATCAGGCCGGCGGCGCCGCAGAGCACCACTAGCGTCACCGCCAGCTCGGCCAGGCTGAGCCGGCGGGGCAGATACACATAAATGTTCGCCAGATCCTGCACCAGCCACTGGCTCCAGAGCACGGCCGTGGCGATCCACCGCAGGGCATTCCAAGGGGCCAGGCCAGGGAGAGGCCGAGCGGGCGGGGCGGGGGACACCGCCTGCGGCTCCCCATCCGAGACGTCCAGGCCGGAACGCTCCCCGCCCCCCGGGGTGCCCTCCAGCCAGGGAGCCAGCAGCCCATAGGCCCCCAGGGCCACCAGGAAGGCCACGCCGTAGCCGGCCGCCGATTTGCGCAGCATTCCCTCCAGATGGGCCGGCGCCACCGCCGTGAGCACCAAAAACGAGGTGCTCACAGGCAGCCCCAGCCGGGTGAGGGCGAGCAGCGCCAGCAACGGCAGCAGGTCGATCCAGCCCATGGGGTTGGGCAAGGGAAAGCGATCCAGCCGTCCGCAGGCGGGATCCCCCTCCCCCAGAACCCAGCTCAGCCCCAGCACGAGGCAGAGCACCGCGCCCAGAAACACCCCCTGCCCCAGGCGACTGGAGCGCCACCGCTGGCTGGCCAGAAACGGACCCAGGGTTTGCAGGGCGTCGTTGCCCATCACCGCCAGGCTGGCCAGGCCGAATCCGGCCAGCCGCAGGGGGCTTACTCCCGGATCCAGACCGTCACCCCCCCGGGCTTATCCACCAGCTCCACCCCCCGCTCCCGCAGCTCGGCCCGGATCCGATCGGCTTCGGCGAAATCGCGGGCCCCCTTGGCCGCCTTCCGCCGCTCCACCAGGGCCTCGATCGCCTCGGCGCTGAGCCCGTTCGCCTCCGCCTTGGGGCTCTCGGCCTCCGCCTCCAGCCCCAACACCCCCGCCAGCTCCACCAGTGTCCGCCAGCGGGGCTCCAGTTGGCGCTGGGCTGGGGTGGGAGCCTCGTTGATCTGCAGTTGGTTGGCCAGGGCCCGCAGGGGGCGGGCCAGCTCGAAGAGCTCCCCCAGCGCCGCGGAGGTGTTGAGGTCGTCGTCCATGGCGGCGATGAAACGCTCCCGGCGGGCGGCCAGCTCCTCCGCCCAGCCCTCCGTCACCGGCTCCGGCTCCGACTCCGGCTCGGACTCAGACTCGGCCCCAGGCTCGGACGGGGCGGCGGGGCTCCAGCCCAGGGCCGCCCCATGGCGATCCCCCAGGGTCAACGCCGCGTTGAGCCCTTTCCAGCCCGTCGCCGCGGCCTCCAAGGCGGTGGCCACGAAATCCAGCGGCTTGCGGTAGTGGGCCTGCAGCACGAAAAACCGCAGCGTCATCGCGCTGACGCCGCTGGCGAGCAGGGAGCGGATGGTGGTGAAGTTGCCCAGGGATTTCGACATCTTTTCTCCCCCCACATTCACCATGCCGTTGTGGAGCCAATAGTGAGCCAGGGGCTTGCCGCTGGCAGCTTCCGATTGGGCGATTTCATTCTCGTGGTGCGGAAAGATCAGGTCGGCCCCACCGAGGTGCAGATCAATCGTGTCGCCCAACTCCTGGCGCACCATCGCCGAGCATTCGATGTGCCAACCCGGCCGGCCCGGACCCCAGGGGGAGGGGAAGCTCGGCTCCTCCGGCTTGGCCCCCTTCCAGAGGGCGAAATCAAAGGGATGGCGCTTGCGCGCCTCCTCATCGGCGCTCACCCGGCCACTCGCGCCCTCCTCCTGTTGTTCCAGGTCGCGGCCGCTCAACTTGCCGTAGGGGGGATAGCCCATCACGGAGAAATACACATCACCATCGGCGCCGTAGGCCATCCCCTTGGCCTGCAAGTCGCCAATCAAGCGCCGAATCCCGTCCAGGCAGCGGGTGGCCCTGGGCATGCGATCGGGCGGCAAGATGTTGAGACGGCCCAGATCCTCCAGGGCCAGGCGCAAATTCTCCTCACTCACCTCTTCCATCGTGCGGCCTTCCGAGGCGGCTCGCCGCAGAATCTTGTCGTCGATGTCGGTGACATTTTGCACATAGGTCACCGCGTAACCCCGCCAGACCAGATAGCGCCGCAGCACGTCCCAGACGATGTAGCTGCGGGCGTGGCCCAGGTGGCAGAGGTCGTAGACCGTGATGCCGCAGCAGTAGATCGACACCCGACCCGGTTCGATTGGCTCGAACGGCTCCAGGCGACGGGTGAGGGTGTTGGTGAGCCGCAGCGGCAAGGGCACATGCCGGCCGATCCGCCGGCGCTGGATTCCATTGGCACCGTAGGTGGACGCCCGCCCTCAGGGGCGGACCGCCAGGCCGATCCGTTCGCCCCCGTACTGGGCCCGCTCCCGCACGGCCTGGCACCAGCTCTCGTGCTCCAGATACCAGGCCACCGTTTCCGCCAGGCCGTCCTCAAAGCTGTGGCGGGGCGTCCAGCCGAGTTCCCCCTCAATCCGGCCGGGGTCGATGGCGTAGCGCCGGTCGTGGCCCGGCCGATCGGTCACCGAGGTGATCAGCCGCCCATGGGGCGCCCCTTGGGGATGGAGCTGGTCCATCAGGACGCAGATCGCCTCCACCACCTGCCGATTGGTGCGCTCGCCGTACCCCCCCACGCAGTAGCTCCGCCCGCTCTCCCCCCGGGTGGCGGCCAGCAGCAGGGCGTCCACGTGATCCTCCACATACAGCCAGTCGCGCACGTTGAGGCCATCGCCATACACCGGGATGGGCTCTCCGGCCAGGGCCTTGAGGATCACCACGGGAATGAGCTTCTCGGGAAATTGCCAGGGGCCGAAATTGTTGCTGCAGTTGGTGAGCACCACCGGCAAGCCGTAGGTGTGGTGCCAGGCGCTCACCAGATGATCGCTGGCGGCCTTGCTGGCGGAATAGGGACTGCGGGGGTCGTAGGGGGTGGTTTCGCTGAAGCGACCCACCGGCCCGAGGGAGCCAAACACCTCATCGGTGCTGATGTGGTGGAAGCGGAAGCCCTCCTGGCGCGCGCCCGAAAGGCCCCGCCAGTGATCCCGTGTCGCCTCCAGCAGGGAAAAGGTGCCCTGCACGTTGCTGGCGACAAACGCCCCGGGCCCCTCGATGGAGCGATCCACATGGCTTTCGGCCGCCAGGTGCATCACCAGATCCGGATCCGCCCGCCGCACCGCGGCCCGGGTGGCCTCCCCATCGGCCAGATCCACCCTCAGCAGCTGGTGGCGCTCCTCCCCGGCCGCGTCCCGGGCGCCCACCTCGGCCAGCACGGCCTCGATGCCGCTGAGATCACTGGCGTAGCCGCATTTGTCGAGGTTGAACACGATCACCTCGCTCTCCCGCAGCAGACGGCGCACCACCGCGCCGCCGATGAAGCCGGCCCCGCCGGTCACCAGCAGGCGGCGGCGTCCAGCCAGGAGGGTGGGCAGATCAAGCATGGCGACACAAGAAAAGGACGGAACAGGGGTGAGGGGGTGCGGCTCAGGGGGCCGGCGGGACGCGGGCCAGCACCTCCATCAGGGCCTCCCGCCAGTGG
>JBKCPG010000381.1:0-11184 GCA_046309395.1 Cyanobacteriota bacterium | reverse complement strand
GCGCCAGCGGGCCTCCGCCTCCCCCGCATCCGCCGGCTTGCCAAACACCTCCCCCCCGAACACCAGCAGCGAATCGCAGCCCAGCACCCCGCTGATCTCCCCGTCCGCGGGCGTCAGCGTCTCCCGCACCGCCGCGGCCTTGGCGAGGGCCAACCGTCGCACCAGCCGCGTCGGATCCGGATCCTGAATCGCCTCCTCCGCCACCCCACTCACCCGCACCCGATGGGGGACCTGGGCCTGCTCCAACAGGCGGCGACGGGCTGGCGAGGCCGAGGCGAGCAACAGCATGGCGGCGGCCCGAAAGGCTGCCACCCTGGCATGGGCCTCAGCCCCCCACCTCCAGCCGCAGCCAGGAGCCATCGGGCCGGGGAAGGGCCAACCGCTGGGCCCGCAACTGGTATCCCCCTTCCCCGGGGAGGGCCTCCGCCCTGGCGGTCCCCCCCGGCAGGTAGAGGGGATCACCCAGCAGTGGCGCCCCGATGGCGGCGCAATGGATCCGGATCTGGTGGGGGCGGCCCGTGGTGATGGCCACCTCCACCCGATCGCCCTCGGCACCCCGCTCCAGCGGAGTGAGGAGGCCGTGGGCCGCCAGATCTCCCGGCCGCTCCTCCAGGGCCGCGCACCACACCTGGCCCAGCCGCGGGTGGGGCCGGCGCCCGATGGGCGTTTGGATCGTCAGCGTTTCCCCCGGGGCCAGGGCCTCTGGCAAACCGCCCGGGACCAAGACAGCCCGATACACCTTGTGGCACGGGGGAGCGTCAAGGGCCGACGCCCTCCCCGCGGCCGCCGTGCTCTCCCGCAGCCTGGCGCTCAACCAGCGGCGGGTGGAGGTCCGCCTGGCGCACACCAGCAGGCCACTGGTGAACCGCCCCAGGCGATGCACGGGCCTGGGCACGCCCCCCGGCTCGTCGCGGTGTCGCCGCTCCAGCAGCCGCAGGGCGGTGTGCTCCAGCCACCCCCCGGCCGGCAGCACGGGCAAGCCGGAGGGCTTGTCGATCACCAACAGATCCCCGTCATCGAACACCACCCGCCAGGCGGCCGGCACCGCCTCCTCCCGCCAGGGGGGCCGGTGCCAGGTGAGCCGATCCCCTGGCTGAACGCCTCCATCCCGGTCCAAGGGCACCCCGTCGCGGTGGATCTCCCCGGCCAGCAGGCGCGCTCGCCAGGTCTCCAGGGAACTGTGGGGATAGCGGGAGGCGTAGAAGGCGGCCACGCTGGCCCCGGCGGCATCCACCCGGTCGTGATAGGTCCAGCCCCCGTTCAGGGCGGCGGGCAGCCAACCCTCCTC
Source organism: Cyanobacteriota bacterium (assembly GCA_046309395.1). Lineage (GTDB taxonomy): Bacteria > Cyanobacteriota > Cyanobacteriia > PCC-6307 > Cyanobiaceae > Cyanobium. Next base: position 9,896 of record JBKCPG010000381.1, on the reverse strand, counting down.
ACTCCACCAGGCCATGCTCCAAGGCGTAGCGCACCAGCTCGGTGCGGCTGGAGGTGCCGGTTTTGATGAACAGACGGCTCACGTACTTCTCGACGTTGCGGATGGAGGTGTCGAGCTGGCGGGCGATCTCCTTGTTCATCATGCCCTCCGCCACCAGCTGCAACACGCTGGCCTCCCGGGGCGTGAAATCAAAGGCCATGGCCGGGGCCTGCTTCTTGACGCCACCGGTGCCGAGCATCGAGCGGATCTCGGTGATCTGCTTGGCCATCTGGCCGATATCGGCGTCAGCGAAGCGGGCCGCCTCCGCCAGGAGCCGCTCTTGGCGTCGCACCACATTGCGCAGGCGGGCCACCAACTCCTCGGGATCAAAGGGTTTGGGGATGTAGTCATCCGCTCCGGCGGTGAAACCGGCGATGCGGTCGGACGTCATCCCCTTGGCGGTGAGGAAGATCACGGGGGTGCCCCCCAAACGCTCATCCGCCCGCAACCGCTTCAGCAGGCCGAAGCCATCACAGCGGGGCATCATCACGTCGGTGATGACCACATCGGGGAGGAGCCGCTGGGCCTGGGTCCAGCCATCCTCGCCGTCGTTGGCGGTGGTGACCTGGAAGCCCTCGTCTTCCAGAAAGGCCTTCACGGCGGCCCGCAATCCCGGTTCGTCATCCACCAGCAACACCCGCACGGGGGACTGTTCGGCCGCGAGACTCGCCGTTTCGGGCTGGGGCTCTCCGCCCGGAGAGGGGGTGGGGGAGCCTGCGGGAGTGGTGGGAGCCATGGCGGATCGCGACCCGCCCAGCCTAGGGACGTCGGGTGCCGGGCACCACCTGCTGGCGCTCCACCATGGTGCCGCTGAAGCCCAGACGTCGGGCCTCCGCCCCCAGGGTGGCCGGATCCTTGCCCGCCTGCTCCGGGAAGCAGGCGGCCCACCAGATCTGATGATCCAGCCGATTGGCGGGAGTGATCACGCCGCCGGGGTTGAGCTCCTTGAGGATCAGCTGGCCATTGCCTGGCCCGCTGCCGCCGGTGACGCGCATCGGCTGGGTGGGGCCGCAATTGAGCACATCGGTGGAGATGAACAGGCGATCCTGGGTCTGCTCCCAGAGCTTGACGCGCCACACCCCGGGCTGGGCGGGATCGGCCTGGCGGCCGAACACCCCCAGCCGGTAGCGACCTTTGAGGCCCTCCTTGTCCACCAACACCACCAGATCGGGCGGCGGCGGGGGCGTGGCGCTCGGGTCGTCCTGGCCCTCCGCCCTCCCCGGCGAGGCAAACAGGGGCGAGAGGGGGGAAACGAGCATCAGGGCGAGGGCGAGCCCCCACCCATCGGTGCCAGGTGGCGGGCCAGCGGGTCGCGCGAGATTTGAGAGCATGAGGCCATGCTGACTTACCTCGACCACCACGCCACCACGCCCTGTGCCACAGCGGTGGTGGAGGCCATGGCCCCCTGGTGGAACGAGCGCTTCGCCAATCCCTCCAGCCGCCTGTATCGGCCCGCCTTGGAGGCCTCCGCCGCCGTGGAGCACGCCCGCGCCGGGGTGGGCCAGGCCCTGGGGATGGGGGAAGAGGCGGTGGTGTTCACCAGCGGGGCCACCGAGGCCAACAACCTGGCCCTGCGGGGCACCGTGGAGGCGGCCGTGCTGGCGGGGTCTGCCCGCCGCGCCCTGGTGACCCTGGCCACCGAGCACCGGGCGGTGCTCGATCCCCTCGCCGCCCTCTCCCGCCTGGGATATCCCCTCACCGTGGTGCCGGTGCGATCCGACGGGTTGGTGGATCTGGAGCGCCTCGGGGCCGCCTTGCGACCCGACACCCTCTTGCTCTCGGTGATGGCCGCCAACAACGAGATCGGCGTGCTTCAACCCCTGGAGGCGATCGCGGCCCTCTGCCGCCAACGGGGCGTGCTGCTGCACTGCGACGGTGCCCAGGCCGTGGGCCACATCCCGCTCTCCATGGGGGAACTGGGAGTGGATCTGCTCACCCTCAGCGCCCACAAGTTTTACGGACCCAAAGGGGTGGGGGCCCTGCTGATCCGCCCCGGTGTGGCCATCGCCCCCCAGCAGCTGGGGGGCGGCCAGGAAAGGGGCCTGCGGGGCGGCACCCTGCCCGTGCCCCTGATCCTTGGCCTGGCGGCGGCCTTGCGACTGGCCCTGGAGGATCGCGACCAGAGGGCTGAGCGGCTGGGGGCGCTGCGCGATCAGCTCTGGGAGGGGCTCCAAGGCCTGGGTGGAATCAGGCTCAACGGCTCGCTCCACCAGCGCCTGCCCCACAACCTCAATGTCACCGTCAGTGGCGTCGATGGAACCCGGCTGCACCAACTGCTGCGGCGCCGGCTGGCGGTGAGCAGCGGCTCGGCCTGCGGGCAGGGGAGCCCCTCCCATGTGTTGGCGGCCCTGGGACGCGACCGACGGGAGGCGGCGGCGTCCATCCGCTTCGGGCTCGGCCGCGGCACGGGGGAGGCGGAGGTGGCCGAGGCCCTCTCCGCCGTCACCGAGGCCCTGACCACCCTGCGCCAGCGCGCCTAGTTTGTGGGGGCCGTGCCCTTTCGCCGTCATGCCCGCCCCCCAGTCGCCCCCTCGCCTGGATGTGGGGCAGGCCTTGCGGGAGGGGTGGCGTGCTTTCCTGCGGGCTCCCTGGCACTTTGTGGCGTTCGGCCTGTTGGTCACCGCCCTGCAGCTCCTCCTGCAGGCGCTGCAACCCTCCTACACGCCCGACAAGCTGCCGCCCCTCGACCCGGAGTCCCTTCCCACCGATCTAGGGGCGGCCCTGGCTTGGCTGCGTTACGGCACCGTCACCCTCAGCCTCCTGGTGCTCAATGTGATCGGGGGCACGGTGCTCAACCTCTGGGGCACCAGCGGGATGGTGAGGGCGGCCTGGGTGGCCCTGGGGGGCGGGCGGCCCAGCTTCGCCACGTTCACCCATTGGGATCCCCGGGCCCTGCTGCGGCTCTACCTGCCGGGCTTTTTGCTCGGCTGTGGGGTGGTGGCGGCCATATCGGTGCTCCTGTTGCTGGGGGTGATTGTGAGCCAGGTGAACGGGTTGCTCCTCCTGCTGCCGGGGCTGCTCCTGGTGGCGGGATCGCTTTACCTCAGCCTGACCCAGGCGTTCCTGCCCCAGGTGGCCCTGCTCCATGACGACCATCCCTTCGCCGCCCTCGCCCGGGGGCCAGAGGTGGTCGCCCCGGCCTGGCCCCAAGTGGTGGAGTTGACCCTGCTCTCCCTGGCGCTGATCGTGGCGGGTCTGCTGGCCTGTGGGGTGGGGTTGTTTGTGGCGGTGCCCGTGGTCACCTGCGTGGGCACGGCGGCTTACCGCCAGCTGTTTGGTCCCGACGACCGCACGGGATTCAGCCGTTCCGTGCCCAAACTCCCCGTCTAGGCAAAGGGGTTCGCCGTCAGCAGCACAAACCCCACCACTCCCAGCACGGCAAGCACACACTGGGCGAGGCGGCTCACCAGCATCCCCGCCACCACCGCCAGCCCCACCAGAAGGGAGCGCCGCAGGCGGAGCAACCCCAGAGGGCCCAAGGTGGTGGGGGCTGTCAGGAGCTCGCCGATGGCCGCCCCCAGCAAGGGCCCCACCAGGGCGCCCACCAGGGGACCGCCCACGGGCAAGGCCGGCAGCAACCCCAACAGGCCCGCCACCAGGCCGAGGCCGGAGCCGATGTAGGCCCAGCGGGTGGCTTGCATCCGGGCGGCCCCGAGCACCAGCCCCAGGGCGTCGGCGCCCCAGCCCAACAGCAGGATCACCCCCGCCAGGAGCAGGGCGGGCCAGCCTGCCTCCCAGCCCACCCCCCAGAGCCAGAGGAGGGCGCCCAAGGGCAGCAGGGCCAGTCCAGGCAGCACGGGCAGCAAGGTGCCCGGAATGGCCAGCAGCTGCACCCCCAGCGCCGCCCACCAGAGCCAGTCGCCACGGGTGAGATGGGGCAGCGTGAGCTGGGGGAGATCCAAGGTGGAGAGGGGGAGGCGGAAGGAAATCAATCAACCAATCACCCTAAATCGCTGCGGCAGGCCCCCCTTCCCCAACGGGCTCCACCTCGGGCGAGGCTTCACAGGCAATCTCCTGGATGTCGCCGAAGGGCCGCCGCAGCCGGAAGCGGGGATGGGCCGGATCCTCCAGGCTCCACCACCACTTGCCATCGCTGAAGCTGGCCGGCCCGGCGTTGTTGGTGCGGGGCAGCTGCAGGCTCAGTCCGCGCCACTTCAGCACCACCCCTCCGCCCACGGGCACCGGAGCGGTGCTGGGATCGGGGATGGCGGGATCATCCATCGGGCCCTTCACCAGCAGGGCGGTGAGGGATTCGCCGTCGCAGCGGTAGGAGCGGGGGGAGAAGGTGAGGGCGGTTCCGCTCGGGAGGGCCCAGGCCCGGGAGGGGAACGGGCAAAAGATCAGCAACCCGGCGAGCAACCAGGCGGCGAGCCGGCGGCCTGGCGAGCCTTCGCCCCAAAGTGGTGTTGACGCTGGCATCGCGGCCCCTTCCATGGTGTTCCATTCTCGTGATCCCCAAGCGCCGCCGGCGCACCCTCGGCCCGCCCTCCTCGACACGCTCGCCACCGACGGGAGCGGGGCTCCAGTGCTGGTGTTCGATGGGGGCTGTCCGTTCTGCCGCCATTTCGCCGAGTTGAGCGAACTGCGGGGCGGCATCCCCGGGCTGCGAATCCTGGATGGCCGCGCCGAGGTGGCCCTCCGCCAATCGCTGGCCCAGCGGGGCTTTCACCTGCGGGATGGGGCCATGGTGATCGAGGGGGATCGGGTGCTGCATGGCGCTGAGGCCATCCACTGGCTTTGCGAACGCATGGAGCCCAGCGCCGCCCTGCTGCGGGTGTTGGCCCCGCTGATGGCCGATGGCTCCCGCTCCCGCCAGCTCTACCCCCTGCTGCTGCTGGCCCGTCGCCTGGCCCTGGGGCTGCGGGGGTTGCCGGTGGATCCCGACCAGGCAACTCCCCTCCCGAAACCGGGGTCCCCGCTCAAGGAGGCGCTGGCGACACGCGACGCGCCACCCGCAGCTTCGCCGAGCGGCTCCGGGGATTGGCCTCCAGCTCCGCGGGCCCGGCGGTGATGGGCTTGCGGGTGAGGCGTTCCAGCCGCGGATCCGCCAAGAAAGCGGTCTTCACCCGCCGGTCCTCTAGCGAATGGAAGCTGATGATCGCCAGCAGGCCGCCAGGGACCAGCCAATCGGGGGCGCGCTCGAGCAGCCGCTCCAGGGATCCCAGCTCGTCGTTCACGGCGAGGCGCAGGGCCTGGAAGCAGCGGGTGGCGGGGTGGATCCGGCCATGGCGGGCCTTGGGGGGGTAGCAGCCGGCGATCACATAGGCCAGCTCAGCGGTGCCGCGCTCCCGCCAAGGTCGGTGGGTCCGCTCCGCCACCAGGCGCCGGGCGACGCGGCGGGAGAGGCACTCCTCCCCCAGCCGATACAACAGATCCGCCAGCTCCCCCTCTTCCAGCCGATCCAGCAGCTCGGCGGCCGGTTCGCCCTTGTCGGGGTTCATGCGCATGTCGATGGGCCCGTCTTCGCGAAAGCTGAAGCCCCGCTCTGGCCGATCCAATTGGGGGCTGCTGACCCCCAGATCCGCCAACACCCCCTGCGCCGGTTGGTCTGGAGTGAACCCCGCGAAATTCGTGGCCACGATGCGCGCCCGATCGCCCCAAGGCGCCAGCCGTGCGGCCGCGGCCGCACGGGCCGCCGGATCTTGATCAAGGCCCACCACCTCCAACAGCGGGTGGGCCTCCAGGAGCAGGGCGCTGTGGCCGCCGCCGCCCAGGGTGCAGTCGATGAGGCGCAGAGGGGCGCCAGCGGGAGGGAGCGGCAGGGAAGCGAAAGCCTCCAGCACTTCGGCGGCCAGCACGCTCTGGTGGGAAAAGGGCTCTACGTCCATGGGTCCTGTCCTAAGCGGGGCGCCGTCGGGCCGATGGCAGGCGGACAACCCCAAGCCCTGGGGAGGCTCTCGTCCTGTCAGCGTGGGGAAACAGAAGTGTTCACGCCAGGCTCCACCCGCGGCCGTTCGCCGCCGCCACGCTTTCAGCGCGGACACCAACCTCGACACCTTGGTCACCTCCGGGGCCGCGGTGAAACTCAGTGGTCCGGTCTCGAACATCTACCTTGGCGCCGCCGTCTCGATGGGCGACTTGAACGGCGATGGCATCGGGGATGTGGCCATTGGTGCTCCAGCGACCCAGACCTCCCCTACAGCCGTTTACGCCGATCGTAGCTTCATTTTCTACGGGAGCGGCGATCTCCTCACTCAAAAAGGAACAGATGGGGCGGATCTCCTCCCCTCTGGTGTGGATACGTCCAACTTGGCGGAGATCGTTGGTGGAGTTGATCGCATTGCCGGTGGCGCTGGGAATGACACCATCACGGGCATCGGCAGCGCTTCAGACACTGGAAACGCGGGCCTCTTTGATGTGGCTCTTGGCGGAGCCGGCAATGACACCGTCACATTATCCGGCACAAATTTCACCCTGGTTGATGGCGGAAATGGTTCTAATACCCTGAAATGTGACAACATCAGTGGTCTCACACTTGATCTCCCTTCCTTGAATCAAAAACTGAGAAACTTCAACACCTTTGACCTCACCACGGGCATCAACACGCTGAAACTCAATGCGGCCTACATCGCCCAAAGTGTCTCTTCTGGCAATACTGGGACTTTCACCATCCTCGGTTCGTCCGAAGACACGGTTCAACTGCTGAACACTCCTGGAGCCACCTGGTCCAACTCGGGAACCACGCAGGTGATTGATTCCGTCACCTACAACATCTGGACCAACAACACCTTCTCACTCACAGACACACGCTCCCGTGTTCTGATCGCTCAAGACATTCTCACAACCGCTCTTTGAGCCATCCGTGAGCCTGTCTCCCTCCTTCGGCCCATCTCGCGAGGGTGCGTCAAACTTCTGGCTTTCATGGCTGGGGATCACCGGTGCGGGGCCTCCACCAACACGCAACCCCGTCCGTCCAGCCCTCCGCCAACCCAGCGGAGACGCCGGAGAACGGAACGCCGCGGTCCCGTGATCCCGCAAACGATCACCGCCAGGTGGGAATCTCCCTGGCGGCCATGGCCACCGCCTTGGGGCTCTGGGCCCTGTTCTGGCCCGTGCCCACGGAGGTGGTGGGCCAAGGCGTGCTGATTTTTCCGGGCATGGCGGGCCTGCTCAACGCCCGCTCCGCCGGCCAGGTCAGAGAGGTACGGGTGGCGGTGGGCGATCAGGTGCGCCGCGGACAGGTGTTGCTTGTGCTTCACCTGCCGGTGTTGGACCGTCAGCTCCAACGACAGCTGGGCAACCTCGCCCAGCTGGAACGCCAAAACCGCGACCTCGACGCCCGCGACGCCAGTCGTCTCGACGCGGCCCGCGACCAGCGCGACACCGCCTTGGCCAAGCTGGCTGGTGATCGGCGGCGCTACTCCCAACTCCAGGCCACCTACGCCAGCAAATTGAAACGGCTCCAATGGCTCACCCAAAAGGAAGTGGTGGCCCCTCTCGCCACCGAGGTGGTGGCGGCGGAGCAGGGCCTCACCAACGCCGGCGTCGCCCTCGACGCCCTCAGCATCAGCGAGAAGGAGGCCCAGAACGCCTTCCAACAGGTGAAACTCGACCTCCAGGCGGAGTCGCTCGAGCGGCGCTTTCGCCTCGCCGACCTGCGCCGTGAGCTCCAAGTGAGCCGCGCGAGGTTGGCCTACGAAGGCAACGTGGTCAGCGAGCGGGACGGGGTGGTGCTCGACCTGCAGGTGATCCCAGGCCAAACCGTGGCCCAAGGCCAGCGACTCGGCACCATCGGCCGCCCAGACAACCCGGACGGCACACCAGCCCCCCTGCAAGCCGTGGCCTACTTCACCCCCGCCGACGCCCGGCGCCTCCCCATTGGCCTGCCGGTGGAGGTGGTGCCCCAATGGAACCAGCGGGGCCGGTTCGGCGGCATCGTTGGCACGGTGCGGCGGGTGTTCACCCTGCCCGCCACTCCGGAGGACATCGCCACCACCACCGGCAATCCCCAGCTCGCCGAGGCCCTCAGCAAAAACGGGCCCGTGCTGCGCGGCGACATCGCCCTTGATCGGGATCCCCGCAGCCGCGATGGTTACCGCTGGACCCTCTCCAGAGGCAGCGCCATTTTTCCCGTGCGCGAAGGCCTCACGGTCAACACCCATGCCTACGTGGAATGGCGGAGCCCCATCAGTTACATCCTCCCTGGCCTGCGCTCCCTCACCGGCGGCTTCCGCCCCCGGGCCTACGACCGGCCGACCCAACCACGCCCCCTCCCCCCGCCATGAGGTTGCCTCGGCCTCCTCTCGCCAATCCCTTGCTCCGCCGCGAACTCCCCTGGCTGGTGGCCGAGACGGCGCTGCTGTTCGTGCTCTGCACCGCCAATCCCCCGGAACTCTGGTTTTGGCTGGTGGTGCTGCTGGTGGTGCTCGGCTACCGGATTGAGCGCTGGTGGTCGTCCAGACCCAGCTGAAGCACGGCCTCCACCGGTTGATCGGGATCCCGCGGCACCGGCAACAGCTCCCGCAACAGCCGCGCGTAGCTCACATTCACCCCGATCGTGGCGTTCAGCCGCCCCACCAGGCCGCTGATCAAACGCTCCTGGGTGAGCGAGAGATCCACCTCGTTGGCCAGGCCCAGTTTGTAACGCATGCGGATGTCGCGGAAGGCTTCCAAGGCCGCGGTCACGCCCCGCTGGGCGGAGGCCAGCTTGGCCAGGTCGGCCTCGTGCTGGAAGAAGGCCTGCTCCAATCGCAGGCGAATGGCGTCACGCCGGGCGGCATGCTCTTGCTCCACCGCCTGGCGGCGGCGCTCCAGCGCCTCGGCCTCGCCCGCCGTGGCGCCGGCGTCAAACAGCAGCCAGCTCACGCTCAGGCCAATCGACCAGTCCCACCCGCTGGCACGGCTTTCGGGACTGATGGAGGCCTGGCAGCACCCGCCGCCGTTCACTTGAAACCCCCACAGGCTGTCGCGGCTGGCGCTGGCCCCCGCCCGCGTGAACAGCCCCAGCTTCGGCAGCAGGGCCGCCGCCGCCGCCTGCCGTTCCTCCGCCAACGCCTGACGGGTGGCCAGCACCGCCTCCAGCTCCGGGTTGCCCCGATAGACCGCCAGCAGGCTCGCCTCCAGATTGAGGGGCCAACGCCCCTGAAGACGAATGGGATCCCCCGCCGCCGGAGTGATCTCTGGCGGCAGGTTGAGCAGCGTCGCCAGCCTGCGACGGGCCACGGCCCGATCGGCCAGGGCCTGGATCAAGGCCTCCTGATTGCTGGCCTCGATGGCCCGCCGCCGCAGCACATCCAGCCGGGGCACTAATCCGGCCTCCTTGAGCTGAAGCGCATCCTTCAGGATCAACAGATCGTTGCGCACATCCGCGTCGCGGATCCGCGCCAGCTGGTCGGCCCGCTGCAGGAGGTAATAGGCCTCGCTCACCTCCAGTCCCAGGCGGCGCAGGGCATCGGCGTAGTCGGCCCGTCGCAGGTCAAGCCGCGCCCTGGCCGCTCGCACCCGGGGCGTGCGGGCGAAATCCAGCAGGGCCTGTCGCAGCTCCAGCCCAGCCGACACGGCGGCGGAGCCCGACCGCACGCCCACGCTCCCCCCCTTGGGACTGTAGAAGGGTCCACCTGGCCCAAAAAACGGTCCGAACCCCAGGGTCTGGCTCGACTCCAAAACGGTCGTGCGGCTCCAGCCGCTATCCACCTCGGCACCGCCCAGGGCCACCAGCTGGGGCCAATAGGCGCCCAGCCTGGCCCGCAGCTCCGCCAAGGCGGCGGCCACTAGCTCTCGACGCGCCCGCACCTCGGGGCTGTTCCGCAGGGCCAACGCCACCGCCTCCTCCAGGCTCAATGAGCGGATCCCATCTCGCTGGAGCGCGCCCGCCTCGGGCAGGCTCAGGGGCGCCGCAGGCCGGGCGGCTTCGGGGG
>JBKCPG010000380.1:0-5803 GCA_046309395.1 Cyanobacteriota bacterium | reverse complement strand
GATCACGGGTCGCTGGCAGGGTCTGGTGACCGTGGTGGGGGGCGCCAGCGGCGAGGGGTTGTGGCGGGTGCGCCACCTCAATCCCGCTAGCGCCCGCTTCGACGGCGTGGAGGAAACGATCCGCATCCCCGCCCTGCCCCCCGATCGGTTTGGCCGCCGCCTGATCGATCCGTCGGGATTGGCGGGCTCCCCCTGGAATGGCCAGGGCTGGCTGATTCAGGGCGCCCCCGCCGCCGATGGGGTGTTCACGGTTCAGGCGCTTCTGCCCTACGCCTACCTGCGGGTCACCCCGGAGCGGGTGGAGCGCGGCACCGATCCCGCCCTGGCCTTTGTGCACCACACCAACTGGAGCCCGGCCCAGCTGAGGCGGGGCAGCCTCCACCACACGGCCCTGATTCCAGAAGGCAAGGCGCCACCGCCATGGACGCTCGGGGAGCGGGCGCTCCTGATGCACTTGTTCGGGGGGATCGGCGGCCCCGATGGCGAACCAGTGGACGGTTGGACTGTGACGGGCCATTTCTCCTTCGGGGAGGCCCAGGTGGTGCGCGACGCGTTCACGGGGAAGCCGCGGCTGGCGATCCGCTACCACCAGATCTATGCCACCAACCCCAACGGCATCGTGGCGGGCAGCCAGGACTGGAGCGCCTACGCCGGCAACCTGCAACGGGGCTGGATCGGCCTGCGGCCGTTCTCCGATGTGCTCGTGCCGATTGGCGGGGCCGTTCTCGACGCGATCGCCCTGCAGGCGGAGATTCTCTCGGCTCGCTATCGCTCCGGCGACGGCGTCGGCGTGGCCCCGGTCACCCCCTCCACTTCCTGCGTGCAGGATTCCGGCCAGGCCCTGTGGATCGCCATCCGTCAGCTGCGCCTCCAGGGGGACGCCATCCCGATGTCGGCCTTTGATCGGGAGCGGCTGCGGGAGCTCGGGCTGGCCTTTGACCACCTCCTCAAACCCTTCGGGCGGGTGCGGGGCGACTGGGCCAACAACGCCAAGTGGGCCCTGGCGGCCGGCACCGGCACGGCCACCACGGCGCGGATTCGCCCCGGCGCCAACGTCTTTCAGACCAGCCAGAGCCTCAAGGACGCCCTGTTGAGTTGGCGGTCCATGCTTCCCCGCACGGCCCACGACCTCTTCGCCGCCGAGTTCACGCGGGTGGGACTGCCCCTGCTGGTGGTACGGAGCAATCAGATCCCGGGGGCCAATCCGCGCCTGGAGCCCCTCGCCCCGACGGCCCTGTTCGGCCAAGTGCCCTGGATCGCCACCTCGCTCGGTCGCCTTGGGGACAGTCTCTTCCCCGAGTGGCCGTCCGCCAGCCTGGTGTGGAGCGCGCTGATGGGGATCGCGTTGGTCGCCATCGGCTGGAGCCGGGGGTGGCGCGGGGCCGTTCTGGTGGTGCCCGCGTTCCTCGGGGAGGTGGTGTTCCGCGGCCTGCTGCTGCCCAGCTCCCTGGATGGGGTGGGCCCCTTGGCGATGGTGCCATGGTTGGCGCTCAGCGTCGGCTTGTTCGTCGCCTGGCGCGGCTTGCGGATCCGCCCCAGGCGTGGGGCGCTCCAGTTTCAGTGGGCGGATCCCCAGGTGTTGACGCGGGAGAGCCTGCTCGGGGGGGCGTGCGCCTTGGCCTACGTGGTGAGCGGCTCCCTCTGGCCGGCGGTGCTGATCCACTGGCTGGCGGCGGTGGCCTGGCGCCAGCGGGGCTGACAGGGCCTGGCCAGTGGCGGCCCACCAGGAATCATGGACGATGCCGTCAATCGTCAATGGATCCGATTGGCATGGAGGCTTGGCCCCCTTGGCCTGTCTGACCTGAGGGCCAAGGGAGCGCTGGGATGCGGCTGATTCAACGCTCTCCGCGGGCCCCCTTGGCTGATTTCACGGCAAACAGCGGAGATGGAGGCGAAAAGATCATCAATTCGGTTTGGAAACGATCTCATAGGGCTGTTTAAATAACCTGGGTTTAGCTGGCGATTTGCTCCCGGATTGGGGGCTTGATGTTTGGCATCCGCCGCTCTCTAAACCCTTCAAGCCACTTGGGGCTCTGTTGGACATGCGTATCGAGAAACCTCCGCCTAGGAAATTCATTCTTCCTGTGCTTTGCCTGGGTGCTCCCTTCAGCCAACCCCATGGGCTGAAGAGGTCTCGCGGAGGGAATGCCGCCGGAATGCCTCCGGGCTCTGTGGTGCCAACAGAGCGCATGGTCATGCGGTGCTCAGGCACGTTCTTGGCTCTGTAGTCGGTGCTCTTACGGCTTGTCCCCATGAAAATCACAACTTGGAACATGCGGGGAGGCGCGCAGCAGCTCTACCTGCAAACATTGATTGCTCAGAACGATCCTGATGTCATCTGCCTTCAGGAGTGCGGTGACATGAGCCAAATCCTGGAGAATCAGGCGCCGATCCTTGGCCATCCCTATTCGCTCACGGGAAAGTATCGATCAGGAAGTGTGTTGTACGATGTCTTGTTTTGGTGTAACTACGCGGAGGCTGACCCCCGAAATAGCTTGGCGGTGATGAGTCGTCTTCCTGTACATAGCCAAGGCATCCTGGACCCGGTAGATGTCTCCCCTCTTGGCTTTCAGCCCCACAATCCCCGTCGTCTGCCATGGATGGAGGTGAATGAGGGAGGCGTCTCGATTGCTATTTATTCTTATCATGCTCCCTCGGCGAATGTGAGCAAGGTTTGTAGTTACACCAACATGCAGATCGCGGCCCTTCATCGCCATCCTGGTGTGAGAGCGGTGGTGGGTGACTTCAACGCCGATCCAACGAATGAAGCCTTTGTGGCGCCTCCAACCGGAACGGTTGTGCGAGGTGAGAAAGCCACCCGGCAAGGTGGCAACCTCATGGATTACAGCATTACCACCCCCTTTGTTTACTATATCTTTCATCGGGCTGGCCGCCTGGTGGGCGCCTCAGAGCATTATCCGCAAAGCTTTATGTACTAGATGCGCCGCAACCTTGCTACGGCCTCCTCTTCATCGCTAGGTCTGAGAGGGGATGGGTTGAGAAGTTGGTTGTTGGGCTAGGGGATCAAGCAAGCCCCTAAAGTCATTGGCTGTGAAGATGGCAGGCTTTGATTTCCCGTGTAGGCAAGGCTAGTTGTGTCACGGTTTCGTGCTTGGGTCGGCATGGACTCGCCGTTTATTCATGAAACCCTAACTACGCTCTGCTGGCCTTTATCCAGCGGAAGGTGCCTAATGACAATTCTGAATCTGGCCTTCTGTTCGGATGGACTGAATGGTTTTTTTCAGGCCTTGCGGCGCGTTTACGACCACTCAGAAACCTTGGAGCAATTGCTTCAGGCGTTGCTCGACCTTCTCTCCGAAACCACCCCCCTGAGCGATCTGTGTTTGACCCTTCATCGGCGCCATTCCGGCATCGTTTCTCCTTCGAAGAGACGGAACACGAGTTCTCCATACGAATGGACATCAACCCCCGGCCATCGGGGTGAGCGTCGATTCACACCCCGCGGATCTCGTCGCGTGTGTAGGGAGCCGATTGTGTATGGGAATGAGACCCTTGGTGCCATCCAGTATATGGGGGATGAAAGGGAATCCGACTCCCTTGAAATTATCTCACTCCTGAAGTTAACGGCCAAGTGAGCTGCTTATTTTATCAAGCGCCAAGATGTGGCTGAGTGGTCGAAGGAGCGCCTTGGACGCTCCTTCCGCCTTGCCGGAGTGAGTCAGGAGCTGCTTCGATTGGAGCACTCGATTGAGATGGCAAGTATGTCCTGTCTTCCTGTCTTGATTGGCGGTGAGCCGGGAACGGAAAAGATTCATGCCGCCGTGGCCATTCATGCCTTTAGCGAAAGGCGCAGTTATCCATTCGTCGAGGTTGATTGCGCCCGGCTAGAGGTGTCCATGCCTTTTTGTATGCAGCAGGCTCGCCGTGGCCCCCTGTGCTTGCATAATCTTCACCTTCTGTCACTGGACCATCAATATGCTTTGAGAGATCTTCTCTATCCACGCCTTGGGCAGTGGACCAACCATTCAGCCCCGAATGATGTTCGTATCATTTCCATTACGGAACACGACCTTGATGTTTGCGGTGCCAAGGGCACCTTCTTGCCATCCCTGCTCAGTGAACTGAGCTTCTTGTCGTTTCATGTTCCTCCAATCCGCTGCCGCAAAGACGATATCCCTTCCCTGTTGAAAGCCCTGCAAGGCGATCTGGAGATTGCCCCAACCCAGGAGATGGATGGGAATGTGCGCCAGGTGTTCCGTCAGCATGACTGGCCAGGAAATCTGTTTGAACTGGCCAGGGTGGCCGCCCATCTGGGAATCCTGTCAGGCGGCCAGGAAGTCTCCCTCAACGACCTTCACGTCCATACCCCCTGGTTGCTGGAAGGGTTTCCTGAGGTGTCGGCAAGCGCCTCAGATCAGGGCCAACTGGAACCGCCGGATGGCGAACCCCCGACCGTTGAGGGGGGGCTGGAGCGCTGGATCGATGACTTTATTCAGGGTCGGCCGGATCTGTCATCCACCCTGCATGATGGGGTTTGCAAAGCCATTCGTTTTCTGCACGACAACTTCGCGGCCGCAATGACTATGGATGATCTGGCCAAAGTGGCGAATCTCAGTCCCTCCCACCTCAGCTTTCTGTTTCGCAAGGAGATTCAGGCAACCTTCAAGGATCTGCAGCAGTGCATCCGGATTAAACAGGCCAAACACCTCCTGCGTGGTCATCGCAAGATGACGATCACGGAGGTGGCCGCGGCGGTGGGTTACATGGATCTCAGCTATTTTGAGCGTTGCTTCCGGCGACGGGTTGGGCAGACGCCCCGTGAGTACCGCCGGGTGAATAGCGTCTCGCTTCGTCCGTGACCGCCGATGGCGGGGGCCATGGCCGCTTGTCTCCTGGTTTGGCCTGGTTGGCGGGCCCCGGAGGTGAAATCATCGATCTGGCCGCAAGTCGGCGATTTGTCGCCTGACTTGCGATTATTGATACGATTCAATCGTCAATCTATCCCTTCCGGAATGAGAACAACGGCGATAGGGTGAAAGCTAGATCAGGACCAAATGCTTCTTGGGAGAGCCATGCCTTGGTGCAGAGTGACGGTGACGTATGCGGGAACTGGTTATTTCCAGCACTACAAGCGAATGCTGGCTGTTCCTAGTCAACCCTTGATTGAGCAATTCAACCTTGAGGCGTTGCTCCGTTCCCTTGATTTGATCAATGCCAATCTTCCGCCTGGTCACGGTGTGGTGGCCCATAGCCAATTGGGGCTGCGAAACCAGGCTGATCTCCTGGAGAGTGATCCTGGCGGCGACCACACGGAGATCTAGGTTTCCTTCTTTCCATCCAGAAAGCCGCGGACGCGCTACAGGTGGACGATGGCTCAGGCGCTCGGGATCGGGAAGTGGACGCGGCGGCTGGTGGCCTGCTGCCTGGTGGTGGCGACCTGGGGGCTGATTCCGTGGTCGTCGGCCCAGCCGCCCCAAGTTTCGCCAGGGCCCCCGCTGGCGTGCCTGGGAGAGGCGCGACCACTGGTGGTGTCCAGCGGCATGCCTTACACGCTGGTTCGGGTGCGGGGGCGCGACGGGTTTTTTGTGGTGGATCTGGGCTCCGACGGCAGCGCGATCTCACCCGGCACCTTCCTGCCCGGCTCGGCCCCCGACCCCAGGCCTTTGCCAGGGAGCGCCGACTGGTTTGAGGGGGTCGACTTTTTAGGGCTTCCTGAAAAAGCGAGCCCCGGAGAAAAAGCAGCAAAACTGAATGAACTGGGTAGTCGCCAAAAGATCCTCACGCTCCAGTCAGTTGATACCTAAGGCCCTCCTTATGCGCCCTCTGGAGGCCAAGAGAGGCA
>JBKCPG010000379.1:0-6410 GCA_046309395.1 Cyanobacteriota bacterium | reverse complement strand
GTCACGATGTCCACGTCGGTACATGTGGAAAACTCTGAGCGGCTATTGGGCGCATTTGGGCCCATACGTGTACATTCTACCCCCGAAAACTGCTCAAATCCATTGTGCCGCAGGCGGTCTAGCCTATTTCAGGAGACCCTATTGTAGGCCCGGTAGGGGACTGCCGTTTTTTTATTGGTCACCATCTGTTCCTCAATAGGTGATTTTTCGAGGTGCCCTAGAGTTGCAGGCTTGTCCAACACTGGATAGATCGTGGCTCGCACGATCTATCCAGTGTTGGACAAGCTGTTCGGGGGATCGGCAGGCCGATGCCAGAACAATTCCTTCGCCGATAAGAAAGAATCACGCCTTAGGCTGCTTTTGCATACTACATGGAGCAATTGCAAGCGATAAGAGCAATGGATTCAGCCCAAAAGATGCCGAGATCGGCGCTTCTTGTCCGGCCTCTATGTTCCAAAGCCTCAAGATAGAGATCTTACTGATTCGAATCAAGTCCATCGTCCAGAGGCTCGGGATCTCAGTTTTGTATCTTTGCGCACGTTCTTATCAGGATCGGATCCGCATAAGGAGCTGGGATCATGCGGAGGAATGTAAAGGCATTTAAAATACCTTCAAAATTTTTTTTTTGGGGGGGGGGGGGTTGACAGCTCAGCCTCTCGCGTTTAAGGTCATCAATATATCAGAGTAATTATGGCCAATCCAACTATCACAGTAACACGCAAAGACAATGGAGTTGCTGAATACAAGTTTAGTGATGGAAGTATAACAATCACAGGAAAAGGATTTTGGGATGATGCAACCCCTTGGGCTTCTAATAGTTACAAAGCTAGTTACTGGTTATATGGAAGATCACTTAGTTCTTTTCGTTTTGGAACGCCGACAAATCCCGACCCAATACCAAACCGCAAATCAATTGTTTTTCATCTTGGAACAGATACTGGTAATACTGAAGGATGTCTGGTTGACGCCGATGATTTTGTTGGCAGGGTTTATAAATATTTACGAGGCAAAGATTTAGCACCAGAATATATAAACATGCTGGCAAATCGATCGGTTAATGATTATTATAATAAGAACTGGAATCCGCTAGATATAGAAGTAAAGGGTGACTTCGATTATGACGTTGAACTTTCCATAAGTGGAGGCAAGACAAGTTATAAGGAAGGAGATGTAATCTCGCTTGAAATTTCCCTGACAGGCGCTGGTGCCAAGAATGGTCTTTCAAAAGATGTTTGGTTTCATCTTAATTTTAGTGGAACAGGAAGTTTAAAATCTGACTTAAAGTCAAATAATTTAGCTAGTCTGCCATCTCCAGAAGGAACATCAAATTTTAAAAATGATAATCAATGGGTAAAGCTTAGTGCTGGTCAGCAAAAAGTGACAGTTGCTCTCAGTTCTGTCTTTGATGATTTAGAAGAAGGGACGGAAAACTTTAACGTAACTATTGATGACTATTTCATTCGTAGGCAATCTAACATTTCTGGAGAGAAATTCTATAAATCAGAAGGACCGTTCCCAATTAATGGTAGTAATGATCGTATTGCTTTTGATTTAAAAGATCAAGAAGCAATATTTGACAAACTTATAGAAAGTGGAGGCCAGGGAAACTTTACATTTACTGCACCGGTTGCGCCCAAACAAATAATCGGAGGTCAATTTACATCGTATTCTATTCCAGATAGGCTAATTGTTAAAGATGGTAATATAACCCTTCTTGATACAGGAACTGTTAGCGTTACTGGAATGCCAATTAATTTTAATATTCCAGACAATAGCGCAGGTAATATTTCTATTACAGTCCAGGCTCCTCTGGGTGGGACAGCCTGGAACTTTTCCTTGATTTCAGGCGGGTTTGCACCCAGAAGACAACTAAACAACTTTTCAACACCTTTTATAGAAGAATTAGAACCGTTGGCTGTAAATACAGATGCCAAAGCTCACCAAAAAGAAACGGGCATCAATGCATACATGAATCCTATTTTTCGTGAAGGCGAAGTTTCTCTAGAGGTTCAGCCTATTAAGCAAACCTGGGTAATTAATACATATACTACTTCTGTTCTTGTTGAAGGTAAACTATATGATACCGTGCAAGCCATCAGATTCAACATTAATCAAAGTGGGGATACAAGTAAGACAAGAGAAATTGGTTGGCGTGTCAAACCTGCAGGAGATAGTCCCATATCCGCAAGTGATTTTGAGTCTGGCACTCTTCCTGAAGGAATACTAACTTTATCGCCCAATGTTGAATCGACTGTTGATATAAATTTTGAACGGTTAGATACCACTGGCTTATCAGAAGAATTATTGGATTTAATTGGGCCTATTAATGATTTCTGGGGCTTAAAGCAAGATGGTTTGCAAGAGGGTGAAGAATCTTGGACAATAGAGTTATACGATCCATTAACTGGTAATATTATTCCTGCTTCATTTAATGGCAATTCCCTATTCAGTGTCCGCGATAATTTTTTCTTTGTTGAACCCAAAACAGGTTCTGATAATGGAGAACTATTAGGAGGAGACAATCTTCCTAATCTCATCTTTGGTTCAGGTGGAGACGACACTATTAAAGGTTATGCAGGTGATGACATTCTATACGGTGATAATGGTAATGACATAATTGAGGGCGGCATAGGAGATGATATTATTGAGGGTGGCTTTGGCAATGACATGATTGATGGAGGTGCTGGAAGTGATACTTTACGTATTTATCGCCCTAAGTCAAGAATTGCACTGACCAAACAGTCTGATGGCTCATATCTTCTTGAAGATTTAAGTGATGTTAGCTTTGGCATTGATACACTGAAATCCATTGAGACCGTAGAGTTCAGTGATGGAAAAATCCAACTTGATGCGAATAGCCCTACCTTCACACTTAAAAGCAATTCGAGTGAGTTATTCGAAGGTGACCGGATTTCCGTCAGCATCGCCACCACGAACGTTCCATCTGGTACGCCCCTCTATTGGTCGCTGAGTGGGGCAGGCGTAACATCTTCTGATTTGTCAAATGGGATGGCCACAGGAACTGGTGCTGTCGGCGCAGACGGACGCTATGCCTTTTCGACCGTGATCGCTGTGGACTCGGTTTCTGATCCTAATGAATCACTACAGATAAAGTTCTTCAGCGACGCGGGGCGTACAACACAAATCGGAGACACTATAGCAGTATTGGTTAAGGAGATAACGGTTGGCAACCCAACTGACGGTTCCGATATCATTCAAGGAACGACGAATGATGCTTCCGCCAGAGAGATCATCTCTGGCATTCCTCTCTCCTCAAGTCTGCGTGGTAAGCAGACCGTTGACATCCTCACAGGCCTTGGCGGCCCAGACACCTTTGTTCTGGGAGATGCGACTGGCACCTTTTACGACGATGGAATCACCACCCAGAAAGGTAGCCTAGACTTGGGGGCGATTGTTGAGTTCAGCACGGAAGATCTGATCCAGCTTCATGGCAGCCCCTCTGATTACAGGCTCAGCCGAGGGGCCTTCACGGCTGCTGGCTTCGCGAACACCCAAGGCTTATACATCAATAAGGTCACTCCTGGATCATTGGACGAGATCGTGGGCTTTGTTGCTGGCGCGACCCTGGCGACACTCTCACTTTCCAACTATAGTCAGTTCATCTATGCCAATCCACCAACATGAAGCGTTCTCCCAGGCCACTGCGAGGTCCGGTCCTCTTCTGGTTGGGGCTTGTCACCCCCCTCGCGTTGTTACCAGACCCGGCATCCGCTGTCGTGGTCACCGTCAATGGCAAGCAATACGAACTCAGCGTTTTTGAAGGTAACTATCACGACAACGCGTCACTTTTTGGCGCCACTGATGAGGGATTAATGCCCTGGTGGGGTAACACAGAACTTGCGTTTGAATTCACAGCGCAAGCCTTTGATCAATTGCTCGACGGAACAACTCCTGGCAACGGTCCACTCTTTGCTTTTGAAACCGGTTTTATTCCAGATGAGGATGTCTACGGCTGGTCTGCCGATTTGTTTAATCCGAATATAATAAACTTTGAAACTTTTGACATTTTTGACCCTGTTAAATTTGCGCTTGGTTTTGAAATTCCTGGACCATTGCCTCCGGGAATTGTTCCCGGCCTGCCGGCCCTTGCCTCAGCCCCCTACAGCACCACCTTTGCCGGCGGCACCCTGATCGTTGATCAGCCAGGCACCTATGCCCAGAATTGGTTTCTGGGGCCATTCCCCACCAACAACGTTGATCTGGCAGGATTGAACTCCACCTTCTCCGGAGTTTTCTCCGGCCCCGGAGGGATCCAATTCGTCAACAGTGGCGCAGGCGGTCGGCTCGAGCTGACCGGCACCAACACGTACACAGGGCCAACCACCGTTCAGAGTGGTGCCCGTCTTGTTGTCAATGGCAGCATCGCCTCCTCCTCCGAACTCCTGGTCTTGGGCGGTGGAACCATCGCTGGCAACGGTCAATTGCCGAAAACACGCATCGACGCCAATGGCATCATTGCGCCGGGCAATTCGATCGGCAAGCTCAGCGTCAACGGCGATTTCGCTCTGCAAGGTGGTGTCTACGAGCTGGAACTCCAGGGCCCCCAGAGCGACACGATCGCCGTGAGCGGCAACGTCAACGCCTTCAACGGCACCGTGCGCCTGATTCCCTTTGGCGGTGGCACCGCCTTCCCGGAATTCACCTATGTGGGGCTCACCGCTCCTAACTCCAACGCCTTCGCGTCCTCCGGCTCACTGCAGGTGGATGCCTCACGCTTCACCTCCAGCGTGGTGTTGCGCGAAGGCACAACCGTTGTGCAAAACAGCAGCGGCAATGCCAGGCAATTGGATCTGCAATTCAAACCACGCCATCCCTCTGGCGCCGTGACGGCGGCCCTCAAAGCCACGGGCGCGGGCCAGGGCAATGCTCTCCGTGCCGCCTCCGTCTTTGATGCCGGCTTTCGCCGCCTTGCCACGGCCAATGCGGGCAACGTCAACGCCACCGGCTCCCTGATTGGCTCCACCGGTTTCACCACCGGCCAAGCCGAAGCCGCGGGCCTCACCCCTGGCTTCCTCCAGGTCCAGGCGAAGCTGCTGTCCCTCACCACGGCAGGCCAGTTAAAGGCGGCCGTGCAAGCGATCAGTCCAGAAAACTATGCCTCCTTCCAGGCTGTCGCCCTCAATAGTCTGCAACTCCAGCGAGACACCCTCTTTTCCCAGGCGGCTTCCTGCCCGGCCAATGGCTGGGTGGTGAATGCCAACACCACCGGTCAACCCCCGCGCCAACCCCTCTGCGTGTTTGCCACGGGCGGCAACACCACCGGCAACACCGATGGTCGCCAGGGCCGCTCCAGCTACGACTCCGCCATCGCGGCTGGCCTCTACGGCCTCGAGTGGAAAACAGCTCCCGCCTGGACCATCGGCGCCGCCTACGGCCATGGCAGCGCCAACCTGAGCAATCTGGGGTTGGCTAAAAACTCCGTGCATGCCATCATCAATTCCGGTGCCCTGTACAGCGTTTACCAACCCAACAAAGATTTGGCCATCAAAGGCCTGTTCGCCTACAGCAATTTCAATGTGGATGGCGAGCGCAACACTCCCTATCTCGGCAACGGCTCCACCATTGCCGGCACGGCCACAGGCCAGGGCTACACCACGGCCATCCAGGCGGAACTGGCCCTGCCGCTCAATGCCGCCAGCAGCCGGGTGCCCCTCACACTCAAGCCCATTCTGGGCCTCGCCTATGGCGCCTACCAACAGCGAAGCTTTGATGAGTCCGGCAACGAGAGCCTCCAGCTGGCCGTCGGCCAGCACACGGCCCAAAGCTTGGTCGGCACCGTAGGAGCGGAACTCGCCAGTCGCTTCATTCTCAATGACAAGCGCAACGCCATCCTCGTTCCCCGCTTGAAACTGGCCTATCAGGTGGATCCCCTCGCCAACGACAGCTCCAACTACAGCCTGGAAGCCACGCTGCCCGCAGCTGGAGCCGGTTTCAGCACCACCGGCCAGAGCAATGGAGCCAACAACCTCATGGTGGGTGGAAGCCTGGAAGTGCAAATCGCCGACAAAGCCTCCCTCTACGCCGGTGTCAACTACCAGGCGTTTGAGAACGGCAACCAATTCGGCTACGGCGGGGGCGTGAAATACAACTTCTAGGCTCACGCTCCCCGGGCGCTCCTACGCCCCCTCGATCAACACCTCCAACGCCGCGGTCACATCGGCCTGGCGCATCAGCGCCTCCCCCACCAACACCGCGTCCGCTCCCGCGCCCTGCACCCGGTCCAGGTCGTCACGCGTGAACAGGCCCGATTCGCTCACCAGCAGCGCTCCTTTGGCGCGGATCTGGGCGCCGTAGGCGGCCATCAGCCGCTCGGTGGTGGCCAGATCGACCGCGAAGGTGCTCAGATCCCGGTTGTTGATGCCGATCAATGGCGTTGCGCCGCCCGGGCC
>JBKCPG010000378.1:0-5188 GCA_046309395.1 Cyanobacteriota bacterium | reverse complement strand
GCCACCGCCACCGCCACCGCCTCAGTGCCCCTGGCGCAACCACGCCAGGGTGCGGCGCAAGCCCGCCGCCATGGAGATCTCCGGTTGCCAACCCAACTCCTGGCGCGCCCGCTCGCAGCAGAGCACATTGGATTTGACATCAAACTCGCGCGCCGATTGATAGATGACATCCAGGTCTTGCTCGAGCAGCTCAGAGAGGATTTGAACCAATTCATTCAACGAGGTGCCTGAGCCGGAGCCAATGTTGAAGACGCGGCCCATCCCTTGGTAGTTCAGCGCGGCGGAGAAGGCCCTGGCCACATCTGAAATGTGCAGGTAATCGCGAATCACGGAGCCATCACCCCAGATCTCGATGGGCTCCCCGGCCAGGGCGCGCTTCAGGAAGGCGGCAACCACTCCCTGAGCATATTCCACCCGCTGGCGTTCGCCATAGGGATTAGCCACGCGCAGGATGACAGGTCGCAAGCCGTGCAGGAGTTGTTCCAGTTGCAGATACTTTTCGATACTGAGTTTTGTGATGCCATAGGAAGTGGTTGGATTGGTCGGATGGTCCTCGTTGATCGGCGTCTGGATGGGTGGCCCATAAACCGTGCCTCCTGACGAGGCAAAGAGAAGTTTTTGGATGCCAAACTGTCTCATTTCCTCCAGCAGTTGCAAGGTTGACACCACATTGCTTTGCACATCGAAAATCGGCTCATCGTTGGAGCTCTTCGGACGCGTTGTGCAGACAAGATGCACGACGGCGTCAGCACCGTTGAGCGCCTGGCGAATGTCTGGTATGTGCCCGAAATCTCCCTCAACCCAGTCTATCTTTTCCCCCGCTGTGAACGCCCGGTGCGGCTGGATGCGGGGGCGTTCAAACACGCGAACCGTATGGCCTTCATCCAGCAGGCGATCAACAATGGCCGACCCCAGAAATCCCCCCCCTCCAAAGACTGTCACCACCCCTGTCATTCGCTTCAACTCGATTTACGGCTCCCCCCAACAATGACACAGGTGTTTCACAAGCCTTCCTCCTCCCTCCGCCATCCATAGGCGTGGTTCAGCTCTCCTCCAGCGTCACCAACTCCCGGAGCTGCCGCACATCCAGGCCGCCCAGCCAGTCTTCTCCACTTCCCACGATGTCGGCCGCCAGTTTGGACTTCTCGTGGATCATCCGGTCGATCCGCTCTTCCACCGTGCCGCTGGTGATGAACTTGTGCACCATCACCCGGTTGGTTTGTCCGATTCGGTAAGCCCGGTCGGTGGCCTGGTTTTCCACCGCTGGATTCCACCAGCGATCAATGTGGAACACATGGCTGGCGCGGGTGAGGTTGAGCCCCACCCCACCCGCCTTGAGCGAGAGGAGAAACAACTGCGGGCCCCGGGGATCCTCTTGGAAGCGATCCACCATGGCCTGTCGATCGCTCTTGCCGCTCCCCCCGTGGAGAAAGGGCACCTCCTGGCGCCAACGGCGCTGCAGGTGGGCTTGCAACAGGTGCCCCCACTCGGCGAACTGGGTGAAGAGGAGGGCCCGGTCGCCGGCGTCGATCACCTCCTCGAGGATCTCCTCCAGCCGCTGCACCTTGGCGCTCCGGCTGGCGAAGCTCTGGTCCACCGTCGCCTCCTTGAGCGCCAGGGCTGGATGGTTGCAGATCTGCTTCAGGCGGGTGAGCAGGGCCAACACCTGTCCATGGCGTTGGCCCAGGGGGGCCCGGGCGATGGCCTCCAGGCTGTCGTCCACCGTTTTGCGGTAGAGCTTCACCTGCTCGGGCGCCAGCCCCACCCACTCTCGGAGCTCCACCTTTTCTGGCAGGTCGGAAATGATGGATTGGTCGGTTTTGAGCCGTCGCAGGATGAACGGACCCACCCGGGCCTTGAGATCGCGCAAGGAACTCATGTCGCCGTAGCGCTCGATTGGCAGCCGGTACCTTTGCCGGAAGAACGCCTCATCCCCCAGCACCTTGGGGTTGAGGAAGTCCATCAGGGCCCAAAGCTCGCTCACCCGGTTTTCCACAGGGGTGCCGGTGAGGGCGATCCGGAAACGGCCCAGCTTGCGGGGCCGGGCCAGGTCGCGGGCCGCCTGGCTTTGCTTGGCGGAGGGATTTTTGATCGCCTGCGCCTCATCGATCACCACCCCCTGCCAATCGACGCTTTCCAGCAGCTCGCTGTCGCGCTGCAGCAGTCCATAGCTGGTGAGCAGCAGGTCGACGCCGTCGAGCGCCTTTTTGAGGGCGGCCTCGGTGTTGGGACGCCTGGGGCCGTAGTGCTCCCGCACCTCCAGCTCCGGGGTGAAGCCCGCCGCTTCCCGCTTCCAGTTGGTGAGCACGGAGGTGGGCGCCACCAGCAGCACGGGCCGCTTCAAGTCTCCAGCCACCTTGAGGTGTTGCAAAAACGCCAGCAGCTGGATGGTCTTGCCCAAGCCCATGTCGTCCGCCAGACAGGCTCCCTGATCAAACCGATGCAAGAAGGTGAGCCAGCCCAGGCCCCTCTCCTGGTAGGGCCGGAGCTGGCCGGCGAAGCCCTCCGGAGCCGGCAGGGGATCGGGAGCCTTTTGCTGGTGGTATTGCTCCAGCACGGCCTGCAGGCGGGGGCCGGCAAGGAAGCGATGCACCGGCAGGCGCATCAGGGTGTCGCCATCGCTGGCCGTCAGGCGCAGGGCCTCATCGAGGCTCAGGCTGGGATCGGCGGCGCAGAAGCGCTCCGCGTTTTTCAGATCGCCGGGGCGCAACTCGATCCAGGCCCCCTTGTGCCGCACCAGGGGACTCCGCTTGGCGGCGAGCCGCTCCAGATCCTTCAGGCTCAGGGTGACACCGCCGATCATCAGCTCCCAGCGCCAGTCCAGTCCCTCGCCCAGGCTCAGCCCCCGCGAACGGCTGGGAAGTTCCGCCTCGATCGAGAGACCCAACCGGCTCGCCAGTCCGCCGCTCAGGCTCGGCGGCAGCACCACCCCCACCCCCACATCCCGCAGTTGGTTGGCGGCGGTGCGCACCAGCACGAAGGCCTCGGCCGGCGTGAGCCGCATCTGTTCCGGCGTGGCGGTCTCCAGTCCCCTCCCCAAAGGCTCAAACACCTGCAACGCCCGACCCAACCCCTCCAGCAACAGCTCTCCGGGCTGGCGCACCTCCACTTCCCCGAGCTGCAACCCGTTGTCGCCCGCGGCCCAGACCACCCCCGCGTTCAGCCGCAGGGAGGGCTCGGCCTCCGCCTGCAACGACACTCGCAGGTCCCAGAGCTCCTCTCCATCGGCCGGCGTGAAGAGCTCCAGGCAGGCCCGGGCCGGGGCCACCCGCCCCGCCACGGCCTCTCGCCAATGGTGGGTGGTGGTCTCCAGACGCTCGGTCTGTTCCGGGTCGAGGGCCAGACGGCCATCGCCGCGTCCGAGGGCCTTTTGCCAGGCCGCCAGCAGGGGATCCAGGTCTTTGCCCCCGGGGGCGAAGCCGTTGCGCAACTGCCCATCCAGCAGGGCCTCCAACAGGCTGGCCACCCGCAGCCGCCCACTGCCGGGGCGGCGACAGGCCAGGGCTCCTTCCGTGGGGCTGCCTGAGGCGATCGCGCAGGTGGCCACCTGGGGCAGCCCCGTGGCCAGCTCCTCCAGCCGCCGCCTGTCACCCTCCCTGTTGAGCAGCGGGAGCCAGCAAGCCCTGCCCTCCTCCACCTGGGGCAGCCAGCGCCCTCGGGCGATGAGGCTTTGGGCCCAGCGCTGAAGGTGGCTCCACCACCGCAGTTCATCCGCCAGGTCGGGATGGTGTCCCGACAGGGGCAGCCCACTGAGCCACTCCGCCGCCGCCCCAGGCTCCATGGCCAATCCCTCCACTTTCCAGGGCCACCACGCCACCTGGGTGGGGATGGGTTCCCCTGCCTGGAGCGGCAGGCCGCTCCAGGGGGCCTCCGCCGAGGCGCGGCGGCCCCGGGCCGCCTGGGCGCGGCTGGGCAGGGTGAGGCTGGCGTGGGCGGGCCGCAGGGCCTCCGACCAGAGGTTGTGCTCCTGCAACCAGGCCGCCAGATCGTCCCAGTTGAGCGTGAGGGGATGTTCCGGCGCCTCCAGCTCTGGCCTCACCGGGGTGGCCACCCGCCAGGTGTCGGCCCAAAGCAACAGCCTCCCTCCCGCTCCTTCAGGGGGAAACAGCCAGGTGGCGTGCAGCAGGCTCATGGCCGCGGGGCAGGCAGCAGGCGCTGGGCCCACTGGAGCAGCAGGGCACTGCCGATGAGGGGCCACCAGAGGGGCCACCACACCAACAGCGTCTCCATCATCAGGGATGGCACGACCCCGATCAGCTCCTCCAACGTGGGAGGAGTGGATCCCATCGGGGCGAGAGGCCAGGCCTCCAACCAGGGCAAGGGGGCGGCCAGGCTCCGGATGGCGCAAATGGCGCCGACCAGGCCGGCCTGGAGATGGCTGTCGTCAGGGTCGACCCGTTGCAGGTGAAAGGCCAGCAAGCCATAGAAAAAGCCGCATCCCGCCGCCCGCAGAGCCGGATCCAGGCGGCCGATCCAGCCCATCGGCCAGGGGAGAAGCAGGGCCAGCAGGCCCGACGCGCTTCCCGCCAGCAGGGCCCAGCCGAGCGAACGGAGTCGCAGACGCGCCCGGTGATCGCCGCAATGCTGGGGGGAGGGCACGCGCTGGCAGGCGAGTCCACGCTGATCATGCCCCACCGCTGGTCTCCCGGCCAGTCGCCCCCTCCGCCGCGTCCGCCTCCGCCCGCTCCCGGAGACCACCCCGCAGCTCGTACCGCAGCCAGCGGCAGTCGATCCCGCCATGGCTCACTGGGTAGCGCCGGGCCGCCTTGAGCCGCAGCGACCCGGTGAGCGAGGGGTGGCCGCTCAACAGCCAGAGGGTCCAGCCCGGAGCCCGCTCTCGTAGCCGCTGGCCGAAGTCGGCGTAGAGCCCCTCCAGATCCTCGCCGGTGCCCAGGCGCTCCCCGTGGGGGGGATTGGTGACCACCACGCCCGGCCCGCCGGTGGGGGGGGTGAACGCCCGAGCGTCCCCGAGCTCAAAGCGGATCCAGGGGGCCACCCCGGCGGCTTCGGCGTTGGCCCGGGCTTGCGCCAGCACCTCCGGGTTGAGGTCACGCCCCACGATCGGCGCGAGCGGGCCCCCATCGGCGAGCCTGTCGCGGGCCAGCCGGTGCGCGGCCCGCACCTCCTCCTCCCAGAGGGCTGGATCGAAGTCGGGCCAGCGCCCCAGGGCAAAAGGGCGGGCGCGGGG
>JBKCPG010000377.1:0-5371 GCA_046309395.1 Cyanobacteriota bacterium | reverse complement strand
GAATCTTTAGGCAAAGCAAGCATGACTTGGCGTATTTATTCGCGCACCGCTAATCTTTTCTCCTCCCGGCCGCCTCCATGGCGGCTTTTTCATAGCAGCAGGTCGGCGGCAAAATACCAATTTTTCGAGGTGCCCTTTATCTATTGTTCCAATCCTACTTTGCCACCAGAGAGCCATTCCCTCTTGAACTCCGCTGGATTCCTTGCTTCTCCCAATGGTCTCACTCATTGCCATTGCGGAATGTTCCGCTTCTTGTTAAAATAAAAGACGATGCATCTCCATGCAGATACTTTCCCTCTGCGGCTGCTCTCAATGAAGGTCTTTTTATCACATGCCTCGCAAGACAAGGCTATTGTCAATCAAATCCTTGAAGCATTAGACCCGGCTATCACGGCTTGGATTGATCAACGAGAAATCTTATGGGGAGATAATTTAGAAGATGTGATCCAAGACGCGATCAATTCTAGTGCTTTTTTTATTCTTGTAGTAAGTAAAGCTTCTTTGAAGAGTGATTGGGTTCAAAAAGAGATTCGTGAAGCCATAGCACAGGAAAAACGCGTTAAAGGTCATTTCGTATTGCCTATTCTGCTTCCAGAAATAAAACCAAACAATCCCGTTTATCGCAGGCTGTTTGGGGTTGTTCCAGAGGATCATCTTTTTCTCCGACTCTCTTCCACTGATAAGAGTGATATTGACAGTCTTGCTACCAAGATCAAAAATCACATTCCGCGTCTTTTGCTCAATAAATTGAGCCTTTTAGAGGATGAGTTAAATCATAGGAGGCATCGTCCCCTATATCATATAATTGCTTGGGAGGGCATGGAAGCACCTCTTGTTTCTGGTAATCACAGTAGCGATCTTCCCGATCGAGAGTTTCTCCTCGTCAGGGGATCATTAGAAAGCCTTCCCTGGCTAAGCTTTCATCACTCTGATAGGGAAGAAAATGAAGAATTTATCACCCTAGTCTGCGATATCGAATATTTATCTGGCTACCACAATAACGGGCGAATACGCCCTTTACGCGATAAGGAATCTGCTAAGAAACTGATCGTGAAGATCGATTCCAAAGTTAAGACCCTAGTCAACAGTCTTGGTGGTTCTAATAACGGTGAAATTCTAAAAATCGGCATTCCGATACGTTTTGGATTTCAGGAAGTTCTCGTTAATGTCGACCGGGTGGAACAAGACTTTCTCGACATGTTATGTACTAAAGGTAATAGTCTATCCTATTCCGACCTTTCCTTGTCGAGCTTGTTAAGCAGTCTTAAAGAGGATTGTACTCTGGGGTTGTGGTCTGTTCCACATGCAACTCTTTCAGTGATGGCTCTTCTGGGTACCCAATATTCATCAGACGAAACTCAATCAAAAACAGATTATGAACATTTCTGGGATTCGGTTTTTAAAGAACATCAGATGATAGAACATCTGAAAGAGTCAGTTAAGACGCTCCTCACTGATGAAAACAAGCCAAAATGGGAAATTGTAGACAGTCCTACCTTGATTGCAGATGAGTTGGTCGGTGGAAGTGTTGGTATCATGATTGGAGCTGGAACATGGGCAACCCCAGTAGGTCATATTTGGACTCCAAAAGATGTCGAAGGAAACCCTCAGCACCAGGTTGAAGATAAAACTCAAATTATGCCGATCTTACCAAGAGAAGGACTTCTTGCCTGGATAGATTGCGCAGCAATTCTGGATGAGAGAGGCGATTCGTCGAATAAGTTAAATCCTTTTGCTCTGTTCAATTATTGGTTAAAGAAAGAGGTACAGCTTGATCTTTCAAGCAGCAAAAGCACTCTTCGGGCTTGTCCTGTCACTAAGGAAGCGCTTCGGGATGTCCTTCAAAACGTCGACCATCCTTCCTATGAAACATTACGTCGCTTTTCAGCATGTCCAAACTATGCCAAATTGCGGCCACCACCGAATCTGAATCTTCGGGAGCTTTGGAGTAAGTTGCAGAAAAAATCAAGGTCATCTTAAAATGAGCTACCACCCTCTGAGACCGCACATGACTAGAAGACAGTGGGTTAGCCTCCTTTCCATTGGTTGTGTATCCCTGATCCTCTCTCTCGTTTTCTGGACAGTCAAAAGTACCGGAAGTATCCCCTTTTTGGGTTCTCGATCAGACTTGCCTGTCATTCGAATTGGTACTCTCTTTCGTGCGATTGATTATGCACCCTATTATGTAGCCAAGGATAAGGGATGGTTTGAGGATGCTTTGAAAGGAGAAGCAACAGTTGAGCACCTGCCAACATTTCAATCCCCACCTAGTGCTAGCGAAGCTCTTGGCGCAGATCGTGTCGATGTTCTCATGACCGCTGATGTTCCTATAATCGTGACACGTGCGACAGGTGTCAAAGTACGTGTCCCCATGCTTTCCTGCACGTTGCACTCTCAAATCGTGGTGAAAAAGACCTCTACTCATCGGCGTCTATCCGATCTAATAGGAAAGCGTGTTGCCGTAGCTTTTGGGACTGGCCCTCACTATGGGCTTCTTAGAAATCTCCAAGTAGCGAGTATCGATAAATCTAAGGTTGAATTGTTGAATATGATTCCGCCTGATGCCAAGGCCGCCTTCTCCGCTAACGTCATTGATGCCTGGGCGATATTCCCACCATACATTGAACAAGAAATCCTGAATGGCAATGGAATCGCCCTTGAAGATGTGACATCCCCCGTCCAAGTTGTTGTCAGTGTTCGTGAGCAATCCATGGACACTCATCGGGAACTTATTCGTCGTGTTCTGGAACAACTGCAACGTGCCAGAACCTGGATAAAAGCTAATCCCGCTGAAGCGCAAGACCTGATGGCTCGGCTCTTGGATCTCCCCTTAGATGTAGTTAAATTAAGTTGGCAACGTCTAGATTGGAATACCTCTCTTGATGAGCCCAATGTAGTGGAGGACTTTCAAAACAAAGCTGATTTTCTTTTTCGTGAGAAATTTATTAAAACTCCAATAAACGTTCGCACATCTTTGTTGGGTTGGCCCAACTCCTAAGGACCTTGCCCTGTGCGTAGAATTTTCTTAATCATTCAATCAAGACAACTCCAGGGTTTATTTTTGCCTATCGCCATGGTTCTTCTTTGGGAACTCTCCTTGAGGCTATCCTGGTTGCCTGCATCGCTCATTGCCCCTCCATCCTCCGTGATGTCGGCGTTTGTTGCCTTGATCAAGAATGGAGATCTTTGGTTGCACACACTCGTTAGTGTTAGAAGATTGGCTGTGGGTTTCTCTTTAGGCTGTGTTTCGGGAATCATCATGGGTTTAGCAATTGGCTTATCGAAACAATTAGAAAGATTCTTTATGCCGACTTTTCTTCTGTTGGCTCCTATTCCAATTATTGCCTGGATACCTCTTTTCATTATTGTCTTCGGTATAGATGGGGCACGATTTGCAATCGTTGCATTTGGTTCATTCTTCATCCTTCTCTTTGGTTCTGTGGAAGGGATTAGAAGTACTGATGATGATCTTGTCGACATGGCAAGAATGTACGGTAAGTCACAATCAGAGTTGATGAAATGCGTACTATTTCCTTCGGCAACTCCTAACATTTTTCAATCTCTCCGAACTGCAATGGCCATGTCATGGATCTTGTTGATCATGGCTGAGATTATTGCCTCCTCAAGTGGACTTGGGTGGCTTCTTTGGGATTCCAGAAACTTTGGTCGCTCGGATGACATGATCGTGGCAATGATCACAATTGGCCTGTTGGGTAAATTGGCTGATAGTTTTATTGTTTTTCTTTCCAAGCGTGCCCTATGGTGGCGCAAAACTTTTGTAGGGCAGTAGAACCTCATGACTACTGTTATCAGTGGATCACAATCGGAGGATTTGCGCATACGATTGCGAAACAAGTCTTTTTCGATTCAGGGTCATAGAAACTTGGTGTTTGATAACCTCAGTCTGGATATATCTTCTGGTGACTTTGTCTGTTTTCTAGGGCCAAGTGGCTGTGGAAAAACCACCATGCTTCGTATGATAGCTGGTTTGGATTTGGATTTTGACGGAGAAATTAGAATCGGGAGCAAGAAGATCACTGGTCCAGGACGTGATCGTGCTCTTGTTTTTCAAAATGCCACGTTGTTACCTTGGATGACTGTTAGCCAGAATATTGGTTTTGCTCTTGACTCTAATTTGCCAGAGCTCGAAAAAAATACCATGATTCAGTGCGCACTACGTCTTGTGGAACTTGATAATGTGGGAAGTCTCAAGGTTTCCCAGCTTTCTGGAGGCATGAGGAAGCGTGTCGCTCTTGCGCAAGCCATTGCGGATCCACCTCAAACACTTTTGCTTGATGAGCCATTTGTAGCACTTGACTTCTACACCAGGGAGATGATTCAGGAAAATATCTCTCGAATCCAAAGATGTCATCAACTTACCACACTCATGGTCACCCACGATCTGGAAGAAGCGGTCTATCTCAGTGATAGGATCATTGTTTTTTCTAAAAGCCCTGTGTCGATTATTGGTGATTTCCTTGTTAATATTAAACGGCCACGCGATAGAACCGAACCCACGTTCCTGCGGCATTACACCAGACTTAGGGCGTTGATGAATGCCGCACGCCCCTGATGCTCAAGCCCTTTCTTTAAGAAAAGATTCCTTGAATACAGTATGTCTTTCGAGGTTCGTGATAAAACTGGATTGAATCTTGCATAGGCGCAGAATGAAATTTCGGCAATGGTTGGAAAACTGGGACATGGACTCTTTGAAGATTACTGCTCCATTTCTGGAGATGGAATGGAAACCAAAGGACGCGGACAAGGCAGCGGCTTGGGATCTCTATATCGAGCTTTTGACTCGTATCGCTACCCAGCCATTGGGCATGGAACATGGCGACGAAAAAACAGCTTTGGAAAGTATCCACTCACTTTTTAAAACCACTAGAGAAATTCTCAAGGCCCACGCTCGTGATTGCCAGGAATTCGCAAAGATTGCTGTTGTTGTGCTGAATCAGGTTGTGAGGCCTTTCACCGCAAAGTGGCATAAAATTTCTTTGACTGATGAGTTTACTCTTCCCGAAACGAAATATCAATTTAGGTGTGAACTGGATCTTCTTCAGGATAAGCTGAGAAAATTTACAAAAATGTTGGCTGATATGGCGGGTGTTGAAGACTTGACCTCTCTCGAGGCGGAGTTCTAGGTCTTTGCCGATTTTTCCTTCCTGGAGGAATGTGGGGTGATGCCACTGTCCTTCCTTCGTGACGGTCTTCAACATAAACATGCCTAGTACCGTTCGGGGTCGCTCAGGCCGACTTCTGATCGGCTCCGCCCTCGCCCTCACCCTCACCGCCTGCGCCCCCCGGCCCACCTGGCCGGTGCGGGAGTTGGCCCCCAGCCCCGTGCCCAGGCAGAGCGCGGCGGTGGTGG
>JBKCPG010000376.1:0-6011 GCA_046309395.1 Cyanobacteriota bacterium | reverse complement strand
AGCAGCTGGAGCGGCTGCGGGAGCAGTTCCTGCGCCATGCCAATGCCTCGGTGCTGATGGGCCGCTTTGTGGCTGTGCTGCGGGTGGTGGCGGGTCCGATGGCGGGCGCCGTGGGCATGCCCTATCGCCGCTTCCTTCTCTGCAACACCGCTGGCGCCCTGCTCTGGTCCGCCACGATGGTGAGCCTGGCCTGGTTGGGCGGGCGCTGGATCCCCTTCTCCCAGATGGTGGGTGGCGTGGTCAACGTCGGTCTGGGAGCCCTGCTGCTGGTGGTGGTGATCGTGCTGCTGCCCAAGCTGTTCTCCGCTCTGGAACGCCGCCAGCTGGAACGCCAGGACAGCAACGCCCCTCAGCAGCCCGCCCATCCCCAGCCGCCCAGCCTCTGAGCGCCCGTCCCGCGTCACGGCCGGGCTTTTCGGCGGCGGGCAGTCAACATGGGGGTCGTTCCTCCCCCAGCCCATGCCTTGGTGGTATCTCCGCTATCTCGTTGTTCCCCTGGCCTGTTGCGCCGCGGGCCTGGCGATTGTGCTGGGCTGGCTGGGGCTGAGCGCCGCCTGGGTCACCCTGGTGTTGCTGGTGCTGGAGGTGTCGCTCTCCTTCGACAACGCGGTGGTGAACGCCCGCGTGCTCGACAAGCTCACGCCGGGGCAACAACGCTTCTTTCTCACCTGGGGCCTGGTGATCCCGGTGTTCGGGGTGCGCTTTGCCGGCCCCCTTTTGATGGTGTCCCTGGCCGGGGGCGTGAGCCTGGGGCAGGCCCTGGACGCCGCACTGAATCAGCCGTCGCGATACAAAGAGCTCTTGGACTTGGCCGAACCCCGCATCCTGGCCTTCGGGGGAATGTTTCTGCTGATGGTGTTTTTGCGCTACTTCTTTGATGAGGCCAAAACCCTGCACTGGTTCCGGCCCCTGGAGCGGCGTTTAAGTGACGCGGGCCGGGTGGAGGCCGTGGAAATCGCCCTGGCCCTGACCCTGCTGTTGATCCTGGTGGCCCAGCTGCCAGGGGAGCGCAGGGCTGAGGTGATGATCGCGGGGGTGCTGGGCCTGGTGCTGCAGTTGTTGAGCACCTCGCTGGCGGAGGCCTTCGGCGATGAGGAGCGGGCCGGAGCTCGTCTGGCGGCGGGCGGGGGCCTGGCGAGCCTGCTTTACCTCGAATTGCTGGATGCCTCCTTCAGCCTGGATGGCACGATCGGCGCCTTCGCCATCACCTCCAACCTGGCCCTGATCATGGTGGGATTGGGTTTGGGGGCCCTGTTCATCCGCTCCCTCACCTTGATGATCAGCCGGGAGAAAGCCCTCGATCAGCTGATTTTCCTGGAGCACGGCGCCCACTACGCCATCGGCGCCCTCGGTGGACTCATGCTGGGGGGCATCTGGCTGAGGGAACACCACAGCCATCTGCCTGAATGGGTCACGGGTCTGATCGGCCTGGTGTTTTTAGCCCTGTCCCTGGCCGATTCCCTTCGCCACAGGAGACGATTTGTTGTCCCCGCGGGACCTCAAAGGCCAAAGTAACGGCAAATGAACCATGGCACCGTGAGAGCCAACAGCAGGGTGAGGGGAGCTCCGTAGCGGGTCATGTCGAGGAAGCGGTAGCGTCCCGGCCCAAACACCATCAAATTGGTCTGATAGCCGATCGGGGTGAGGAAGCTCTGGCTGGCGGCGAACAGAATCGCGAAGATGAAGGCCATGGGGGGCAGGCCCAGCCCTTTGGCCAGTTCGGTGGCGATGGGCATGAGCAGCACCACGGTGGTGCCATTGCTGAGGGCCTCGGTGAACATCTGGGAGAGCACAAACACCACCAGCAGCACCGCGTAGGTGGGCCATCCCCGCAACGAGAGAAGCAGATCCTTGGCCAGGGCCTCCGCCAGGCCGGTCTTCTGCATCGCCACCGAAAAGCAGGAGAGCGAGCCCAACAGAAGGATCACATCCCATCGGATGGAGCGCTGCAGTTCCCCGGGGCGCAAACATCCCGTGGCCACCATGATCACCACCGCGAGGAGCACGGCGGCGAGCAAGGGCAGAATTTTGAGCATGGGCAGCACGATCACCAGGGAGGAGACGATCAGGGCCAAAGTCTTGCGATTGGTGGTGGGCAGATCTTTTTCCAGTTCATCGAGCAACACCAGGTCGTTGTTGGCCTGCATGCCCCGGATCGCATCCACCGGAGCCTGCAGCAGAAGCACATCGCCCGCCTGGAGCACCAACCGGCCGAGCCGCTCCCGCAACACCTGATTGCCTCGCCGCACAGCCATCAAAGTGGCGTTGAAACGCTGTCGAAAACGCAGGTCGCGGGGGCTCGCGCCAGCCAGAGTCGACCCGCTTGGCAACAGCACCTCCACAATCCGCTGGGTGGTGATCTCCGGACGGGAGAGTTCTTGAATGGCCTCTTCCTGCTCGCCAGCGGGGGAGAGCACCACGGTGCGCTCCTGCTGCAAGCGGAGCAGGGTCTCTCGGTTGCAACGCAGCACGAGGCGGTCGCCCCCCTGGAGCACCCGCTCGGCCAGGGGGGCGCCGAAGATGTCACTGCCGCGCTGCAGCTCCAACACGTCCACATCAAAGCGGCGCTGGAGCCGACTGGCGTGAAGGGTTTGCCCAACCAGCTCGGAGCCCGCGGGGATCAGCACCTCCGTGAGGTACCCCTCCCGGGTGAGCCCGCCCAGGAGGTCGTCTCCTTCCAGGCCTCGATCGGGCAGCAGGCGATCGCTCACCCAAAGCATGTACAAACTTCCCAGCAGCCACACCGGAATGCCAATGGCCGTGAAGCTGAACAGCTCCAGGGGGCCGTAGCCCAGCTGGCGGCTCACATCGCTGGCCAAGAGATTGGTGGAAGTGCCCAGAAGGGAAATGGTGCCCCCCAGCACCGTGGCGAAGGAGAGGGGCAGGAGCACCTTAGAGGGGGCGATTCGACGGCGGTGGCACCAGCCCTCCAGCACGGGCAAGAGGGTGGCGACGATCGGCGTGTTGGGGATGAATCCGGAGATTGGCGCCACCACGCCCACCAGCAGGGCGATCATGCGCTGGGGACCGCGCACGGCGTCCGAGCCGATGAGGGCCCGCAAGCGATCGAGGCCGCCGCTGCGAAACAGGCCCGCTGACACGGCAAACAGGCCCATCAAGGTGATCAGCGCGGGGCTGCCAAAGCCCTGAACGGCCTCATCGGGCTTGAGCACCTTGAAGGTGACGAGCAAGGCGACGGCGAGCAGGCCCACCACCTCCGGCACGAGCCAGCCGGTGACGAAGAGCAGGATGGCGCCAGCAAGAACGGCCAGGGTGATGAGGCCGGGGAGGGTGGCGGCCACCGCGAGGAAGTTGCTCATGGGGGCGGGCAGAACCCCATGATCCTAAAGAACGGTTAGTTGATCGGAAACTCGACCAGTCGGCAAACAGATCCAGCGGTCTGGAGGATCCGGGCCCGCCTCAAAGGTAAAACCCCACAGTGGTGACCACCCGGGTGCCCTGGGCGCGCAGGGCGGTGCGCAGCAGGATCGTGCTCTGGTTGTGAAGGAGATTCTCCCAGCGGTGCCGTGTCACAAACACGGGCAGCACAATCACGCAAAACCGGTCGCGATCCTTGCGGTGCTCCACCTCAAATCGCTTCACAAACTCCACCACCGGATCCACCAACGAGCGGTACGGCGAATCCAGCACCACCAACTTCACTTCCGGCACCTGCCGCATCCAGTTGTCGCGGAAATCCTGGGTGCTCGCCGTGCCCAGATCCACATGCACCGCCACCAGATCACTGGCGATGGTGCGGGCAAAGCGAATCGCCTCAAAGGTGCCCCGGTGCAGCTGGCCCACCAGCACCACCGTGGGCGTGCCTCCGGTGGGAGGACCTGGCGGCAGTTTCAGGCGCACATCCCGCGCCATGCGCAGCCGCCGCGCCACATGGTTGTAGTGGGTGCGAATGCGCAGAAAGATCGCCACCAGGATCGGGATCGTGAGCACCACCAACCAGGCCCCATGGGTGAATTTGCTCAGCAGCAGCACCACCGTCACCACAGCGGTGATGAAGGCTCCCAGGCCATTCACCAGGGCTTTGGACAGCCAGCCCCGCCCCCGCTCTTTCCACCAGTGCACCACCATCCCCGTCTGGGAGAGGGTGAAGCTGAGAAACACCCCGACGGCATAGAGGGGAATCAACTGGCTGACGCTGCCTTGAAAGACGATCAGCAGCAGGGCCGCGAAGCCGCTCAAGGCGTAGATGCCATTGCTGAACACCAGCCGATCCCCCAACGACGCCAGCTGACGGGGCAGGAAGCCATCCCGCGCCAGAAAGGCCGCCAGGCGGGGAAAATCGGCATAGGCCGTGTTGGCCGCCAACAACAGGATGAGCAGGGTGGCGAGCTGCAGCAGCGCCAGCAGCGGACCATCCCCGAAAATCCGTCCCCCCAGCTGATAGAGCAGGGTGGGGCCGTTTTCCACGACCACGACGCCGCTCTGGTGGGCCAGGGCGCTGATGCCGCTGAACATCACCGCCAGCATGGTCACCATCACCGCCAGCACGCGCCGTGCGTTGCGCCACTCCACGGGTTTGAAGGCCGCCACGCTGTCGCTGATGGCCTCGATCCCCGTCAAGGCCGCACATCCTGAGCTGAAGGCGCGCAGCAGCAACATCGGTCCAAACACCGCAAGGCCGCTCGCATGGGCCGACGCCAACGCCCGTTTCTGCTCCACCAGGGGGGTCGTGGCCAGCTGTCCCAAGCCCGTTTTCACCGCCCCGGCCACCAGGAGCAGCATCACCATCCCCATGAAGACATACGTGGGCACGCTCAGCAACCGCGCGCTCGAACTCACCCCGCGCAGGTTGGCCACCATCACCACCACTACTGCCAGCAGGCAGAGGGGCACGCGCTCCGGCTCCAAGGCTGGAAACAAGGACGTCAGCGCGGCGATCCCCGCTGCCACGCTTACCGCCACCGTGAGCACATAATCAATGGAGAGTGAGGCGCCTGCCACCAACCCGGGCAGGGCGCCAAGGTTCTCTTCTGACACCCGGTAGGAGCCGCCACCCTGGGGATAGGCGAGGATCGTTTGCCGGTAGCTGGTGCCCACGATCACCATCAGCGCCACGATCAAACCCGTGATGGGCAACGTGGAGGACAGGGCCGCCGCTCCGGCCATTCCCAGCATCAACACGATCTCCTGGGTGGCATAGGCCACGGAGGAGAGGGCATCGGAACTCAAAATGGCCAGCGCTTCCGCGTTGCTGTAGCGCTCTTCGTGGTGGGCGCTGGTGGGTAGGGGCTGGCCGATCAGCACCTTGCGCAGCGTGATCATGGATGGGAAGGGCGCCATCAATCGGGCCAAGCCGCCCTGAAAACCTAAGATCCAGCTCCTCCCCAGCCCCTGGTGCCGCCGATCCGGCCTCCGGGGGCGTTAATTTCCACTCCAATCAGCCTGTTTTCAGTGACGGCGTCTCCAGCTCGGACCTCTTGGCATGCCCTCCCTCCGGAGGAATGCCTCCGTCAGCTGGAGGCTACAGAGCAGGGGCTGACCACGGCCCAATGCGCGGAGCGCCTGGCCCAACAGGGCCTGAACAAGCTGGAGCTGGCGCCGGGCCGCAGCAACCTGCGAATTCTTTGGGATCAGCTCAGCAACGTGATGTTGATCATGTTGCTCGCCGTGGCGGCGGTTTCAGCGGGAGTGTCGTTCATTGAACAGCGCGTTCCCAAAGACGCCATCGCGATTGTTTTGATCGTTGGCCTCAATGCCCTGCTGGGTTTTCTGCAGGAATCGCGCGCTCAAAAGGCGCTGCTCGCCCTGCGCGAAATGGCGCAACCCCTTGTGATGGTGCGTCGCGACGCCGAGTGGCAGCGCCTCCCCAGCGAGCAGTTGGTACCCGGCGATTTGATCCGCATGGAGGCAGGCGATCGGGTGCCCGCCGATGCCCGTGTGCTGGAAAGCGTGGAGTTGGGCTTGCGGGAGGCGGCTCTCACCGGCGAGGCGGAGGTGGTGGGCAAGCAGGCCCAGCTGCTGCTGGAGGATTCCACTCCAGTGCTAGAGCG
>JBKCPG010000375.1:0-3484 GCA_046309395.1 Cyanobacteriota bacterium | reverse complement strand
AAACCCCCCGACCCCACACCCGCCCCCACGTCCCACAGCACCCCCGTGGAGGGAAGCTCCAGGTCGGCCAGCAGTTGAACGCGCACCTCCCGTTTGGTCATCAGACCAGGATGGTCTGGGATCTGATGCCAGAGCCCATCCTCCAAACCAAACAGGGGCAATGATTCTGGATCGGGATCGCCTGGAGGCTCCGCGAGAAGCACCACCAGGTGAAGAGGATCCAGATCGTCTTCCATGGGCTCGGAGGTGGCCAGCCGACGCACCCGTTCCTTGGGGTGACCGAGCCGCTCGCACACCCAAAGGCTATAGCTGGCCGCCAACCCCGAGGCCACCAGAGCGCGCCGCACGGTCTCGGCGCCTCCCTGGCCGGGATCGGTGAGAACGGCGAGGGCGGACGGGCGGTGTTTCAACGCCTCCGCCAGGGGCTCACTGCCGCGCCCATGGAGACTCAGCCAACGGGCGTCTTGCCAAGGACGGCCAAGGCGAGCGAAGGCCAACTGGAGCGAGGTGGGGGCGGGGTGGAACGTGAGGCACTCAGGAGGCAGGGTCTCCACCAAGAGCCGGCCAATGCCAAACCACAGCGGATCGCCGCTGGCCAGCAGCATCCCTTGGCCGCCAGCGGCGAGGGCACGCGCCAACCAGGGAAGCAGCTCATCGGGCCGGTCGGTGGCCACGATCGGAGGGGAAGGCGTGGCCTGGGCCAACCAGCGGTGGAGATCGTCGTGGAGGCGTCGGGGGGCCGCCACCCAGTCGGCACGCGACAAGCGCTCTTTCCAGGCTGGGCTGAGACTGTTCAGACCGGACGCGTCGGTGCCCACCACATCCAGATGGCCCCTGCCCATGATGCCCCTTGTCCCATCTCTGGAGGATGACTCTCCACCATGGCCGATCGTCGCCAACGCATTCATGAACTTGTGGTGGCTCTGGTGACTCAACAGGGCGACCTGGAGCTCCTTGGGGAGGATGGGGGACCCAACGGCCCTGGACCGATGGAGGGGACCACCCATCTCGGCGAAGCCATGAAGCGCAGCCGGCAGGTGATCCGGCGTTACCAGGCTCTGGTGCACTCCGCGGTCACTCTGGATGCCCTGATCGATCAAGAGTTGGGGGGCAATCCACTCCCAACGTCCATGACGGGATTGGGAAAGGCGGATCCGGGTTAGGGCTGGGCAGTGGCCTCCAAGGGAGGAGAAGGCGGCGGCGGCGGCGGCGGCGGCGAACCGTTGCACAACTCCCGTTCCACCAGGTCTTGGTCGAGCCGGGCGCCGAGATGGTCGACGATGGCTTGGGCGTCGCGCACGGCGTTGCCCAGGCAACAGGTACCCCCCGGGGAGGGGGTGACGTTGAACAGGAGACCAGGGATGGCGGGAACACTGACTTCACCGAGCATCAGTTTTCGCTCTTTTTTGTCAATCAGCTGGGGCCGCACCCCTCCATAGCCCTTGGCGAATCGCAAGTCGTCCAATTGAAGATCGGGAACGATCTTGCGCACATCCTCCAGGAAGAGCCGGCGCCGCAACCCTGGCACCTCATACAGCAGGTTGCGCACGATGTAGGCACGGATCTCGGGATCGCCGAGGAGTTGACGAAACACCGCCAACACAGTTTCATCGAGGCGAAGCACCTCCAGAAATTCCGCGAAGGAGGTGGGGCGGTAGCGCTCCAGGAGGGGCAACAGCAGGGCGGTGGGTCCAAAACGGGTTTGGCCCTCCACCCGCACGTCGGGATCACCGTGCAAGGCGGCGAAGGGGAGCTTGTCATTTTGCATCGTGTAAACCTTGCCACGCAAAACGGCCGGGGCAAAGTAAAAACTGCCCGCCACTGGCAGACAGGAATACTGAAGGCCATAGCCCATGCGTTGGGCCAGGAGCAAGCTGTGGGCCCCCGCGTTGACCACGACATGACGAGCCCGCAGATGTCTCGTCGCCGGCAGACGGCCTGGAGCCCCCTCGGCTCCAGGCCAAGGGTGGAGTTCCCCATGAAAGTCCTCGCCATCCGGGGTGAGGCGTCGCAACTCCGTGCCGAGATGGAGATTCAGGGTGCGCCCGGATTGCCCCTTGATCAGCTCACTCGCCTGGGCGACAAAAGAGGCCGATAGGGCCTCGTAGTCGACAGCCGTTGCCTCTCCACGGATCCCGATGGCCAACAATTCCTCTTGCCGGGGCTGCCCCCCCACCAGGGCCACCCTGGGTTCCCATTCGGCGATCAGTGCCTGATCCAACAGTCGCATGGAGGGGAAATGGGGAGAGAAGCGCTGATAGCGTTCACGCAGCGCCTTCGCCTCAGCCTCTCCAACCGCCAACACCATTTTTTGGGTATTGAACACGCAACGCGCTCGAAGTTCGGCTGGCAACCGCGAGGCATAACGACCGATCATCCCGGCAATCCGCTGCACCTTCAGCGCTTTTTCTAGTGTGTAGTTGGTCTCGATATCACCGCAGTGAATCGTCTGACTATTACTGGAAGCCCGGGAATTGACTTGGGCCAGCTGGCCATATCGTTCCACCAGGGTAAGATGGCGAAGATTTGTATAACGAGCCAAAACATACAAGAGGGCCGTGCCACAGACACCACCACCCACGATCAACACATCCGTGGCGGCCAACGTGTCAGCTTCAGCGGCAAGCGGATCCGGCAGTGGCATGGGAGCCGTCGCGGTCAACGGGACTCACCATCGTGGCGGATCGGGCCTCCTCCGGCTGGGGAGGGCCACACCGGGGGAGGGTCCACGGGGATCCGGCGGGCGAGAGGGTGGTTTATGCTTCTAGACAAGGCACGTCACCTCCGGGTGAGGTGGGTCTGGGCGATTAGCACAGCGGTAGCGCACTTCCTTCACACGGAAGGGGTCACTGGTTCGAATCCAGTATCGCCCATGTCACAAATTTGCTTCTCGGGACGAGTTTCGCCCATCGGGCACCGTTTCCACCCCCTGGCCATACTGCCCATGGCCGGCTTTCCAACACCGTGAGCGACCTTGTGCCCCCCCCCTTGAGCGACGGGGGTGGAAATGACCCCATCCCCGAGCTGACACGGTTAGGCGACCTGCTAACCAAAGCCCGAGAGGGGGCGGATCTGTCCCGGGAGGCCCTGGCCGAGCGGCTTCGGATCGAGCCCCGGCTGCTGAAGGCCCTGGAGGAGGGAGACCACGGCCAACTCCCCGAGGGGGTGTTTGTCGTGGCCATGGCCCGTCGCATCGCCGGGTCGCTCCACGCCGACCTGGACGAGGCCATCGCCGACGTGCGGCACAGCCGCCTCATGTCGCCGAGACCCACCGCTCCAACCGTTTCCTCCAAGGACCCCGGACCCAGCGGGCTGGCTCAGGCGGCTCCTTCCCCAGCCCCTCGGCGCCCTCGGCCCGCCTCGGCCCCCCGGGCCTCGAAGCCCTGGCTCTGGCCCCTGGCGGCCTTGTTGGCCACCATCGCTGGTGCCGCTGGCTGGCTGGCGCTGTCCCAGCGAACTCCCGGCCCCTCCGCCGCGACCGCCC
>JBKCPG010000374.1:0-19833 GCA_046309395.1 Cyanobacteriota bacterium | reverse complement strand
CCCTTGCCCACACGACGGGTCGCACGATCCCCGCGAACTTCGCCGTGGCTGGCCAAGAGGAGTTCCGGGCCATGGAAACCGCCGTGCTGGATCAACGGGCCGCTTGGCACTCCCTGGTGGTGGCCACGGGGGGGGGGGTGGTGACACGGCCCTTGAATTGGGGGTACTTGCGGCAGGGGGTGGTGATCTGGCTGGATGCCCCTGAAACCCTTTTGCTTGAGAGGCTTCAAGCCGATCCCACCCCACGGCCCCTCCTGGCTGATCCAGACCCGGCCGCTCGTTTGCGGCATCTGCTGAACGAGCGGCGCTCGCTCTATGCCCAGGCGGATCTGCGGGTGATTCAGCGCGGCGAATCTCCGGAGGCCGTGGCGGAGCGGGTGATCGAGGCGCTTCCGGGGATCCTGAGGGAGGCTCCTTCCCCCCCCCCGGAGGGCGTCACCCCGCGCCATGGGGATGGACGCGGCAGCGGCTCCCTCCACGACCCTGTGGGCTGAGGACCCCGCTCCCGCTCAATCCGGCCGCTCCAGCCGCACCGCGAACCACTGAATCGCCATCCCGGGAGCCAGTTCGAGTTCGCAGGCGGTTTCCAGGAGCCGATCCGCTTGGGCGCCAACCTCCGGCAAGTGCGCCAAATCAGCGGGGGGGCGGGGAAGAGACGACAGGTGGCCAGCCAACCAGGCGCGGGTTTCCTCCGCGCTGAGGATGGTTTCCTCACCTCCGGGCTCCAGCACCACGTAGTGATCCATCTCACGGAGGAGGGGGTCGCTCATGCCGCTCCCCTGGTGGCCACCCGCTCGAGGATCCCCTCCCGCCAGTGGAAGAGGGGTTGAAAAACCGGATGGTCCGCCATGCCGCTCACCCCCTCCCCCGCCAAGGGAGCACCGGCGCTGGCGGGAAAGCGCAGCAGCGACAACTGAGCCACCACCGCCAGATCAGCCAAGCTGAGCTTGCCCCCCACCAGATACCCGCGGCCCGCCACCAGCTGGCTGAGCTGCTCCAGGTCGCGATGCAGTTGGCGGGCCTCCAAAGGGGCCAGCAGCGAACTCAAGGTGTCGCCCAGCGGACCCATCAGCCCCCCGGGAAGGGCGCCCACCAATTGTCGGAGGGGGGATGGGGTGGCCTCCGGGAGCAGGGCGGAACGCAGCTTGGGGTTGGAGGCGGCCGCCTGGAGCAGGGCGCGGCGACAGGCGCCCGCCAGGGCCGTATCCGCCCAGTCTTCCAGCAGCAACACCTGGGCCCTCTCCACGGGATCGGTGGGCACCAGCTGGGGCAGGGGATGACGCTGTTCCAGGTAGAGGGCGATCTCCGTGGAGTCCGCGATCACCTCCGAACCATCCACAAGCACGGGCACCTGGCGCTGACCGGAGAGACGGAAGAGCTCGATCTGGCCCAGACCCGGCACCACTTCCACCAACTTGGCTTCAAGCCCCTTGGCGGCCAGCAGGAGCCGTACCTTCTCGCAGAAGGCGGAGTGTTTGAACTGATGCAGCTCCATCCTTCCGACCTCGGTTGCGGGCGTCTCGGCGGCAGAGTAGCCAGCATGGCTTTGGACGGAAGCGCCCTGATGCACCGATGAAAGAGTTTCTCTTGAACGTGATTCGCTACCCCCGCTATCTGGTGGCCCTTTCCCTGGGAATCTTGCAAACGCTGGTGGAGCCCTTGAGCGGGGGCCGGAGCAATCCCCTCACCGCCGTGGCGCTGGTGGGGGCCTTGGTGAGTGGAGTGCTGAGCCTCTCGCTGGTCTTGCGTGCGATGGTGGCACCAGCACCGCTGGGGTAGCCATGGCACAGGGGCGTAGGGTGGAGCGGGTGGCCTCCCTGATCCGCAAAGAGATCAGTGAATTGCTGAGCGCCGGGATCCGAGACGCTCGGGTTCACCAAGGCTTGGTGAGCATCACCACCGTGGAGGTGGCCGGCGACCTTCAGCACTGCAAGATTTTTGTGAGCGTCTACGGAACCGAGGACGACCAGCGCCAGGCCCTGGAGGGACTGAAGGCCGCCACCCCCTTTGTGCGGGGGGAGCTGGGACGACGCCTTCGTCTGCGCCGCACCCCCGAGGTGGTGTTTCAACTCGATCGCGGCCTGGAGCGGGGCAGCGCCGTGATCGGCCTGCTGAATG
Organism: Cyanobacteriota bacterium; assembly: GCA_046309395.1. GTDB lineage: Bacteria > Cyanobacteriota > Cyanobacteriia > PCC-6307 > Cyanobiaceae > Cyanobium. The sequence goes on along the minus strand of JBKCPG010000374.1, from coordinate 17,715 downwards.
ACCTCCAGCGACAGCGGCCGCGTCTGGACGAGGGAGAGCACCCCTCGACCGTGGCTGGCGACCCAGACCAGGCCTCCTCCGATGCCGACGCGACCTAGCGCCATGGAGGGGGAGTTGCGCCGCGGGGTGGCGAGCCTTCTGGTGGTGCGGGCCAGCGGTCATCTCGCCGACGGACAGCGCCGCTACCCTCGCTGGGAACTCGACAACGCGGCGCTTCGATCGCTCCTGGATGAGGGCGTGGGCGGGGTCATCCTTCTTGGGGGAAGCGCGGCCGAGCTGCGGCTTCGCACCCGTCAGCTCGCCTCCTGGAGTGAGCAACGCCTCTTCCTTTGCGCCGATGTTGAGGAGGGGGTGGGTCAACGGTTTGAGGGGGCGAGCTGGTTGCCGCCCCCCCTCGGTGTTGGCCTCATCCACCGCCACGACCCCCACACGGCCATCCACCTGGCCGAGCGCTACGGGAGCTGCACCGGCAGGGAAGCCCGCGCCCTGGGCCTCAACTGGGTGCTGGGGCCGGTCTGCGACGTCAACAACAACCCCGCCAACCCGGTGATCAACGTGCGGGCGTGGGGAGAGGAGCCCGCCGCGGTGGCGGAGCTGGCCGCCGCCTTCATCCGGGGCGTGCAGGGCGAGGGGGTGTTGGCCTGCGCCAAACACTTTCCAGGCCATGGCGACACCACCGAGGATTCCCATCTCGACCTTCCCGTGCTTCCCCATAACCGGGACCGTCTGGAGGCCATCGAGCTGCCCCCGTTCCGGCGGGCCATCGCCTCCGACGTGGCCGCCGTGATGACGGCCCATCTCCTGTTGCCCGAGCTGGATCCGGAGCGGCCAGCCACCCTCTCCCCGAGGGTGCTCACCCGGCTGCTGCGCCAGGAGCTCGGTTTCGATGGCCTGGTGGTCACCGACGCCCTGGTGATGGAGGCGATCGCCGCCCGCCATGGGGCGGGGGAGGCGGCCGTGCTTGCCCTGGAGGCCGGGGCCGACCTGGTGTTGATGCCCGCCGATCCCTGGCTCGCCATGGAGGCCATCCTGTCCGCCGTGCGAGAGGGCCGATTGAGCCAGGAGCGACTCTGGCGCAGCGTGGAGCGGCGCGAAAGGGCCCTGGAGCGAGCCCCGGAGGATCCCGATCCCCAAGGTCTCGATCCCCACCATCCCCTGGGCCCCCTGAGCAATGGACCGGCGCGGGAAGATCGAGCTTTGAGCCGCGAGCTGCTCACCCTCACCCTGGAGCGGCGGGGTGGTGCTGTCCGCCGCCCCCGCCAGGGTGAGGAGGGCCTGGCCCTGCTGCGGGTGGACGCCCAGCTCGGTTGCCCCTTCCTGCCGGCGAACGCCCCAGCGCTCGCCCTTCCCCGTGCGGCGGGCTTCCGGCCCTGGGTGCTGGATGGCCAAAGCCCCCTGAGTGGGCCGCCGAAGGAGGCGTCAGGGGAGCCCCCGGAGCCGCCCTGGACGCGGGCCGGATGGGATCAAGGGCCGGTGTTGCTTCAAGTGTTCGTGCGGGGCAATCCCTTCCGCGGATCGGCCAGTGGCGGGGAGCCCTGGGCCCACTGGATTGAGCGCCTGGTCGCCCGCGGGCGGCTGGTGGGCCTGGTGGTGTACGGCAGCCCCTACCTCTGGCGGGGTTTGCGCGACCTGCTTCCCGCCGATCTGCCAGCGGCATGGTGCCCGGGGCAAATGCCCGAGGCCCAGAGCCTGGTCTTGAGCCAGCTCGGTCTGGGCCAACCTGAGACGGCTGGGGGGTTCACCGATTGAGCCTGAGCCTGTCAATGATCGTGCGCGATGAGGCGGCTTCATTGGCCGCTTGCCTGGCCTCGGTGCGGGGCTTTGTGGATGAGATGGTGGTGGTGGACACGGGCTCGGGGGATGGGACGGCGGCCATCGCGGAAGCCGCCGGCGCGGTGGTGCGTCACCTTCCGTGGCCCGGGGATTTCGCCGCCGCCCGCAACGCGGCCTTGGGTTGGGTGAGCGGCGACTGGGTGCTGGTGCTGGACGCGGATGAACGCCTGCGCCCCGAGGCCATGCCTCCACTTCGAGAGGCCATGGCCCAGCCAGGGGTGGTGCTGATCACGCTGCTGCGCCAGGAGTGCGGTGCCCTCCAATCCCCCTACTCCAGCGTCAGCCGGCTCTTTCGCCGGCATCCGGCGATTCGCTGGAGCCGCCGCTATCACGCGATGGTGGACGACAGCGTGGAGGCCTTGCTCGCCCGGGAGCCCCACTGGCGCGTGCTCCATGTTCCGGAGCCCGCCCTGTTGCATGAGGGCTACCGTCCGGAGAGGATTGAGGCCGGAGGCAAGGCCGAGCGGTTGCGGGAGGCGATGGAGGCTGAACTGCGGCGCGACCCGGCCGACCCCTACACCTGCGCCAAGCTGGGGGGCCTGGAGATCAGCGGTGGCAACCGGGCCCGGGGCGTCAGCCTTCTCCAACGGGGTCTGGCCCACTGTCCACCCGACGCCCACCCCGAGCGCTACGAGCTGCTCCTGCATCTGGCCCTTGCCCTCAAGGACGACGCCCCCGAGGCGGCGCTGGACCTCTACCGGCAAGCCTTGGCTCTGCCCTTGGATCCCCGGCTCACCCTCGCCGCCCGCGTCAACCTGGCCTCCCAGCTGCTGGGGCTCGGCCAAACCGCCGCGGCGGTGGCCCTGGATCGGGAAACCACCCGGATCGCCCCCGAGCTGGCCCTCGGTTGGCTCCAGTTGGGTTTGAGTCTGCGCAGAGGAGGTGATCTGCCCGGGGCCATCGCGGCCTATCGCCAGGCCCTGGCCATCGAGCCCACCCGTGGCGAGGCCCATCAGAATTTGGCGCTTGCCCTGCTGTTGGCTGGAGATGTCCTGGGAGCCCGTCGGCACTTCCAATCAGCGATCAGCCACCTGGAAGCCCAAGGACGGCTGGACGCGGCCGCCGCCCTCCGGCGGTCCGCCGGAACCCTGGTGAAGCTGGAACCATGACCGACTCTTCCCCTCTCCCCTTGCGGGGCCTCGGCATCGCCGTCACTCGCGCCGAGGAGGGGCAAGGGGCCGCCCGGGCACTCTTCGAGCGAGCCGGGGCCGAGGTGTTCGACCTGCCGGCCCTGGTGGTGGGCCCGCCGGAGGATTGGGGTCCGCTGGATGAGGCGCTGGCGGACCTGGCGGAATTTCATTGGCTCATCTTCTCCAGCGCCAATGGGGTGGAGGCCGTGCAAGCCCGGCTGCGGCGCCGCGGGGCCGATCTGGCCCGTCCGCCCAAGGGGCCGCGGATCGCCGCGGTGGGACGACGCACCGCCGAACGGCTGGAGGAGCTGGGCGTTCAGGTGGACTTTGTGCCGAGCCGCTTTGTGGCGGAGGCCTTGATTGAGGAGTTTCCCGTCTCCGCCTGGGGACTGCACCTCCTGTTGCCGAGGGTGCAAAGCGGGGGCCGCACCCTGCTCGCCGAGGCCTTCGGATCCGCGGGCGCCCGGGTGGTGGAGGTGGCCGCCTATGAGACGCGCTGTCCCGATGGGCTGCCCACGCGCACGGTGCAAGCGCTGGGGCGGGGCGCCCTCCAGGCCATCACCTTCACCAGCGGGAAGACGGTGCGGCACTGCGCCCAGCTCCTGGAGGGGGCTTTCGGCTCGCGATGGCGGGAGATGGTGGCCGGAGTGAAGGTGGTGTCCATCGGCCCCCAGACCAGCCGGCTCTGCCTGGAGGTGATGGGGCGGGTCGACGCGGAAGCCAACCCCCATGATTTGGAGGGGCTGGTGGCGGCCTGCGTCCGGGCGATCACAGGTTGAGGGTGAACACGGTGTCTCCCGACTGAAGCACTAGGGTCTCTCGCTCCACATCAATGGCCCGAACCCGCCACCCGAGCGGTAGCAGGGAGTCGGGCTGCCTGCCGCCCACGTCGCCAACCCGAAGGGATCCGTAGCGGAGCCCACCCCCATCTGGCTGAGTGGGGGTGTATTGCACGAGGGCCTCGCTTCCCTGGGGGCCCCTCAGCACCCCCTGGAACAGCAGACCCTTGGGAATCGCGGGCGGAGGCGGGGGCGTGCTGGGCTGGCCGCCCCCCTGACCCTTGGCGGGGGCCGGCGTGCCGGGTTGGGACTGGGGGTCAAGGGTGAGGAGGGGCCGGGCGGTGAGCACGGCGGCGAAGGGATCCCGCCGCCCCACATCCACGGCGCGCACCACCTGCCCAGGGGTGGCCAGGGGAGCCAGGGAGGGGGCCCCGGGGAGACCCACGGCCTCGGGGCGGCCCTTGGCCGCCTTGGGAAGGGGAGGGGCGACATTGGCTTCCGGACGCGGGAAGCAGCCCCCGAGCAGGACGCCTGACAGCAGCAGGATCAAAGCCCGCAACCCTCCTAGACAGGCACCCGACCGGCGTTCCAATGGCCGATCAGGGCATGGATCCAGGCGCGGGGTGGCTCTCGACAAGGTCGCGAAATCGATCAAGGTTGGCTTGGAGTTCCCGATTCACAATGCCTCCCATGATGGTGGGTTCCATCAAGGGTGCCAACATCGCGGGCAATTCATAGCTGACACTGAGCTTGACCGCGGTCAGTTTCGGGCCCAGCCCGTAGAAGCGCACCCCTCCTTTGGTGGGGAGGCCGCCCTCCGATTCCCAGTGCAACTGCTGGGCGGGCACCCTTCGGGTGATGCGCGCCTTCCACTGAAAACGAAAGCCTTGAGCGACCAAGGTCCATTCCGTGAGGTCGGGATCCTCCAGGGTGACCACCGATTCAATCCAGCGCATCCAACGGGGCATGGATTCCAGATCGCTCCAAACCTCCCACACCTGTTCGACGGGTGCCGCGATCTCGGTGGTGACCGTGTGTTCCAGCCAGCGTCCCATGGGTGCTCTCTCAGGCGGCGGCCGCGTTGCGGGCCAGGCTCACTGGGCAATCCATGATGGCCGCCGCCGCGAGACGCCCACTCATGGTGGCTCCTTCCATGGAATCAATGTAATCCTGCCGTGTGTAGCTGCCGGCCAGGAAAAAGTTGCTGATCGGGGTGCGCTGCTCCGGACGGAAGGGCTCCACCCCCGGGGCCTCGCGGTAGAGCGATTGGGCCAACTTCACCACATGGCTCCAGACAAGTTGGAGATCGCTCGCGGAGGGAAACAGCTCCCGCACCTGACGATCAACGTGGGCAACGATCTCCTCATTTTTTTTCGGAATCCAGGGGTCTCCTGGAGTGAGCACGCACTGGAGCAATGATCCCACTCCGGGCTTGCGGTAATCCTCTGGACTGGCGACGGCCAGATCAGCAAAGCAGCTGAAGTCGGCGTCAGCGGTGTAGAGCAGATTGTCGAGACCGGCCGGCTCACGGAGATCGCGCCGCCGCTGTCCATCTGTGGAGGCCTGTCCCAATTCGGTCACCCACCCGTCGTATCGCAGTTGCACCGTGGCCACGGGCACGGCCTCCAGCCGATCCAAATTGGCGAAAAGCTCGTGACGGCGCCAGGCCTCGGGCACCAGCCGCTGGATTCCTGGCACGTCACAGGCGGCGAGATAGGCGTCAGCCCGCACCTGGATCTCTCCCTCAGGCGTGCCGACTGTGAGGCCCGTGACATGGGTGGGGCCGGCACCAGCGGCGGTGGTGGGGGAATCCTCGTAATCCAGCTTGATGGCCCGGTGGCGCAGGTGCAGGCGGCCGCCGCGAGCCTCGATGTAACGCAAGATGGGGCCCGTGAGCCAACGGTGGGGAGATCCCTTCAGCAGATTGAGCTTGGAGGCCTCGGTTCGAGCGGCGAACATCATGAAGATGGTGAGCATGCACCTGGCCGAAATGGATTGGCAATCCAAAAAGCCCAAGGCGTAGGCGATGGGATTCCAGAGACGCTGGATGCTGTGAAGGTTGCCGCCGTGGGCCAGAAACCAGTCCTGAAAGCTCACGCGATCCAGATCCCGGATCACCCGCATCGCCCCCTCGTAATCGACCAATCCCCGGACGATGGGGCTGGTGCCCAAGGCCAAGGCATTGCGGAATTTGTCCACCGCCTCCAATTGGGGGGTGGTGAAAAAGGCCTTGAGGCCATTGAAGGGGGCGCCGAGGAGGAAGCGAAAATCCAAACCGCGCACATCACCGCCGCGGTTCACAAACAGGTGGGTGTGCTCTTTGGGCAGGAGATTCTCGATGGCGCCCACCTTCCGCATCAGGGCAAACAGATTGGCGTAGTTGAAAAAAAACACATGCAACCCCATCTCGATGTGGTTGCCCTCGGGGTCTTCCCAGCTCCCCACCTTGCCGCCCATGAACGGCCGTGCCTCATAGAGATCCACGCCATGGCCAGCGTCCACCAGGTCGACCGCCGCGGCCAGACCCGCCAACCCTGCCCCCACGATGGCGACCCGCACCCTGAACGCTCCAAGCCTGTTCCGACTTTATGGACAGCCCATGCCGAGGCGCGGGGGAGAACCGGCCCCTCCCGCAATCGGACTGGCGTCCATAGACTTTGCTGAACTCGCGTCCCCGATCGTGGAAGCCCATACGGCGGTGCCAACTTTGAGCCCACAAGACCCCACCCACACGGGCATTGATGGTCGGGGCATCCAGATCACCGAACCCGCGATGCGCCAGCTGGCCGCCCTGGCGGCCCAACAGGGTCCAGGGAAAGTGTTGCGTGTGGGGGTGCGCTCTGGGGGCTGCAGTGGCATGAGCTACACCATGGACTTCATCGACGCTGGCGGTATCCGCCCGGACGACGAGCGCTACACCTACCAGCTGGCGGAAGGAGTCCCCTTTGAGGTGGTGTGTGATCCCAAAAGTCTGTTGTACATCTACGGACTCCAACTCGATTTTTCCACGGCTCTGATTGGAGGTGGCTTCAACTTCACCAACCCCAACGCCACCCAAACCTGCGGTTGCGGCAGCTCCTTCGCTGTTTGATCCCCACGGCCCTGGCGCCTGGCGCCAGGGCCGTGGGAACCTGAGAGGCTGCGCGTGGTGCCCCCCAAACCATGACCACCAGCCAAGACTCCCTCTTCGAACAAGCCCTGGAGCGATACCGGCGAGGCGAGCCCCCCGAAGATCTGATTGATGATTTTGAGCGACTCACCACCCAGGCCCCCGGCCAGTCGGCCGCCTGGACCTGCTTGGCCTGGTTGCGTCTGCTCCTGGATCAACCCCAGGCGGCCCTGAAATCGGCCCGCACGGCGGTGCGCCTGAATCCCCAGGATCCCCAGGCACGGGTGAATTTGAGCGTGGCGATGCTGGAGACCGGCGCCAAAGGGGTGCGGGAGCACATTGAGATGGCGCGACGGATCACCCTCGTGGCCCCTGAACTGGGTGAAGAGCTGCTGGAGTCGATCGCGGATGGCTTGGCCCGTCGTCCTGGATGGACGGCGCTGGAGAAGGTGCGCGGTTGGCTGCGGGAGTGAGCAGGGTTTTGCTCATCAGCAACGGGCACGGCGAAGACCTCAGCGGTGCCCGTCTGGGAAGAGCCCTGCGCCAGCGGGGTGTCTCCGTCGCGGCCCTTCCCTTGGTGGGGAACGGTGGCGCCTATCGGTCCGCTGGCCTTCCGGTGCTGGGGCCCACCCGCGATTTCAGCACTGGTGGCTTGGGCTACACGAGCTGGCGGGGACGTCTGACCGAGCTCAGGCAAGGGCAGCTGGCCTACCTTCTTCGCCGCTTCATCACCGTGTGGCGGCACGGCCGCCACTGCGAGTGGGTCGTGGTGGTGGGGGACGTGGTGCCGGTGCTCGCGGCCTGGCTGATCGCGAAGCCGATGGCGGTGTACCTGGTGGCGTACTCCAGCCATTACGAGGGCCGTCTGCGGTTGCCCTGGCCCTGCGGCTGGCTGCTGCGGGGGGGCCGGGTGCGGCTGCTCTGGAGCCGCGACGCCCTCACGGCGAGGGATCTGACGGGCCAGCTGGGGCGCCCGGTGGAGTTTGTGGGCAACCCATTCCAGGAAGAAGGGGACGAAGAGCGCCAGCCCCCTCTCCCGGAAGGGGCCGGGGGTCCGGTGTTGGGCCTGCTGCCTGGAAGTCGGCTTCCTGAGGCCCTCGCCAACCTCCTGTTGATGCTGGAGGTGCTTCGCGAGCTCCCCGATCGAGGTCGGGCCGGGCAGCGGATCGTGGTGGCCCTGGTGCCCTCCCTCACCCCCGAGGCCATCGCCCTGGCGGCGGCCCCCCTGGGCTGGAGCCTCCACCGGCCGGAAGAGAGCGGGGCCCCAACCCAGCTCCGGAGGGGAGCCCTCGGGCTGGAGCTCCTCTATGGTCGGTTCTGGTGGGTGATCCGGAGCAGCGATCTGCTCCTGGCCATGGCCGGCACGGCGGCCGAGCAAGCGGTGGGGCTGGGCAAGCCCGTGCTCCAGGTGGCCGGAGCGGGCCCTCAGTTCACAGTGGGGTTCGCGGAGGCCCAACGCCGCCTGCTGGGGCCCGCCGTGAGCTGCGCTCCAGGGCCCGCGGGAGCCCCCTCCACCTTGGGGGAGACGGCGCGGATGGCGGCGGCCCAGCTGGAGCGATTGGCGGACCCACGGGAGGGTCCCCGCTGGCGAGCGCAATTGCGTGGGATCGCGATGGAGCGACTGGGCCAGCCGGGGGGCACCGAGCGCATGGTGGAGGCGATCATGGCCAAACTTGATCCGCTCGGCGCCTCCCCTGATGCCTCCCCTTCCCGCTGAGTCTCCCTCCAAACCCGCCGGTTCCCCCGACCCCGTTTCCTTGCCTTGGCTGGAACGCCTACAGGGAGGGTTGGATCGCCTCCTGGTGCTGGATGTGTTTGTGGTGTTGGCTGGAGCCCTTTGGTTTGGGGTGGGGGTGGCTTGGCACCTGCGGGGGCTGGAGGGGGTGTTGACAACGTTCCAGCGGCTCTGGCCCCCGCTCTTTCAACCGGCCATTGGCGTGTTGATGGCCGGGGCCCTCCTCAGCGGGGGGCTGGGGTGGTGGCGGCGGCAAGGGCGGCGCTGAGCTCTGGGGCGCTGTAGTGGAAGTCCCGTTCCAGCAGCCGCTGGGGCCGCACCCGCTGGCCTTCCAGCACAACGGAGGCCCCATCGCCCAACATCACTTTCAGCAGGGGAGCGGGCACAGGCAGCAAGGAGGGGCGACCCAACACCTGCCCCAGGCAGCGGGAAAATTCCGTCATGCGCACCGGCTCAGGGGCCACCGCGTTGTAGACGCCGCGGTAACTGGCATCCTCCAAGGCGGCGGCGATCAGACGGCACAGGTCGGGGCGATGGATCCAACTCATCCACTGCTGGCCAGAGCCCACCGGTCCCCCCAAGCCCGCGCGAAACACGGGCAGCATTTTTCCCAGGGCGCCTCCATCCGGGCCCAACACGATGCCCAGGCGAAGCACCACCACCCGGCAAGCCTCTGGAGCGGCCATGGCGGCCGCTTCCCAGTCTTGGCAGAGCTGGCCCAGGAAATCCGGCGCGGGAGGGCTGCTCTCCACGAAGGTGCGCTCTTCGCTGCTTCCGTACACCCCCACGGCTGAGGCGTTCACCAACACTCCCGGGGGAGTGGCCAACCGCCCCATCGCCTGAACCAGAGCCTGGGTGGTGAGCAAGCGACTGTCGCGGATCCTTTGGCGCTGGGCCTCGCTCCAACGGCGCTCGGCGATCGGTTCCCCCGCTAAATTCACCACCCCCTCCGCCCCGGCGAGGGCGGCCTGAAGATCCGGGGAATCCCAGCTGGCGGGATCCGCCGGGTTGAGTTGGAAAGAGCGGAGATGATCTCCCTCCAGCTCGGGGAAGGGCTGACGTTGACGGCTCACCAGGGTGAGGCCATGCCCCAACTTCAGCAGGAAAGGCACCAGTTCGCGGCCCACGAACCCCGAACAACCCAGCAGTAGCAAGCGCACGCCCGTCTCCCGATCAGCGGCCTGAGGCTAGTGGCTCGTCTCGCTAAGGTGCCCCCCATCTTGACCTCTAGGCCCATGGCCGATGCCTCCCCCTCTGCCGCCACTCCTCAGGCCCCGTTGAAAAAGGGGGCCCTGGTGAGGCTCGATCCGCTGGCGTTCGACGGAAGCCTTGAGGCCTCCGCCAGCGCCCCGGAATTGCCTGGCTATGTGCTGGAAGGACCCGGAGAAATTTTGGCGGTGAAAGGCGACTACGCCCAGATCCGCTGGCGCCGCCCCGTGCCTGATGTGTGGCTCCGACTGGATCAGCTGCGGATCTGGAACGGCTGAGGGGTTCGGATCTAGATCTCCAGGCGCCGGCGTTCCTGGTGGAGCTGATCCCGCTGGCGTTTGGCCTCCCGCATCATCTCCCGGCCGTCGCGCAAATAATCATCCACATAGCCCAGGGTGTAGCGCTCCAGTTCCGCCAAGGCGTCTTGCACCTGGCTCAAGCAGTGATAGAGGCTGAGGCTCAATCCCTTGGCCACCGCTGGGCAGGCTTTCGACCGATACAGCGACTCCGCTTTGGCCATGCGAGCTTGGCTCTCCTGGAGAAACCCGCTGAAGGTTTCCATCAGCAGATCGTCGTAGGGATCGGCGGCCAGGGCGCGCAGCTGGGAGGCGAAGGGATTGATCACCTGGCCCAACCAGCGATCCACCGGGGCGTACACCTGGCGCAGCCACTCGAGCAGCGGGCCCTCGCGTTGGCGACCGCGTCGCTCTTTGGCCATGGGGCCACTTCCCCCCCCCTTCCCGCCAGTGGGGCCGTGATGCTCCGCGTCATAACGGCGTCGGCGCTCTCCATCGCCCAACACCTCCCAGGCGGCGTTGAGGTCGAGGATCCTCTGGTCATCGCCCCCCGCGTCGGGGTGATGGCGCTTCACCAAGGATCGGTAGGCCGCCTTGATCTCCGCCAGGGTGGCCCCGGGAGCGACGCCCAGCACGGCGTAAGGATCGGCTGCTGGTCTGGCGTTCAAGGAAGCGGACGACGCGACTTCCATCCTGCTGCGGAGCCGCGCCAAAAAAAAGCCCCCCTTGTGGGGGGGCGGGGGGTGTTGTGTGGTGTGTGAGGCTGATGTCCCGGCGAATCAGAACCGGAAGGTGGTCTGAACAAGTCCGCCCAGGACGCCGAAGTTGGAGCGATTCACCGAGCCATCGGCGTTGAAGGTGTCGGTGAGGAAGCCAAGAGGACGGCTGAGCCAGAAGATGGCGGGGGTGACGCTGATGTTGTCGGTGACCTGGAACTTGTACCACCATTCCCAGGCGTAGTTGCCATCGTTGACGAAGGTGCTCTGGGACCTGTCGGTGCCACGGTTGAGGTTGGTGGCGAAGGTGGGTTGACCCACGGCCATGCCGAGGGAATTGCCTCCCAGGAACACGTCGTTCCACTGAAGACCCACGTACCAGCTCTGGGATTCCGTCACGTAGGGGAGCACGAACTCCAGACCGTTGGAGCGGATCTCGTTGTTGGACAGGGAGTTGAGGCCCCAGCCAACGCTCACCGAGGGAAGCCAACCAGAGGTGGCCGGCTGCACGTAGGCGTTGAGCGCGACGCTGTTGGATTTCCCGTTGGCCAACCACCAGCTGTTGGAGGCGACAAAGTTGGTGCCGCGACGGTAGTTGGACCCCCGCTGGCCATAGCGATAGGCCGCCGAAACCCCCCAGAGCTTGGAGGTCCAGCCCAACTGGGCGAGGAAACTGGCGCGCGAGCAGTCGTTGCCGAGGCCACCTTCGTTGACAGAGCAACTGAAGAAGTTGTTGTCGGAGTTGGTGGCCCCGACATCGCCAACTGGCGAGACATAGCTGGCGGTGACGCTGAACCGCCCATCCCAGAGCTTGTAGGGCGTTTTCCAGATCAGACCGGCACCCGTGCCGGTGGCTTTGTTGTAAACACCTGGGGCCCCATTCAGGGAGAAGATGTCGAGAATTCGCTCGCCCTTGCCACTGCCGTAAACACCGGGATTGGCACCGAGGAACTCGGTATTCCGGTATTTAGCCCCCAGAATGGCCTCAAACTGGCTGCCCAAGGGGAAGCGGTAGTACAGACGGTCGATGCCCACCACATCCGAGCAATTGCGGTTGTCACCGCAACTGGTGCTGCCAAACCCGTTGGAGGCCACATCCAGGGCGGTCAGATTGACGCCATTGCCGTTGAAGGCGTTACTGAAGTTGCCCGTGCGGATCCGGGTGTAAAGCTGATCCTTGCCCGTGAAGCTGGTGATGAAGTTCAGGCGCAAGTCGTAGTTGAACGTGGTGGCGCCAAACAATTCATTGTATTTATCCGCCCCACTGCGGTTGTTTTTCGCTACGGCCCGGTTTCTGGCGCCCTGGTTGGTGACAAAGAACGGACCACCCCGCCTGAACTGTCGGCGTTCGGCGGCGGGAACGGCGACATTGGCGTTGAAGGGGCCGGAACCGGCGGTGACGTTGGCTTGATCTCGCCGGTTGTTGCCTCTGCGGCCTTCTCTGCGCTCCTGCTCGGTCAGGGCCGGGCTGAAGCCATTGGAGGGCGTGCTGCCCAGGGAGAGATTGGAGTAGGGCGACCCGTTAAAGAAACTGATTTCCCGATTGAGACCCCAGGCCCGGCTGTCTCCACTGGCATCCACCGCGCCGATGACAAAGGTGGCCTGACCTTGAAGCTTGGTGGTGGTGGAAAACTGAGTGGCCTCAAGTTCGCCGACTTTCGCCTCCAAGCCATCCACTCGGCCCCGGAGCACGGCCAGCTCCTTCTCGAATTCCTTCATGAGCTTCTTCAGCTCATCGGTGATTTCGGTGATCCGATCCAAACAGGCATTCAGCAGGGCCGCCGCCTCGAAGCGGGTCATGGCGCGCTGGCCCCGGTAGGTGCCGTCGGGATAGCCGGCCACGCAGCCGTAACGCTCAATCAGGTTGGAGAGGGCCTGATAGGCCCAATCCGTGGGCTTGACGTCGCTGAATTGATTGATGCTGGTGACCTGGTCCTCACTGGCGTACTGGGTGACGCCCTTGAGATTGAGATCAGCGGCGCTGGCCGCGAAAGGTGCCAACAGGCCCAAAGCCGCGGGCGCCACCAGCAGTTGCTGGAAAAGTTTCATGTGGTCCTCACACCAAATAGAGGAATCCCCAAGGAATGGGGGTTGGGTGGATATTAAAGGTTTTTCGCAAATGCCATCTGGCGCGGGGGCTACAAACAGGTGTAGTACCGCACACATTGGTCGTGGAGTATTCAGGCATTGATGAGTTCCCAGCTAGGAAACTGGCACGGTATTCATCACGATTCCTAGCCTTCAACAGCTAGCCAATCATCCATTCAAGACGAGAATGTCTCGACGGATGGAGTTTGATCCTTGGGCGGTGGCGCCTTCGGTTGGCCCATCGTTCGCGCGAGAGACAAAAAAAAGCCGGCTGCGAGGCAGCCGGCTTGAGGAAGATTGGCGATGAAGCCCCCTTGAATCAGAAGCGGAACGTGGTTTTGACGAGGCCACCGAAGTTGCTGAGGGAGTCGTTGCTGTCCTTCTGAAGTTGGCCCAGAGGAGCGCTCAGGTAGTACAGAGCTGGGGTCACGCTGATGTTGTCGGTGACTTGGAACTTGTACCACCATTCCCAAGCGTAGTTGCCATCGTTGGGGCTGTCGGTGTTGACGTCGTCCGGGATGGAGTTGTCGAGGCTGGTGATGAAGGTGGGCTGACCCACGGCCATGCCAAGAGCGTTCCCCTTCCAGAACACGTCGGCCCATTGCAGACCCACGTACCAGGATTGGCTGCGGGCGCCATCCACCCAATTCGCGAACGAACCGGCATTGTCCAAGCTGTAGCCGCTGATGCCCCAACCGGCGCTGATGGAGGGGAATAGGGCGCCAGAGAAAGGCGACCAGTAACCACTCACGCCCACAGAGTTGGTGTTGTCAGCGAAAGTGGAGGCAAATACCGCCAGTGGGGTGCCGTTGCCGCCATACAGACCGGCGCCGCCCTGGGAGTAGCTGTAAGCCACAGCCAGGCCGAAGTTGTCACCGCCGTAGGCCAACTGGCCCGTGAAGGTGGAGGAGGAGCAAGCGGTGCCAATGCCGCCGCCGCACACCTCAACGCTGGGAGGAATGTTGTTGGGACCGTTCACCGTGTTGAAGCCAGGAGAGCCGCTGTCTCCATTCGCCGACACATAGCTGGCGCTGACACTGAAGCCGCCGCTCTTCCACCACAGACCACCACCGGCGCCGAGGTTCAGGTTGTAGGTCCCAGGAGCACCCGCGTAGGTGAAGATGTCCAGGACGGTATCCGCCGGATAGGCGCTGGGCCACATGGCCAGCATGTCGTCCTGACGCACCCGACCACCCACGGTGGCTGTGAAGCTGCTGCCAATGGGGAATTGGTAGAAGAGACGGTTGACGGCCACGACGTCGCCGCAATCAGTCCGGCCACCACAATTTTCCTCAAAAGCAATCTCCATGGCGTTCAAGCCGATGGGATTGTTGGTGCCACTCCAGGGAGAATTGCCGAAGTCGCCAGCCCGGAGGCGGGTGCGCAGCAAGTCCTTGCCGGTGAAGCTGGTGTCGAGGTAAAGGCTGAGGTCGTAGGCGAAGGACGTGGCTCCATCGAGGGCTCTGGCCGTCTTGGCGTATTGGGAGTTGCCTCCGGCGAACGGAGTGCCTCCGATGGCTCCGAGCACAGCGGCGTCAAACAGGCCAGGGGTGGCGCTGCCACCAAAGCTGTTGGCGCCGATCACAAAGGTGGCCACACCTTTGAGTTTGGTGGTGGTGGAAAATTGAGTGGCTTCCAGCTCACCCACGCGAGCTTCCAGACCATCCACACGGCCCCGGAGCACGGCAAGCTCCTTCTCAAATTCCTTCATGAGCTTCTTCAGCTCATCGGTGATTTCAGTGATCCGATCCAAGCAGGCATTCAACAAAGCCGCCGCCTCGAAGCGGGTCATGGCGCGCTGGCCCCGGTAGGTGCCGTCGGGATAGCCGGCCACGCAGCCGTAGCGCTCGATCAGGTTGGAGAGAGCCTGATAGGCCCAATCCGTGGGCTTGACGTCGCTGAATTGATTGATGCTGGTGACCTGGTCCTCACTGGCGTACTGGTTGACGCCATTGAGATTGAGGTCGGCGGCGTTGGCCGCGAACGGTGCCATCAGGCCGAGGGCCGCGGGCGCCACCAGCAGTTGCTGGAAGAGTTTCATGGGGATTAAACCTCACACAACGGGCGCAAGGCGCCGGGCAAATTGTGACGACATGTTCCCGGTGGCACCCGCCTGGGTGTGACAGAACACCGAACGCACGCCTTCGCGACCGACCACACTGCAAGCAGCCGCCCTCCCGAGCTGGAGTCCTCCACCCGTTTCAAGCGGTTCAAGTGGCCGCGCCAAGCTCCTTTGGAGGGGGCCTGGTGGGCCGGCCTCTTTGGGCTATGGGCCTTGGCCACGGCGGCGGACCGTCTCTGGCTGGCCCTGGATCGGCGACTGCCGAGCTGGGATCAAGCGGATTATCTGAACAGCGCCCTCGACCATGGACGGGCCCTCGGCCTGATTCCACCTGGCCAATGGCAAGGCTTCACCGCCCTGCTGGATCTCTCCCCGAAGATCCCCCCCCTGGCGTCTTTGGTGAATGGCGCCGTGATGGCGGTGGCTGGGGACGGGCCCGACCAGGCCAGCTGGGCCCTGGCGGTGTGGCAGGCCCTGCTTCTGGTGGTGGTGGCCGCCTGGGGCCGACAACTGTTGGGGCGTGGGTTCGGGCTGCTCTGCGCGACGTTGTTGACCCTGGCTCCCGCCCTGGCCCATCCGCGGGTGGATTTCACGTTGGATCTGCCCCTGACCGCCGCCACCACCCTCGCCCTTTGGCTGCTGGGCCGCTGGCAGGCGCCCCTTCCGGCCGGGGGGCGCTGGGGGCAATGGCTGGCGGCGCTCCTGGCCGTGTCCGCCGCCCTGCTCGTGAAGCAGAGCGCCCTGCTGCCCCTGGGGGGACCAATTCTCTGGGTGGTCGCCACGGGCTTGGGCCAGCGACGTCGGCGCCTCCAAGTCCTGTGTGGAGCCGCTGGGGTGCTGGCCTTGCTGATGCCTTGGCTTCGCCACAACTGGATCACCACCCTGGGGGGCACCAATCGGGCCGTTATCGAATCAGCGGCGGCTGAGGGCGATCCCCCTCCGCTCAGCTGGGATTCCCTTACCTGGTATTGGCGACGGTTGCCTGCCCAGATCGGTCCGTTCTTGGCCTTGCCGGCCCTGCCGGTGGCGGCCGCTCTGGTGCCGAGGGCATGGGGGAAGGCGCGAAGGCGAATCTCCCGCGAGTGGTGGTGGTTGATCGGCTGCGCGGTCAGCGGATGGCTGTGCACCACCCTTAGTCCCAACAAGGACGCGCGCTACATCACACCGGTGTTGCCCCTGGTGGTGATTCTCCTGACCCGGGCTTGGTGGGAGGTGGGAGGCTGGCTGCGGCGCCGGTGGGGACCCATCCAAACCTGGGCCTGGCTCCTGGCCGGCTTGGCCGGCGCCACAAACCATGCCATTGCCGTCGCGGCTGCCCAGATTCACCGCGGCGAGCCTGCCCCGGTGCCCCAACTCACCGCGCGCCTCAGGGATCTGGTGGGTGAGGCACCCACCACCCTGCTGGTGGTGCCCGGCGACCCCGAGATCAATGAACAAACCGTCACCACATTTGGCCGCCGCTCCGGAGGCCGCATTGAGGGTCGTCGCTTGGGCCGAGCTCCCCACGAGCACCCCCTGGCCCTCGAGCGAAGTCAATGGGTGATGCTCGCCACGGGGGATCAAGGCACGAATCGGCCTTTTTCCAAAGTGCTTAGCCATCGGGTGCGGGCCGACGGGCGGTTCGCGCGGGTGGCGACCTGGCCCTGGACCGAGGGCCGCCAAGTGGAACTCTGGCGGCGGAAGGATTCCGCCCCCCCCACCGCGTTCGACGCGGAATTCATCCGCCTGGCCCGGGGGATGGAACGGGGCCCCGAGGGCCTGACGCCCCTGTTCGCGCGCATCGGCCCGGAACACCAGCTGGACGCCCATTTCCTGTACCAGGATCGGGTGCGGCATTGGGCCCGGGAGCGCCTGCGACGCGACCCTCAAGACCAAGACGCTCTCTGGAGCCTGGCCTTGATCGCCACCCTGCGCAACCGTCCTGAGGAGGCCGCCCAGTGGTATGGCCAGCTTCAAGCCCAGGAGGCCAACAATCCCTGGCCCCTGGCTTACCGCGCGGTGGTGTTGATGGCGGGCTGGCATCCAGGCCAGGCGAACGCCCTTCTGGCCTCCTCACCAGAGGGAACGCGCCACGAGGTGGTGCTCCAGTCGCTGGAGGAACTCAGCGCGGTGCTGAGCGGGCGCCTCTGGCGCGTGGCTGATCTCAGAGAGAGTCTCCCCAAGTCCGTCACCGAGATCAAGCGCCGTCTCGAACGGGAGCGCCAATCCCACCCGAGCCCCTGAGCGCCGAAACGAAGCCCCCGGCGGGGTATCCCACCGGGGGCAAGCGCTTGGGTCCGCCACGGGGCGGAACCGAATGATCAGGGAGATGAGATCAGGTGATCAGTGCCGAATCAAGCGGCGTTCTCCGCGACCCGCGGACCCTGTTGTTGTGAACATTCAGCCATGGACACCTCCTCTGTTGGGGACAATGACAGCCGGTGACGCCTTCGGAGGGGTTTCCAGAGGAAACAACACTCCACGACACTGCTGCCTGAGCGTTTAAATCATAAGGCCCCCTCAAGCCTTGATCGCGGTCGATCCTGACTTCAACACCGCCACGGACGGGACAAAAAAAAGGCGCCTCGCGGCGCCTGATCCATCATCGAACAAAGTGATGAATTAAAGAGCGTTACCCCGTGGCAGAACCTCTTCAGGGAAGACGAATTTTTCGTGAGGTTGGTCAGCGGGAGCCATCCAGGCCCGCAACCCCTCATTGAGAAGGATGTTTTTGGTGTAGAAGGTTTCGAACTCCGGATCCTCAGCCGCGCGGATTTCC
>JBKCPG010000373.1:0-10559 GCA_046309395.1 Cyanobacteriota bacterium | reverse complement strand
CTCCAACACCCCCCCCGCTGGCCAAACCCCCGGCGCTGAGATCGGCCGCCCCTTTGAGCCGGCGCACGAGTGCCAAACCCTGGCCGATTACCGCCTCCGCTACAACCAATACCACCGCGATCCCGATCTGCGGGCCATGCACGCCGCACTTCCCCTGATCGCCACCGTGGACGACCACGAATTTGCTGACGGCGCCTGGCGCGGTGGCGCCGATGAGCACAAAGAAGAGCGCGACGGGCCCTGGGTGGATCGGGTGAACGCCGCCCTTCAAGCCCGCGCCGAATGGCTGCCGCTTCGGCCCCTGGATCCGGCCGATCCCTGGCGCGTCTACCGCACCCTCCGCTTCGGCGCCCTGGCCGACCTGCACCTCACCGCCACCCGCATCTACCGCGACCTGCCCGTGCCTGGCCCGGACAGGCTCCGCCCGGAGCGCACGGCCCTCGGCCTGCCCCAGCGCCAATGGCTCTTCGACGCCCTTGACGCCAGCCAGGCCCAATGGCAACTGATCGGCAACCCGTCGGTGATGGCCACCACCTGGAAACCGGGCCTGCCAGACACGGTGCTCACCGCTCTCAAAAAAACCAAATTGGTGAACAGCCAAGGCGATGGGCCCGACGTCGACCAGTGGGACGGCTACCCGGCGGAACGGGAGATGATCTACAGCTATTTCCAGAATCATCCCGGCAATTTTGTGGTGCTCAGCGGCGACATCCACGTGAGCATGGCCCTCGAACTGCGCAAGGACCCCTACGACCTGGAGTCCGAGCCCATCGCCGTGGAATTCGTGAACACCAGCGTCACGGCCCAAAACTTCGACGACAAGATGAAGTGGCCGCCCCGCACCCAATCCCTCGCCTACGAGCGGGAGTTACAGCACCACCTCAACCATGTGAAATACGTCAACCTGGATGGCCACGGCTACAACATTGTCGATGTCACCCCCGAACGGGTGCGGGTGGAGTGGTGGCATGTCGACACCGTGCTGGCCCCCAGCCGCCAGGAGCATTGCGACCAGGTGATCCAGGTCTTGCCGGGCAGCTCCCGGTTGGTCCTCTCCCCCGCCTGAGGGGGCCCCGCCCACTCTGTGGGCCTGGTCGCTCAACCCAGGCGCGGCAGCTGGGGCTCCCTTCGGGCGGGCGGCTCGGCCGGCTCCGGAGGGCGCGCCAGGGCCAGTGCCTCACCGGCCTCGTCAAAGAGCCGCCAGCCCTCCGGCTCCACCTCCAGGTGCACCAGTTCCCCCAGCCGCACCACCTGCTCCGGGCCGACCCGCACATGCACCAGCTGGCTGCCCTCCAGCAACCGGCAGGTGAGCAGCTGCTCATTCCCCAGGGCCTCCAGATGGCACACCTCAGCCGCCAGGTTGCGATTGGCCGATGGCGCCAGGCGCACATGCTCCGGCCGCAGCCCGCCGGTGAGCCGCTGGCCATGGCGTCCGGCCACCAGGGGCTCCAGGGAGGGCGCGAGGGCAAACTTCTTCCCCGCCAGCAGCAGCAGGCCCGGCCCCACCACCTCCACCGGCAACAGGTTCATCGGAGGGCTGCCGATGAACTGGGCCACAAACAAGTTGGCGGGCGCCCGGTACAGCTCCAGCGGGGTGCCCACCTGCTGCAGCCGCCCCTGGTGCAGCACGGCGATGCGGTGGCCCATGGTCATCGCCTCCACCTGGTCGTGGGTGACGTAGAGCGTGGTGGTGCCCAGCTGGCGCTGCAGCTCCACGATCTGGGTGCGGGTGCCCGTGCGGAGCTTGGCGTCGAGATTGCTGAGGGGCTCATCCATCAAAAACACCTCCGGCTGGCGGGCGATCGCCCGGCCGAGGGCCACCCGTTGCTTTTGTCCCCCGGAGAGCTCTTTGGGCAGCCGATCCAGCAGCTCCCCCAACTCCAACATCGCCGCCACCTCCTGGATCCGGGCCTCAATGCGCGCCTCCCGGGCCGAAGGCACCCGCAACGCCCCAGGCCACCCGCGGCTCAGCCGATGGAGGCCATCTTGAAGCTGGTGGCCCAAGGAGCGCCGCTGACGGCGCCGCAATCCAAAGCCCAGGTTGCCCGCCACATTCAGGTGGGGATACAGGGCATAGCTCTGAAACACCATCGCCACATTCCGCTCCGAGGGCCGCAGGGCGCTCACCGGTCGGCCCCCCACCAGAATCTCGCCGCTGGTGGGCGCGTCCAACCCCGCCAACAGCCGCAGCAGGGTGCTCTTGCCGCAGCCCGAAGGCCCCACCAGCACCAGAAATTCCCCATCGGCGATCGCCAGATCCAGCTCCCGCAGCACCGCCACCGGATCTCCTCCCCGCCTGGGCGGGTAGGTTTTGCTCACCCTCTCGAACCGAACCTCGGCCAACCGTTCGCAGCGACGGGCGGATCCTAAGGTTGCCCCAATGCAGTTCATTGATCAAGCGCGAATCACCGTGCGCGGTGGCCACGGTGGCGATGGGATCACGGCCTTCCGGCGTGAGAAATATGTGCCCACCGGTGGCCCCTCCGGCGGGGACGGGGGCAAGGGCGGCGATGTGGTGCTCACCGCCGACGCCAACCTGCAAACCCTGTTGGATTTCCATTACAAGCGCCTCTTCGCCGCGGACGACGGCCAACGGGGCGGCCCCAGCCGCCGCACGGGCGCCAGCGCCTCGCCCCTGGTGATCCGCGTTCCCTGTGGCACCGAGGTGCGGGACGCCCGCACGGGCATCCAGCTGGGAGACCTCACCCAGCCCGGAGAGGAGCTGGTGGTGGCCCTGGGGGGGCGGGGAGGCTTGGGCAACGCCCACTTCCTGAGCAACCGCAACCGGGCCCCGGAGCGCCACACCGAAGGCAAGGAGGGCGAAGTGTGGGATCTGCTGCTGGAGCTCAAGCTCCTGGCGGAGGTGGGCATCATTGGCCTGCCCAACGCGGGCAAAAGCACCCTCATCTCCGTGCTCTCAGCCGCCCGCCCCAAAATTGCCGACTACCCCTTCACCACATTGGTGCCCAACCTGGGCGTGGTGCGTCGCCCCAGCGGGGATGGCACCGTGTTCGCCGACATCCCCGGCCTGATTGAGGGGGCGGCCGCCGGCGCGGGCTTGGGTCACGATTTTCTTCGCCACATCGAACGCACCAAAATCCTTCTTCACCTGTTGGACGCCAGCTCCGAACATGTGGTGGAAGACCTGGCCGTGGTGGAAAAAGAACTGGCCAACTATGGCCATGGCTTGGCGGAGAAACGGCGGCTGGTGGTGCTCAACAAGGCGGATCTCCTCGACGCCGACGCCCTGGAGCCCATGATCACCGCCGTGGAAGCATGGGGCAAGGGGCATGGCGCCTGGATGCTGCCAAACCCCTTGGTGGTCTCCGCCGCGACATCGAAAGGGCTTCAGCCGCTTCTCGATGCCGTCTGGCGGGAGCTGGATGAACCTCAGTCGTCGTAAACCCGGCACTCAGGCGCTTCGGGATTGAGATCGCAAAACACCTCGAGCGGAGTGGGGTCGTGGCTGTCTTCGGGGTGGTGGGCTTTGTACTCCTCCAGGCTCTTGATTTCCTGTTCCAGGTGGCGCACCTTGCCGAGATCCCCGGCGGCGCGGGCCTCCTCGATATCCACTTTGTCCTTTTGGATGTGGTCGTCGATGCTTTTCATGCAGGACAGCCGCGGTTGCCGGCGGAAATTTACCGCGCCCACCATACGGGGCCCGTCGGCCAGCCGCCGCCTCCATGTGCGCTGGTGCTGATCAAGCCGGACGGTCGCTCAGCTGGAGCCACCGCTCCTCTCCCGCGTGGATCCGCGTCACCAGCTCCGCCAGCTCCTGGCTCACCCGTTCCAGTTCGCTGAAGTCGGCCGCTCCAGCCTCCGCCAATCGCCGCTCCAGGGCGCTCCGCTGGCTTTCCCACTGGGGCAAATCCCGCTCCAGGGCCTCCAACTCCCGGGTTTCTTTGTAGCTCAGCCGCTGGAGGGGGGCCTTCGAGCCCGGGGCTTGAAGCTGGGCCGGCTCCGGGACCGGCTGCTTCGGGACAG
This sequence comes from Cyanobacteriota bacterium, assembly GCA_046309395.1. Lineage (GTDB taxonomy): Bacteria > Cyanobacteriota > Cyanobacteriia > PCC-6307 > Cyanobiaceae > Cyanobium. Next base: position 6,575 of record JBKCPG010000373.1, on the reverse strand, counting down.
GCTGCTTCGGGGCTGGGGCCGCCGCCGGGGGGCACTCCTTCTGGGCCTCCAGCCAGGCGCTGTAGTTGCCCTCAAACCGCTGGGCCTCCCCGTTGGCCAGCACGAAAAGGCGATCCACCGTGCGATCCAAAAACCACCGGTCGTGCGACACCACCACCACGCAGCCGCGGAAATCCTCCAGAAAATCTTCCAACACCGCCAAGGTGGCCACATCCAGATCGTTGGTGGGCTCATCCAGCAGCAACACGTTGGGCGCCTCCATTAGCAGCCGGCAGAGGTGCAGCCGCCGCCGCTCCCCGCCGGAGAGCTTCGCCACCGGCTGATGTTGCTGGGCGGGCGGAAAAAGAAAGCGCTCCAGCAGCTGGGAGGCGCTGATCTCTCGGCCCTCCACCCGCACCAGGCTGGCCGCCTCCCCTACCACGTCGATCACCTTGCGATCCGCCGCCCCCTGGAGCAAAGCGCTGTGCTGATCAAAGGTGGCCAGCCGCACGGTTTGGCCCACCTCCAGCTCGCCGGCGCTGGGCTCCCGCCGCCCCGCCAACACCTCCAGGAGCGTGGATTTCCCCACCCCATTGGCCCCGATGATGCCCACCCGATCCTCCGGGCTGAAGGCGTAGCTGAAATTCGCCAGCAACGGTCGGCCTTCCAGGGCCACCCCTACCCCCTCAGCCCGGATCACCTGTTTGCCAAGGCGCTGGGCGGTGGCCGCCATCGCCAACGTGGCCCGGCCCTTGGCCGGTGGGGCCTCCCGCAGGGCCTCGATGCGCCGCAGCCGGGCCTTCTGCTTGGTGCTCCGGGCCTTGGGGCCCTGGCGAAGCCAAGCCAGCTCTCGCCGCATCGTGGAGCGGTAGGTGGCGCCGGCCGCCTCGGCCACCACCTCCTCCTGGGCGCGCCGCTCCAGGTAGGCGGCGTAGTTGCCCTCGTAATGGCGGGCCTCGCCCCCTTCCACCGCCACGATCCGGCGGGTGACCCGATCGAGCAGGTAGCGATCGTGCGTCACCAGCACCACCGCGCCGGGGTAGCGATCCAGCCAGCTCTGCAGCCACTCCACCCCCGCCGCGTCGAGGTGGTTGGTGGGCTCATCGAGCAGGAGCACATCGGGTTGGGCCACGAGCGCCGCGGCCAGGGCCACCCGCCGCCGGTTGCCGCCCGACAGGCTCCCCATGGTTTGGCCCAGGGCCTCGGGCCCGGAGCCGACCCCCAGCCGATCCAGCACGGTGTGGCAGTCCCGCTCCAGATCCCAGGCCTGGCGGGCGTCCATCCGCCGCTGCACCTCCGTGAGGCGCGAGAGCAGGGTGGTGGAGTGGGGATCGGCGCTGAAGGCCAGGGAAATCCGCTCATGCTCCCGCAGCAGGGCCATCCGCTCCCCGCCCCCTTGAAACACGTGGTCGAGCACGGTGGCCTCCGGATCAAAGGCCGGCTCCTGATCCAGCAACACCACCTCCAGGCGAGCCAGCGCCTGCCGACGCCCCTCCCGGGGGGGCTCCACCCCGGCCAGCACCCTCAGCAGGGTGGATTTGCCCGCTCCGTTGGGGCCGATCAGACCCAAGCGATCGCCGGGCTCCAGGCTCAGGTCGAGATCCCGAAACAGGGGACGCACCCCGAAGTCTTTGCCGACACCCTCCAGGCGGATCAGGTTCACGGCGTCGCCCCCGGCACCGGGGTTGCCCCCCCAGGGGAGGACAGGCCGCGCCGCTGGCGCTCCAGGTGGGTGAACACGCTTTTGTCCCCCACGTCGGCGGCCGCCTCCATGGGGAACTTGCGCAGGCAGAGCACCAGCAGCAGGCCCGCCTGGGCACCGAGCAGCCCCAGGGCGGCGGGCACCGGGAGCAGGCCCGTGAGGCGGCCCAGGAGCGCCACCGGCAGCAGCTGGGTGACGCCGTTGGCCTCCGGCCGGCGTAAGCAGAAAAACTCCTTGAACCCCACCCCGGTGAGCGCCGCGAAGAACGGCCCCACCGCCAGGATCGCCAGGGGACGGCTCCAGGCCTCAGCCACCATCGCCTCCGGTCCCAGCCAGATCGCCACCGCCACCAACCCCACACAACCCGCCAGCCAGAAAAGCCACAGCGCCCGGTGCAGGGGCCGCAGATAGATGTGGATCCAACGCAGCGCCAACCCCAGCCCCACCGCCATCACCACCAGCCAGGGCCACAGCCCCCCGCTTCCCCATTGGCGCCACTGGAGCGCCCGGGCCAGCTGGGCGACAGCCACGCTGGTGAGGGCCAGCCGATAGCCCAGCACCTCCCGTCGATCCTCCGCCGTGATCGTGTACGGCCCGAACATCCCCTCAAACTGGGGATCGGCGGTGGGGGCAACAGGGACGCCGCTCATGGAAGGGTGGGGGGTGCGCTGTTCACCAGTGTGGCGAGATCCGGCCCCGCCGGGATGAGGCCGGAGGGGTGGAGGGGAAACAGGGCACCGAAATAGTCCTGACGCCACTGGGCCCCGGAGCAGGTGGCCGCCACACCGGGTAGGGCGAAAAAGCGGCTTCGCCAGCGCCACAGGGCCGGCAGTTGCCAGAGGGGCCGCTGGCCGCAACCAAAGAGCGGGGCGTACACCATTTCCCAGCGGATGAGGGTGGGAAACAGCACCACATCGGCCAGGGTGGGGATCTCCGCCGTGCACAGCCAGCGGTGGCCCCGCTCCTCTTGCCGCCCCAGGGCCTGATCGGCCTCCTCCAGCGCGGCGAAGAGGGCCTCCTGGTCGGCGTCGTACGCCTGCTGGCTTCGGGCGAAGCCGCAGCGATACACGCCATCGTTGACAGCGTCTTGAAAGCGCGCCCGCCAGGCCTCGATGGCCTCCCGGGCCTCGGCCGGTTCCAGATCGGGGGTGCCGCTGGCGCCGGGCCAACGGTTGAGCAGCTCAATCACCCGGGCGCTCTCGTTCACCACGATCTCCCCCCGGCCCAGATGCGCCAGCAGCGGCACCGTGGCCCGGGCCTGGCGATTGCCGCCCGAGCGGCGATAGAGCTCGGCCAGGGTGGCGCAGCCGAGGAAGGGTTCCGGGAAGCGCCAGCGACCGGCCTCCGGATCGGGCTCGGCCATCACCAGTCGCACGCTGGGCGCCAACCCCCGCAGGGTCCACACCAACCAGGCCCGGTGCGCCCAGGGGCAGCTGCGACCCACGATCAGCCCATGGCGTTCGGGTTCGGCGGCGTCGCCGGGCACCGGTGGCAGGGCGGTGAACGCCCCCTCCGGCCGCCTGTAATGGCCCCGGGCATCGGCGGGGGCCAGGCCCCCCATCAGCTGAAGCCACTGCCAATGCCAAAACGCCCGAACGCCGCGCACCAGGGAGGGGGGAGGCGTCATGGCGAACCTGCGGCTGGGCCAACTCTGCGTCAGGCTGGGGAGCCAGCGCGGGGACGGCCATGGCGGGCGGCGAGAAGCAGGGATCCTTGAGGGTGTTGGTGGTGGGCGGCACCCACGGCAACGAGCGCAACGCGGTGCGGCTGCTCGAGCACTGGCGCGGGGCGCCTGATTCCCTGGAGCGAAGGGGCCTGGAGGTGGTGCTCGCCCCTGGCAACCCCGCGGCGATCGCGGCGGGCCGTCGCTATGTGGATCGGGATCTCAATCGCAGCTTCCTGCCGGAGCTGGTGGATGATCCTCACCACCAGGAGTTGGAGGCGCGGCGGGCCCGGGAGCTGCTGGGCGCCTGGGGTCCGGAGGGCGCGACCCCTTGCCAGGTGGCCCTCGATCTGCACAGCACCACCGCCGCCATGGGCAATTCCCTGGTGGTGTACGGTCGGCGCCCGGCGGATCTGGCCCTGGCGGCGGGGGTTCAGGGGCGCCTGGGCCTGCCGGTGTATCTGCACGAGGGGGATCCAGCCCAGCGGGGCTATCTGGCGGAGCGGTGGCCCTGCGGGCTCGTGATCGAGGTGGGGCCGGTGCCCCAGGGTGTGGTGACCGCCGCCATCTGCCACCAAACCCAGCTGGCGTTGGAGACGGCCCTGGCGGTGCTGGCGGACGCCCGGGAGGGGGTGGCACGGCTGCCCTCCCAGCTGGTGGTGCATCGCCATCTGCGCAGCCTGGATGTGCCGAGAGACCCGGATGGCCAGCCCACCGCTCTGGTGCATCCCCGGCGTCAGGACCGGGATTGGCGGCCCCTGCGGGCGGGGGATCCGCTCTTTCTGGAGGCGGATGGGGCCACCCGGGGCTGGGAGCCGCTGCCTGGCGATCCACCAGTGGTGTGGCCCGTTTTCATCAATGAGGCCGCGTACGAGGAAAAAGGCATCGCCTTGAGCCTCACCCAGAGGGAAGCTTGGCCAGTGGCGAAGGAATGGGAAGCCAGCTTGAGGGTCCTGGTGGACCCTCAAGGCAAGACCTACTTGACGGAAGCGAAATCGGGGTAGGCCTCCATGCCGTGCTCGCCGATGTCCAAGCCCTCCATCTCTTCCGGCTCGCTCACTCGAATTCCCCCGAAGAACGCGCCGATCACGGTCCAGAGGAGCCAGGAGCTGAGCACGGAGAAGAAGGCGAAGGCCACCACCCCCACCAACTGAATGCCCAGCTGGTTGAAGCCATGGCCCATCAGCAGGCCCTTGTCGGTGTGGAACAAGCCGACGGCGAGGGTGCCCCAGATGCCACAAGTGCCATGGACGGAGAAAGCGCCCACCGGATCATCGATTTTCAGCGAATCGATGAAGAGCACCGAAAATACCACCAGCACCCCGGCGATGAAGCCCACGATCCAGGCGGCGGGCATGGAATAGGCATCACATCCGGCGGTGATGCCCACCAGGCCCGCGAGGATACCGTTGATGGTCATGGTGAGATCGGGCTTGCCGCCCACCAGTTGGCTGGTGAGAGTGCCGGCGATACCCCCGGCGGCCCCACCGAGGGTGGTGGTGACGGCGATGTAGGGCACTTCCGGGGCCATGGAGAGCCAGGAGCCAGGGTTGAAGCCATACCAGCCGATCCAGAGGATCAGGCAGCCCAGGGTGGCGATGGCCAGGTTGTGGCCTGGAATGGCCTGGGGCTTGTCGCCCATGAATTTGCCAATGCGAGGGCCCAGCAGCAAGGCGCCAACCAGACCTGACCAGGCGCCAAAGGAGTGCACCACGGAGGAGCCGGCGAAATCGATGAAGCCAAGCTTGTGCAACCAGCCCTCACCCACATTCCATTGCCAGGAGCCGGTGATGGGATAAACGAGCCCCACCAGAATGAGGGAGAAGATCACGAACGGAGCGAACTTGATCCGCTCCGCCACCAATCCAGACACGATCGTGGCGGCGGTGCCAGCGAACGCGGCCTGAAAGAGAAAATCCACGCTGGGGACGAGCTTGGCGTCCTTCACCATTTCCGGAGTGACCGTCGGATCAAAGAAGACACCGCCAAACTTCAGCCAACCGGGAATCACCCAATCGGCGTTGTACATGATCTTGTAGCCAATGAACCAATAGGCCGTCACGGCCAGGGCAAAAACAATCAGGTTTTTCGCCAGGATGTTGACGGCGTTTTTTTGTCGGCAAAGGCCAGCTTCCACCATGGCGAAGCCAGCGTTCATGAAGATCACCAACACCGCGCAGATCAACACGAACATGTTGTTGGCCAAAAAGGCCGCGCTCAATTCCGGTAGGTCGGCCGCCTTGGCGGAGAGGTTGAACAGGCCCAAACCAATGAGGGCGACAGGGACGCAGGCGAGCCAGGTGAGAGTCCGGGAGGATGAGAGGCCCCGACAGCGGGAAAGAAGGATCGCTGGGGCGGATTGGAGGCTGGCGGCGGGGATGGATCGTTGGGGAGACCGCCGAGCGGGTGGACTTGAGGTGAGCATGGGTTGATCTAAGAAGACATAACAAGTGACAAGGTTTGGATACAAAGATCCACCCATCAAGCTGATGCGCGCTGGACGTGAGCGATTCTTCAGATCGGGAGCCGGTCTTTCTGTATCTCCTGCAACGAATCTGCGCAAAAACCTCCACGGGCAGACGCCCGTGGAGGGATCATGCCCAACCAAAACTGTTTTCAATCCACTGACTCACCCACACACAAAGGTGCTCTGCTCTTTGGTGCAGGGCAGATCGGTCTTGCTGCCGTCGGCCCAGTAGATGCGTAAGCGATCGTCCTCACTGCCCATGCGCAGGGTGAGGGATTTGATCACACCCGCCGGCGGCTTGCCGGCCTTGTCGGCCCCGTCCTCGGCCCGCACCGACAGCTTGTTCAGGCGCTGCTCCAGCTGCTGAATCTTCAGATCCACCCGATCCAGCCGCTGGCTTTCCAGACTGGGCCTCCGCTGGCAGCCTGTTCCCGCCAGTCCCACCACCAGCAGGGAGGCTGTCAGGAGCAGCCTCCGCGCCAAGGGCCCGGAAGCGATTTCGACGGGCCGCCGAAGAGAGAGGAAGGGCGCGGGAGGAACGGCTGGAGCCATGACGGGAGACCGAACACCTCTCCCTCTTAGCCGCCGCGAAGCCCGGCGGCCAGCCACGGGGCCCCACCCCTTTGCCCAGCCCTCGGAAACTTTCTTCATGAACCCCCTTCACAAAAGCCGCAACAGTCCGTTACACTTCAGAGCGACGGAGGCCCAGGCGGTTTTCCGTCCTTCCATCCGTCCCGCGTCCTCCCTTCGGGGTTGGCGTACTC
>JBKCPG010000372.1:0-11088 GCA_046309395.1 Cyanobacteriota bacterium | reverse complement strand
GAGGAGGGGTGGTGGCGGTCGCCACGGGCGGTCCATTGGGGATCCGCCGGATCCGCGGGGGGCTTGAGCTCCAGCCCACAGCCCACACCGCAGTAGGGGCATTGGGCCCGGGCCGCCGCAAGTGGAAGGGTCATCTGGGAGTGTGCCGGGCCGAGCTCCGGGAGCGGAATCCCCTGGCTTCCAAAGGCCGCGCCGGGGCGGAAGACCGGCGACAAGGCTAGCCGGTGAGCACAGCTCAGCAGGAGCGGGAGGCTGATTTTGTCGCGATGGCTACGAAGGAGCATCCCTGAGCCGACCTCGGCGGGGTGGGTTCAACTACCCGCCTCAGTCGCTCCAGCGACTCATCGCTTCCTTCCTTGGAACCACCATGTCATCACCAGATTGGCAGCGCGGTCAACATGACGAACGCATCTCGGCATGGGACCCATGTGATTCCGCGGGCCGACTGTGTGTTGTTTGGCGCTTTTGAGCGTCATAACTTTGGTGACTTGTTGATGGGCTATTTGTTTGAGGTTTTGCTCGGTCGGCATGGAATCAATGTGATTTATGCCAGCATACTTGAGAACGATCTAAGAAGCCGCTCGGGGAATAAGATCTATTCCATCTTTGATTTGGTTGCGTCGGGACTTGATACGAACACGCCTCTTCTTCATGTGGGAGGTGAAATCATCCCTTGCTCATTCATCGATGCGCTTTTGGCCGATTCGCCTGGTTCACTGCCCGATCGACAGAGGCGTACGGTAGCTCAGAAATTGCGTGAATTGTTAAGCGCCAGCCGGCTGTATCCCTACATCACCCCCCATGTGGAGGTGATTGGCAACAGGCAAGTCCACTGGCCAAATCGTTTCTTCTATGGAACTGGTTACACCAAGCAACTGAGTGATGTGGCTGAAAAGGCGCTTTTGCAAAAAGCATTGGCCGGCTTGAGATTTGCGGGATTCAGGGATCGTCAGTCGCTGGAGAATGCGCTCGATCTGGGCATCGCTAATGCACAATTCACTCCTGATGTGGTGCTGGCGATCAGCACGTTGCTGCCGCCCGAGGACAGGGCGGATCCAAATTATGTGCTGTTTCACTTTAATCGCAATTACTTGTGTCAGCATGGTGGGGTCTTGCTGGATCAACTTCAGAGACTTGCCGCTGGCTTCGAGGGTGATTTGAAGATCGCCATCGCGGGGACTGTGTACGGTGCGGATTCCCCGGATGAGATCCAACGCTTTCAGGCGGCGGCCAGGGAGCGGCGGATTGAGATTGACTTTCTGCCATCCGAGGATATTTTCGATATCTGCCGCCAGATCGCAAGCGCGTCTATTGTGGCATCGACCAGCCTTCACTATCGAATCGTTGCTCGATCCTATGGGATTCCCCGTCTGACCATGGACGTTCCCAAAGTGAATCACTGGGCTCGGAGCAATGATGATGCCTATCCTTTGGCGGTCGCGCCGGAGTCGCTGGCTTCTGAGGTGTTGAGTCTTGCCGGCGATGGCGCGCCTGTGCTGATCTCCTCGGAGCAAGATGCTTTGGCGATTGACGCCCATGTCGCTGAGCTGGCTGGATTGATTCATGCGGTCAAGCCTTCTCTCAATCGTCGTCCGCTTGTTGTTAAGACCTCACCGCCGCAGGCGCCCGCGTTGAATCTGTGGCAGTCGTCAATGTCTCAGTGCCTCGATGAAAAGGACGCGATCATTGAGCGGCAAACCACCCTGTTGGCGTCAAAAAGTTTTCTCCTGCGCAAGCTGCTTTCCTTGAGTTTGGGATTCCGGGGCAATGGCGGGCGCCTTTCGCTGACCAAGCGGTAGCGCATACCGGCGACGCCACCGCCAGCCCGGCGCAAGCGCTGGCGGAAGACGGGTCAATCCTTTGCCCTTGGGGATCGGGGGGGTCTGCGTTGGAGCTCAACTTGTCTTGTTGGCTTGCCATCGGTCCCCCACGCAGGCTCGTGGTTAAATTTATGAATTTGGCGGGACTCCCGCTCTTTGCTCCAACGAGCGGTCGCGGCTGGGGGAATCACCAAACTCCACCGCGCACGTTGAGCCTCCTGTTGGATCAATGAAGCTCTCAGGCAATGGAGATACTACTGAACGCGAGCACTGGCTTGCAAGCAGACGCCATGATGTGCCACTGCCACAGCCCTGAGGGATCGGCGCTGGAGGGGGATTGTTACAGGTCATCAAAGTCCACATCAGGATTGTCAAACCTCTCCAGTTCCTCCAGCCAATCAGGCATCTCCGCTTTGATCTGTTGCTTCAGGGCGTCCAACCCCTCGGGCTTCACTATCCCCTCTTCAACGAGAAACGTATAAAAACTCTTCAGGCTGGTGGCGTTCGACTTGATCGAGCTTCTGCTGGCCCACATCGCTTTGTGGATGAACCACCACCCTAGGAATTCACCAACCTGATTGACACCATCCGCAGCCGTCAATGCGTTGTTAAGGAGGAAGTGGTTTAGATAAAACTCAAGGTTGCCCCTGTGCTTCCTCGCCGTCGACGCGGACGTTCCGCTGGCCTCTAGCCAGGTCTTGAACTGCTCCAAGAGCTTGGCATTCTCCTCACGGATCGCCTCGCGTGCCTTCCCCTCCTCGTCCAGGCCAGCGACCTCAGCTGGCGCTTCTGCATCCGGATTGGTCATGGGAGCAAGGGGGTGGAGCCAATTTACCGCTGTCCAGTCCAAGGAGCCCCGTGCCGCTGAGATGGCGCTGGCCAGGGTCCACTACGCCGCGCGTCGCTTTGGCGTGCGGCGGCTCAACCGAGGACCCGCTCCAGTCCCTGCTCCAGGAGCGCACCGCTGGCGCCGTTCCGTGCCTGGTCTCCCAGGCCTTTCGCGTAGACGGGCAGGTTGGCATCCAGGGCCCCGCATCAGTCCTCGCGCGCATCAACCCGTCTGGTGCGGGGCCGCCCTTGGCGGGCTGGGAGGCCGGAGCGAGGGTGACCACAGCTCGGCCATGGGCGGCATGGCGGAGGTTTGGCCCTGGGCCATCTCTCGCGGCAGGGCGGCAATGGTCACTTCGCTTCCTGGGAAGCCACCGGTGAGTTCCTCCGCCAAGGAGATCTCACAGACGAGGTCCCTTTTGAACAGCGCAGGCAGCCACCCCAGCCAGTTGATCCCTTTCAGGCCGAGCAGGGGGGGAGCGATGGCGATGGTGATCGCGACCATGGCTCCACTTGATGCCGGTGCGTTCAGCGCCCTCGGCCTCAGTCGGCATCCGTGGAGATGACTTCGACGCGCGGAGATCGGGTCCTCGTCACCCGGCCGCCAGCAGGTCCGCGGAGGGCTGGTCCGGCATCACCAGGGCGGCGGAGATGGAGAACGTGGGGTTGCGTTTGGATGAGAGGGGCCAGCCTCGCACCCAGATGCAGTCGGTGTATTCATCCAGGTTCACCACCTGATAGGTGCGGCCGGGCCGGCCGGCTAGCCGCACCAGGGTGCCGGGTTGGAGGGACATGGCGGCGGAGTGGAAGCCAGAACGAGATGAAACCAATGAAACACGACCGAGGGGCTGGGATAAGTACAAATACTTAAAGCCTGACAGTGTGCGGGGTGCCCAGGCTGGCGTTGGCTCTGAGGCCGGGTGGTCGTCCAGGCGCACCCCCGATTCCGGCACCGTTTGCCCACCTCAGGCGGTCCTGGTGGCGCCTTGGAGCCTCCTCAAGCCACAAACCCAGGCATCCCATGGGCGATCTCCGCGATTCGCCCAACAGTGGTGACGGTGGTTGTGTATCGCGAGGCGTCGCTGAACCCAGCGAGCGGGCCCTCAAGAAGCGGGCTGGTGGAACTGTTGGCCGCCGGCCCTGGATCAGGGCCAACCTTCAAGCCCAGGCCTCGCGTCCCCGCAGGTAGCCGCGCAGATTCACGCCCGCCTCCATGGCGGCCGCCAACAGCTCGGCCCGCTGCAGCTCGTCGAGGGCATCCCAGAAGGCGTGGAACAGATCCAGCGACGCCTTGCCCACTCCCACCACCCCGAGCACCGACAGGGGCAGGCTCAGCCAGGGGCATACCAGCAGCACCACCGCCAAGATCATGCTCACGGCGGCGCCGTGCTTCACCGATTCCCACACCGTGGAGGCGATCATTTGCACTTGCACCGTCCGGCTGATGTCGCCCTGGCGCCGGAGGGCCTCGGTGCGCAGGGCTGAGAGCAGCGCCTGGTAGCAGGCGTAGACCGCCATTCCCCCCAGCGTGGATTCCGCCAAAAACTCCCCGTGGCTGAAGTGACCGCCGTTGAAGTTCACATCCAGAGCGGCCAGCCCCGCCGCCGGGGCCATCTCGATGCCGGCCCGGGGAATGCGGAAGGGATCACGGGCGCGGCCCATGGCGATGTGGCGAAAAATCACTTTCCATGTTGGCATCGATCGCTCCGCCCCGTGTGCTCCCGCCCCTCCGCTGCTGCCTCCTCAGCGGGGGCCAGAGCCGGCGCATGGGCCGCGACAAGGCCCTCCTGCCCCATCCCGACGGTGGCACCTGGCTGGAGCGTCAGCTGCGCCTGCTCGCGGAGATCGGAGCGCCGGTCAGCCTGGTCAGTGGCTGGCCGGCCCACAAGGAGCGGGCCGCCGCCTTGGCCGCTCCCCTCTCCGCCCTGGGGGTGGAGCTGGAGGTCCTGGACGACCATCGCGACCCCCAAGAGCCCGACTCACGCCCCCGGGGTCCCCTGGTCGCCCTCGGCCGCCTGATGGCGGCCCACCCCGACGAGCGGCTCCTCCTCTGCCCGATCGACATGCCTGCCCTCACCGTCTTCTGCCTGCGGACGCTGCTGCAGGCGGCCGACGCAGAACCGGGGGCCATCTGGATCGGGGCGGCGGAGCGGCCCCAGCCCCTGTTGGGCGTCTATCCCAGCGACGCCCCTCGCCGCCAGCGCCTGGGGGAGGCTCTGGCCCGGGGGGAGAGGGGCCTACTGCGATGGCTGGCCGGGGAGGGGGTTCGCTCCCTCCCCTTGCCAGCCGCCGCTCTCGCCAACCTCAACACCCCCGCCGAGCTCCAGAGCTGGAGCGCCCTCCTCAAATCACGGCCAGATTGCTGAGCAACCCGCTGTAGCCCGTGATCTCCACGATCGCGTCGCTGGTGGCCGAGAAGCCGGCGGTGCTGTCATTCAGCGCCAGGAAGGTGCGAGTGGCCGTCCCGCCGCCGAAGGTGAAGGTGGCCGCGCCCGACTTGGCGAAGCTGGTGCTGGTGAGCACCGCCTGAATCGCGCTCTGGGTGAGGTCCGTCACCGCCCCCAGACCCTCTTTGAGGTTGGCGGCGCTCACGGAGGTGGGGCCATCGATTTTGTCGGTGCCGATCACCAGATCGGTGATGCGATCAAAGCTCGCCAACAACGACTCGTTCAGCGCCCCCAGCTTGAAGGTGTCGGCCGTGGTGTCGCCAGCGCCGCCGGTGCCCCCCGTGAGCACGTCCGCGCCCGTTCCTCCCACCAGGGTGTCGGCCCCCGCTCCACCCACCAACAGGTCGTTGCCCGCCCCGCCGCTCAGCACGTTGTTGGCGCTGTTTCCGGTGAGGGTGTTGGCGTTGTTGTTGCCCGTGCCGTTGATCGCCGCCGTGCCCGTGAGGGTCAGGTCCAGGTAGTTGGTGGCCAAGGTGGTGACCGTGGCCGCCGAACTGAAGCTGGTGGCGAACTGGTTGGCGAAGCTGGGCAGATCCAGGCCGGTGAGATCTTCCACCACACCGCTGGTTTGGTTGCCCGTCGGGTCGTTGTATCCCACCCGCACGTCGAGCGTGGAGGCCGGAGCGCTGGCGAGGGTGATCAGCAGCCGGGTGTTGTCGGTGCCGCTGACGGCGATGGAGCTGATCGTTGGCGTCGTGACCGTGCCTGTGGAGCTCACCAGGGCGATCGGGAACAGGCTCGCGGGCACGCTCTGGGCACTGATCGCTTCCGAGAAGCGCAGCGTGAGCACCGATCCGCTCACGCCGATGCCCTGCGGCGCGGGGGGGAGGTTGATGTCGCTCACCAAGCCCGTGGCGGCTGAGGTGACGGCCTCGGCGGCGCCATAGCCATCGGTGTAGCTGGCGGTCACCGTGATCGCCTTGCCCACCTCCGCCGCCTGCAGGAGATAGGTGGATCCGTTGGCCCCGCTGATGCTGGTGCCGTCGGCCTTCCACTGGTAGCTGATGGGGCCGAGGCCATCCAGATCAGCCAGACTGTTCGCGGCGGAGAGGGTTTGGCCCAGGCTGGCCACCCCGCTGATGGTCACCGAGCCGGTGGGGGCGTCATTCACGTTGGCCACCGCGGAAGTGGTGGCCGAGGTCACCGCCTCGGCGGCGCCGAAGCCATCGGTGTAGCTGGCGGTCACCGTGATCGCCTTGCCCACCTCCGCCTGCTTGAGCAGATAGGTGGATCCGTTGGCTCCGCTGATGGCGGCGCCGTTGGCCTTCCACTGGTAGCTGATGGGGCCGAGGCCGTCCAGATCGGCCAGGGTGTTGGCGGCGGAGAGGGTTTGCCCCTGGCTGGCCACGCCGCTGATCGTCACCGAGCCCGTGGGCGCTTGATTGACGTGATCCACCACCACCAGCATCTGGGTCGCGGTGAGGCTGTGGCCCTGGCCATCCTCCACGGTGTAAGTGATCTCCAGGGGGCCGAGGTAGGCGGGGTCGTAGCCCGCCGCGTTGGGATCCAGCGACCAGCTTCCATCCCCGTTGGCGGCGAACCAATCGCCGTGGTCGGTGGTGAGCCAGCTCACCAGCAGGGGGTCGTTGTCGGGATCGGTGATCCCCGTGATCAGTTGGGAGGCGGTGAGGGTGATGGCGTCACCGGCGGCCACATTGGGCAGCGGGGCACTGGCAAAGCCTGAGGGGCCCTGGTTGATCGCCACGCTGGTGCCGCTCAGGAGCACCTGATCGGGGAGGGAGTCCCAGTTGGAGAGGAAATCGACCCATTCGTGCTCAATGCTCTTGCTGTCGGTGGCGCCAAACAGCTTGGTGGCGGCTTTGATGTTGCTGGTGCGGTCGATGATCTCCCTGAGAGGCTGGGGATAGGTGGTCTTGTCCGCCAGGTTGAAGGCGGAGGGATTGAGATCAAGAATGGTGCAGAGATCGGCGGCTTTGGTGAGATCAAAGCTGCCGCCGCTCGCCGCCTTGTTCAACAAGGCCAGGGCCATCTTCACCCCGCTCTGATCGTCATTGAGGGAGCAGATCACCTCCACCTGCACTTGCAACTTCGCCAGGGCCAAGGCCGTGGTGGTGTCGCCCACCCCGGTGGTGAGGATCTGGAAGGCGTTGGTGCTCAGCAGACTCTTCACCGCCGCGGGCACGTTCAGGGCGGAACGGATCTTTTGCGTGGCGCTGGCCGGGGTTTCGCCCAATTCCACCGCCCGTTCGAGCAGGGTGGTGATGGGGGTGTGCACGTTGGCCACGGCCGGGCCTTCGATGGCCATCAGGGTCACCGCCAGGTCGCCATCGCTGGGGGGAAGCACGTACACACCGCTGGCGATCGCGGTCTCCGCGTTGCCCTTGGCGTCGTTGTAGACGGCTTCCACCCCCAGCGTCGCGCCGATGTTGCTCGACTGCACCACATAACTGGATCCCGTCGCTCCCGCGATCAGAGCGCCATTGGCTGTCCACTGGTAAGCGATCGCGCCAGCCCCAGCGGGCAGGCCATCGGCGTCGATCACGGTGGCTTGCAGGGTTTTGCCGACGGCCGCCAGCCCGGTGATCACCACCGCGCCCGGGAGGTTGGTCGCGGGGGGCGGGGGCGGGCCCACAGGGGCCAGGCCGCCGGCGCTCAGGGTGAACAGTCCATCGCTGAACTTCACCTGCTCCACGCCCACCAGCACATCCAACCCCTCCCCTTGGGCCGTGCCGTCAATGGTGGTTTGGTTGGTGAGGGCGTCATAGCTGAGGGTGTAGCCGCCACTGGCTCCCCCGTACACCGCGGTGTCGAGATCCGCCCCACCGTCGAGCAGGTCGTTGCCGCTATCACCCTTGAGGTCGTCATTCCCGCTGCCGCCATACACGCTGTCATTGCCGGCCCCAGCCACCACGATGTCGTTCCCGCCACCGGCAAACACCTGGTCGTCGCCCGCTTTGAGATCGAAGTATTCGTCTTTGCCACTGCCGGTGCAGGTGTCATTGCCGCTGGTGCCGCCGCCGGGGTTCGATACCACCCCTGATCCAGGATCGGTGCCCGCGCTGAGGTTGGCGATGAACAGCCCGCTGTCGAGGATGTGGTCGCCTGTGTCGGCAATGCCGATTTTGATGGTGTGGGTGGCCTGACCCGCTTTCAAGGGGGCGACGATCCGCAGCTTGCCGCTCACCCCGTCGTATTCAATCGGGATGACGTTGGCGCCGTTGTCTTGAAAGTAGCCAGCGCTCAGGTTGGGGCTGATGACGCTGAGGGGATGCAGGGGATCGTTGTTGAAGAGGGCATAGTTCACCCCGTCCACAATCACAATTCCGCTGTCCACAAACGCGTCCACCCACTCCGGGTATTCATCTGAGCCGAACACCAGATCAAAACTGACCGAGGTGTTGGCGGGATTGGTGACGTTGAAGGAAAAGCCCAGGGTGGTGGCGTCGTACGACATCGTCTGAAACACCGTGTTCACCACGGCGTCGATGTCCACGTCTCCATTGGCGAAGCCACTGGCGCCGCTGTTGTCGCTGCCAAACCAGGTGCTGGTGTTGCTGGTGCCCGGGGTGGTGCCTGACGTGAGGAGCAGGCCCGCCCCAATTCCCAGGGGCAGACCCGCGGAGGCGTCATAGAAGCTCAGGGCACCAGGTCCGGAGAGCCGGAGGCTGATGCTGTTGCTGTCCACCACGACTCCGGAGTTCGTGGCCAGCAGTCCGCTGACCAGCGATGTCAGAGACCCCGTGAGGGGATCGAAAGGGGTGAACGTGGCCATGGGTGTCCTCTTTTCCTCTGGTCTGCCATGGCGCCCGTGAAGAACTTGTGAAGGTGGTGGGGCGGAAAACCGTTCAGGGTTGCGTCGGTAGGTCGAGTACCATGCGACATCCTCCGCCGGGCGCTTCCTCCGCCCGCAGTCGCCCCCCGTGGGCCTGGGCGATGGCCCTGGCGATCGACAGGCCCAGGCCGTGATGCTCCGGCTCCCCCCTGGAGGGATCGGCCTGCCAGAACCGCTCAAACACCAGGGGGCGTTCGGAGGCCGGAATGCCTGGTCCCTGATCCTCCACCCACAGCTGGGCCTGCCCCCTCTGGCGTCCCAACCCAACGGTCACCGTGGTGCCTGGCGGGGAGAACCGCAGGGCGTTGGTGAGCAGATTTTCCACCAGTCGCCCGAGCCGTTCCGGGTTGCCCAGCACCGGCGCTGACGCCTCGACCCGACTCACCAGCCGCACCCCGGCCGCCTCCGCTTCCGCCTGGTGCAGATCCACCAGATCCTCCACCAGCTCCTCCAGCGGGAAGGTGCGCATCGACGCCCGGTCGTCGATGGCCCGATCGAAGCGGGTCAACAGCAAGAGGTCGTCCACCAGCCGTCCTATGCGGGCGCTGGTTTGATCGATCTGGGCCAGCTTCCGCCCCAGCGCCGGGGGGGTGCCCGCCAGGAGTTCCCCATGGCGCAGGCTGCCGATCAGGGCGCGGATGGCGGTGAGGGGCTGGCGCAGCTCGTGGGACGCGTCGGAGGTGAAGGCGATCAGCCGTTCGATCTGCCGTTGAATCGGCTCCAGCGAGGCGGCCACCATCCTCTGGCTCGCCGCGAAGGCCACGGCTGACGCCAGGAGGGCGCCGATCATGAGGCCTTGCCTGAGGCGGCTGAGTTCGCCACCGGTGGCCGCCGTGGCCAGGGCCACGGACACATAGCCATGCACCCGCGCCGCGCCGCCGCCGTCGGGACCCAGCACGGGCCGCCAGAACGCCACCCCGTTGCGGATGGGCAACCATTGGGCCCGGGGCGAATCGGCCACCGGGGGGCGCGTGGCCCCCGCCGGCTGAAACGTGCCGCTGGTTTGCAGGGGCCGCAGCTCATCATCCAGCCAATCGATGCGATGGTCGGGCAGGCCCAGGCTGTTGCTGTCGCCCGCTTCCGCCATCGGCTCCAGCCTTCTGGGCGGGGGCGCCCCCCGGGCCTCATCGATCTCGTGGTGCAGCAAGGGCAGCTCCGCCGCCGCCGTGGCCGCCAGCCGCTCCGCCTGGCGCCGCAGCAGCTCCTGGCTGGAGCGGCTCACCTCCCCGTACACCCCCAGCGCGAACGCCACCAGCAACGCGGCCACGAACGCCCCATATCGCAGGGTGAGGCGCCGTCGGGTGGCCTCCAGGTCAGGTCGCATGGTCGGCATGCAGGCGAAATCCCACGCCGTACACCGTCTCCACCAGATCGGCGGGGGCGCCAGCGGCCACGAGCTTGGCCCGCAGGTTTTTCACATGGGTGCGAACGCTTTCCGTGCCCGGCGTGTCGGACCAGTTCCAGACGGCCTGCAGCAGCCGCTCTTTGGAACAGGTGGCGCCCGCGGCCTCCATCAGCGCCTCCAGCAACCGGTGTTCGGTGGCGGTGAGGGACAGCGCCTGATCCCCGAAGCGGGCGCCGTGGCCGTCCCGGTCAAGGCTGAGCCGCCCCCATCGGGCGGTGCGGGTGAGGGGCCGGCCGGCTCGCCGCAGCAGGGCCTGAACCCTGGCCCGCAACACATCGGGATCAAAGGGTTTCACCATGTAGTCATCGGCGCCCTGATCCAGCCCCACCACCTTGTCTTGATTGGTGTCGCGGGCCGTGAGCATGAGCACCAAGGGCTGGGGACCTCCCGCCTCCCGCAGGCGGCGGCAAAAGGACAGACCGTCGAGTCGCGGCAGGTTGAGATCCAGCAGGATCAGGTCGTAGGGGCATCGCCGCGTCATCTCCCAGGCCTGCTCCCCGTCGCTGGCCGTGTCACGGGCGTACCCCCAGGCTTCCACCATTTCGCTCAGGGAGCGTCGGATCAGGGGGTCGTCCTCCACCACCAGGAGCTTCATCCACTCACCCAGAGCCCGATTCGCCTTTGTTAGCATCTCCCCAGCATTCAGCCGTCGCCTCCGCTGGGGCCTTTGGGCCCGTCGCGACCCGCTTTCTCCCACCCGCCGCCACCTGGGCTCCCCCGCCACCCCCGTCGATCGCCTTCAGCGCCCCCTTGGGGTGCTGCGCCTCTCGCTCACGGCCCGCTGCAACCTGGCCT
>JBKCPG010000371.1:0-13093 GCA_046309395.1 Cyanobacteriota bacterium | reverse complement strand
ACGCTCATGGGAGGGAGCCTATGGGGTCGGGGGGGAGGACGTCTCGCTCTCCTGGGGCGCTTGCCCCACCTCCCGCAGCACCCTGGCTTGCTCCTCCGGGCTGAGGGCATCGAAGCGCGCCAGGAGCTCGGCGTCGGTGCGGGCGTCGTAGGTGGCGCGGTATCGGCGCCGCTGCTCCATGTAAGTCATCTTGCCGCTCACCACCCGAAACAAGTAGGAGCCCGTCCAGCCGAGCACCACGACCATCAGCAGGGAGGAGGCGGCCACACCAGGGGAGAAGCCTTCCATCCCACCGGCCCGGAAGCCCCAATAGCCCGCCCCACCGAGGACGAGCACACCCAATCCCACCAGTAGGGCCTGGCCCCGAGTCACCCCCGCACCTCGCCTTGGCCCGCCATGCGGAGATTGAGGAAGGGAGCAAAGAGGATCATCCCGGGGAAAAACAGAAACACCAGGCCATAAATGGCGGTGCGCTCAATTTTGCCCATCACGTTCCATCGCTTTTGCAGCCACCAAAGCAGGGCCAGGGGGATCACCACCAAATAAAGGCCGGCCAAGGTGATGTAGGCCGCGAGCACCAGGAGGGTGTCGCTGGAGAGCTGACTCAAAAACCCAGGCAGGGCCACGGAGCTGAAGCGGGGACGGGCGAAATCTAAGATGCCCGGGCGGGGGCATGGCGGAATCGGTAGACGCAGCGGACTTAAAATCCGCAGGCTGCAAGGCTGTGGGGGTTCAAGTCCCCCTGCCCCCATCGGCATCTTTTAACCTCCACCGCGCCCGCCCGATTCCAGGACGCCTCGATGACCACCTTCCGGTTCGTTGGCCTGACGCTCGCGGCGGCTCTTGGTGCGAGCTTTTCGCTGGCGTCCCCGATCCAGGCCCAGGCCAACGACATGTTCCCCACCCGGGACGCGGCTCTCAAGCGCGCCAAGCAACTCAAGTGCGCGGGCGCGTTTCCCTAACCGCAAGTGGCGCGCCGATCAGCCAGGGGAACCGTGGGTGAGGCTTCACACGAGGGCCATGGACCCCATGAAGGCCATGGAGACCACGACGCCCATGGAGCTCATGAAGGCCATGGAGCTCATGAAGGCCAGACCTCAGCGGCCTTTCGCTGGAGCATCGTTCTCAACAGTGGCCTGACCGCCCTGCAGTTGGCGATTGGCGTCGCTTTCGGCTCGCTGGCCCTGATTGGCGATGCCCTGCACAACCTGGGCGATGTGCTGGGACTAGCCCTTGGCTGGGGCGCGGACCAGCTCAGCCGCCGCCCCGCGGGCGGCCGCTTCACCTACGGCTACGGGCGCGGCACCCAGATGGCTTCCTTGGTGAATGGGGTCCTGATTTTTTCCGCCGGTGGGGTGGTGGTGGTGGAGGCCATCCAGCGCCTGTCGCGCCCGGAGCCGCTCATCCCGGGACCAGTGGCCATGGCCGCCGCCCTGGGAATCGCGGTCAATCTTCTTTCCGCCCGGTTCTTCGGTCACAACCACCATCACGACCTCAATCAGCGGGCGGCCGTGCTTCACCTGCTCACCGACGCCGCCGTGTCGGTGGCAGTGCTGATCAGCGCCCTAGTGGTGGGAGCCACCGGTTGGTTTTGGTTGGACGCGGCCACCGCGATCGGCGTGGGGAGCGTGGTGATGGGTAGCGCGGTGGGATTGCTGCGCGAGGCGATCGCCCTCAACCTTGACGCCGTTCCTCGCCATGTCGACCTCCGCCAGGTGGAGTGGGCGTTGAGTTCCCTTCCTGGCGTTGAGGCGGTGGAGGAGCTGCATGTTTGGGGGCTGAGCACCTCCCGTACGGCCCTGACGGCCCACCTGACCCTTGACCCGGAGCGGACGGCTTCCAGTGGATGGGACTCAGAAAGGGTCTTGGCTTTGGCTCGGGAGCGCCTTGGACACCTGGGGATTCGCAAAATCACCCTGCAGATCGAAGCGAGGCGACCAGGACAACCCTTCAGGGACCACGATGATCTCCTGAACTGAACCCCCTTCGATCAGGAAGGGGGGCGGGAGCGGGGGAGCCCCTTTCGAGGCTCAGAAACAGAACGGAAGAAATTGGGTGCGGCAGGCGGCATAGCCATCCACCAGGGGGCCCAACCCGATTTGGTGGGCAATCCCGAACCCAGTCAAGCCTTCCACCACCACGCCAATCACCAGGCCAAGCATGGCGGCGCGGCCGTTGAACAGTTCCACACGCTTGAGTTGCTCAAGGTGGGTTTCCCGGACGGTGGGCTTTTGGTTCATCTTGTTGGTCAGCGGGGATTGGGTCATGGGGAGAAAGGAGATGGGGAAAAAGGAGATGTTGGGCTCGAGGTGGGGTCAATCCAGGCGGATCAGAAATTGAGCGTGGCCGGGAGACCATGCCAGGGGTCAGCGAAGGCCACAGAGCGGAAGCGAGGGCAACTCTGTCAAGGTTTATTTCAAAGTGTTACAGCTACTGTAACCGATTGTGAAGCCTCCGGCGGGGCGGCGCCGGTGCCAGGTGAAGGAGCGGCCGGGTGGGGCCCATCTGGCGGTCGGGCCTGAGTAGACCGGATCCATCGCCGAGGCGGGAAGCGCCCTTGTGGACACCCGCTGATTCATCCGGCGATCGGGCGTCCTTTTGGGGCGCCCCCAAACTTTTTTCCAGCGTCGCCCTCTCAGTTCGGATCCCTCACCTCCTCCAAGGAGGGGCCAAACGAGTGGCCTCCCGCGGCCGGTTCGAAGGTTCCGAGAACGCCGGCGACGGGTGTCAACCAAGCCGTGAGCCGCTCCCCGGGGCGCGGCACCGGGAGGGGAGAAGGCCCAACCCAGCCGGGGGGCCTCACGGGGGGCAAGGGCGTGCGCACCTGGATGACCTGGCCCGCTTTCAACTGGCCGTGGCCCGGCTGGCGCCTCACCCTCAGGATCCGGCAGCGCGCCCGCGCGTCCCCCTCCCCCCGAGACACCGTCCGCACCTCCATGTCGACGACCACGGGGGCTTGCCGCTGCCGCTCGCCGTACACCCAAGGGGGAAGTTCAGCCCGGGCCGCCAGCGTGGTGAGGGAACCAAGGGCCAGCAAGCCCAGGAACGGACAGCCAAGGCGGAGCGCTCCGGAGAGAAGGAGAGCGGTGGATCGAGACAACGGGGTGGTTCCAGACCACCCCCACTCTGCCCCGCTCCTCCGGAGTCCCGGAGTGGTGGCGTGGCCGTCCGCCTCAGGCCAGCAGCACCAGGCTGAGGCCCATTACCCCCATCCCGGCCATGAGACTGCCAATGGCCAGGCGGTGTTCGCCGTACTCCCGTGCGGCGGGCAGAAGCTCATCCAAAGACACGTACACCATCACTCCGGCCACGGCGGCGAACACCAGGCCAAACACCAGGGGATGGGGGAAGGATCGAAACAGCAGGAAGCCCAGCAGCCCCCCCACCGGCTCGGCGAGTCCGGAAGCGAAGGAAACCCAGAAGGCCGTGCGGCGGCTTCGGGTGGCGAAATACACCGGGGCGGAGACCGCCAGGCCCTCCGGGATGTTGTGGAGGGCAATCGCCAGGGCGATGCTCACCCCCAGCTTCGGATTGGAGAGGGCACCCAAGAAGGTGGCCAGGCCTTCGGGAAAGTTGTGGATGCCGACGGCCAGGGCGGCGAACAGACCCATCCGCAGCAAGCGGCGCCGATCCGGCGGAAGCGGGGCCCGGGCGCTCACCCGCTCAAACGCTTCGGCCGGGCCATGAACCGGCAACCAGCCGTCCACCACGGCCATGGCCACCATCCCGGTGAAGAACGCCAGCACCGCCGCCCCGTATCCGCCTCGCTGGCCCAACAAAGGGGAGAGCACCAGGCGTGCCTTGGGCAGGATCTCCACCAGCGACACGTACACCATCGCTCCGGCGGAAAAGCCCAAGGAGACGGTGAGGAACGCGCGGTTGTCGCGGCCAGGTCCCAAGCCGATCAGGCTGCCAATCCCGGTGGAGAGTCCCGCCAGCGCGGTGAGGCCCAGGGCCCAGGAACTGTTGCCCGCGGCGATCGGGGTCGGCAAAGCGGGGCGCTGGGGTGAACGAAATCATCCTCCAGGGTCGGGGGCCCGGTGGTCTCCGTTGGAGGTCACGCACCCCAGCCGCCTGGCCGCGGCCAAGCCCGCCTCTATGGCCCCCTCGAAATACCCTGGCCAACGGGTGGAGGCCTCCGTGCCCGCCCAAATCACTTTGCCGTGGGGCTCCCGCCAGATCGCTCCATAGGCGCTCCAGGCCCCGGGAATCAAGAAGCTGGTGAAGGCGCCGCCTGTCCAAGGTTCTTCGTTCCAGTTCTGGAGGATCAGTTCAGAGGGGGAGGCCGCCCGGGATCCCCAGTAGGCCGCCAGATCAGACAGCACCGCCTGGCGGCGCGCCGAGGCGTCTTGCCGTTGCCACAGCACGGCCCGCTCGCCGGCGATGAAGGCCGCCAGGAGGCCTGGCTGGCCGCCGGGCGGAGAGATGTCGGCGGTGATCTCCAGGGTGGGGAGGTTGCCGATCCCCACGCCGTTGAGTCCGTGCTCCCGCCAAAAGGCCTCTGGATAGATCGCGATCACCTTCACCATCGCTCCCATCGGAGAACGACGCAGCAGGCCGGTCCAGGTGGCCGGCAGGGGGGGGGAGAACCGGATGCCCAGCCGCGAGGGAGGCGGGATCGCCACCACCACCCCCCTCGCGGCCACCACCTCCCCGCCGTCATGGCTCACCTTCACCCCATCAACGGTGTCCTCAATGGCCCTCACCGGGGCCCTCAGCTCGATACGGGACCCCATTTCGGCCGCGAGCCGTCGCGCCACCTGACCCATGGCCCCCTCCACGAGCCAGGCTTCAGGGGCCTCGCGCTGGGGGGCCACGGCCTGGGTCCAAGCCAGGTGGAGCATGGAGCTCTCCCAAGGCTCGAAGCCCCCGGATCCCCCCACCCTGGTGAGCCAAGAGAACGGATAGCGGGCCAGGGGGCAGGCTCCCCGACGGCTGAGCCAGGAGGCGATGGTGGTGCGATCCAACTGGGTGGCGCCGGGGGCGGTCCAGGGGGTGGCGGCGGGCACCTGGGCCACCAGGTGGTAGAACTCCCGCTGGATCTGCATGGTCTGCACGATCTGCTCGGTGGGCAGGGGCAGGGCGTCGGGCCGGAAAAACAGCAGGCTGCTGGTGAAGTCCGGCTCCAGGCCGCACCGGTGGCCCACGCCCTGCCAGTGGAAGATGCCATCGCCCTCGTAATAGGTGGGGAAGCGTCGCAGACCCATCCCATCCACCAGGTCGCTCAGCAGGTGATGGCTCCGTCCGCCCCATTGCCCCCCCAAATCCACAGCGATCCCTCCGGCGGTGGTGAGGCTGTGAAGACGCCCCCCGATCCGCTCTCGGGCTTCCAGCACCCGCACCTCCAGGCCGGCGCGGAGCAGCTCCCGGGCGCAGATCAGCCCGGAGAGGCCCGCGCCTACCACCACCACATCCACGGGAGCCATTGGTTTAGGCCTGAGAGGTCAGTTCGATGAGATATCTTCCCGGTTGGCAGCTCGGAACTCAACAAGGGGTGGCAGGGGTGAGCAACTGGTTGGCGGACCTCTTGCCCAATGGCTTCAACACTGTGCCTCGGATTTACGGCATGGAATGAGGCCAAGGTAGGCTTTAGAAGCTGGTTGGAAGAGCAATGAATCGGGGGATGACCATTGATCTCAGGACGGCATACAACGACGCTCTTTTTGAGCGTGCCTACCGGGATATCTTGGAACCCAACTTTCCCCACGTAAATCAGCTGGAATCGAAGGCCTGCCTTCGTCACCGTTTGCTGTCTGGCGACCATCAATCAGAGCCGCTCACCCATCTCCTGATTCGCGGTGAGGGCGTGTCTGATCCCGCGTTGGCCCGTCTCTTTGGCGTGATCGTTCTTGAGCTGTATCGCGAGAGTGGTTTGGGACTCGTGACCTATATTGCTACCGCTTCATCGGCCAGGCGCCAAGGGATTGGCGCCCTCCTCTTTCGGGAAGCCCAACAGCTCGCCCTGGAGTTTCGCCCGGATACCTATGTGCTCGCTGAGGTGGCCAATCCCCAGGTGGATGAGGATCCAATGAACGATCAAATTTCCCCCTGGAAACGCTTGAAGTTCTTCGCCTCATTGGGAGGGGAGATCATTCCTATCCCTTATGTTCAGCCACCCCTATCTCCCCATGGTGGCAAGGCGCGATCGTTGGTGCTGATGGCTTTCCCCAATGGAAATGCCATCGCCGCTGATCGCTTGCGCTTGTTTCTGGATGAATTTTATCGCTCATTGCGTGTCTCTCTTCCATCCATGGATCCCGACTTTCAGCAGTCAGCCGCTGAGCTTGAACGCCTCTCTCTTGGTGAGGCGCCTGCCCCGAGCTGGCGTCAGCTTGCGAACGAGGGGGGCTGTCCCTTGGCGCGAATCCGTCAGGTGGGTCCTTCTGAGGCAGCCCCAGAAGAGCGCCAGGGGGAATAGGCTTTCGTGTGATGGCGGTCACAGCTGAACGAGAGGAGGTCTCCAGGGTGGAGAGGATAGAGGTTGAGCCCCAGTTCAATCTCTCAGAGCTCTTTTCCCAATGTTCGGTCTGTTTCCATTATGCACTCAATCCTGAAAGGGAGGATCTTGGTGCCATTGCTGGCCTCACGCGAGCAGGGATCTTTGACTCTTTTGAACGTGATCTGCTCGCCCACATATTCCGTGATAACAATGTCATTAGGTCGAGGACAATCTGTCTTCCTAATGGAACAGAGCTGGAGGATTTTACCGTTGAAGTTGTCTTCCCACGGGAGCTTCACTATGCCGCCGAGGGCAAACGAAAAATCCTTCACTTTCATGGCAGAAACGACACCATCTCCGTCCCCTTCAAATGTCGAATCACTGGCAGTGAGTTTCCAAGTCCGAATGAAAGAGACCAACCTTTTTTTGGTCAGCATTTAATTCTGCATGTTACCCTTCTGAGAGATGAAGAAGAAGCGCAAGTCTCCTTTAGTGAGTATGATTTAATTCAATTAATCAAGCTTTGGGAGGGTGGAGAAGATGATGTCATTGATGAACAGAATACCCAGTTCGTTGCTCATCAGATCGAATTCATCACTCAACAGCAACGATTTCCAACACTGGCGAAGCTGATCTCCCATGCTTTGCTGAGTCGATGCCAGATCGATTCCCAAGCCATGCCTGAGCTCGGCAAGCCTTTATGTGGAACCATTCAACTGAATCTTTCATCTGATCAAGAGCAGCGATTTCAGCATGTCTTTTCCCTCATCCGCAATGAGCCACCGCAAGAGGAGTTGATCGCGGAGGCGCAACACATCCTTGGTGACCTGAAAGCGATCGCGGGCATCTTGCAAGGACTCCTGGATTTTCCTTATATAGGCTGGCCTGAGCTTGTCGATGTTTTTCGTCAGTCTACGTTGGATATCGAGCTGGCTAGGAATCTCAATTACTTGGCCATTCATAAAGGAACTCTCCTCAATATTTCCATGCAGTGCCGATTGATGGCCTTAGAGGAAGTGAGGCAAAATATCGGCATGAGTCCCTATCTTGTCATTCCCCAATCTCTGTTGGCTCATCATGAAAACATGCTCAGGCTGGCCGATGCAAGTTTAAAAAAAAGTTCGGCTAGTCGGCGTTCTAGGAGTTTTCAACTGAGTGAGATTGAGATTCAAAATTTCTTAAATCAACGCTGGCTCCCCAATATCTTCCACTACCCAACGGAACGATTGATCTATGAGTCTGGGCATCATTCCCGTGGGCTCTTGGCAAGACGAGAGCAAATCCTTGGGCAAACAAGCTACTTTACCGCACGGGTAAAAGCCTACCATTCCGAGGGGATCGCTAAATGGGGCCTATACATCGCCTTCGCTGGCACGGCCATTGGCTTATTGGCCATTGTGTGTGCTTATCTCACGGCCGCAAATAATATTGGGGCAAACATCGTAAGGCTTTCAAAGGGGATTGATCCCTTTGATCTTTCCAATATTAAGAAAACAAAGATGTCCATTAATGGCTCTCGAATGATGTATGCATTCATCAGGGACATTGTCGATCAGTACGAAGGGAGTCAAGCGGCAATTGATACCGACTTTGAGGTCAAGAATGACAATTCGAAAGTTGGTTTTGCTCTGTTCTGCAAGGATCAGCTCACGATTGCGGCCTCTTCCCGCAAGATGAAGAGTAGGGAAATGGATCTCTGCCGATTTAACGGTGTTGACTACTTAGAGCCCTTTCATGTCGCCACAGACTCGTTCGCGATCATTGCCCGAGCAAAATCTCTGCCTAGCGATGAACTAACCCTCCCCGAGATGGGCAAGATTATCAGCTCTGACGGGCCTGTGCGTTTGAGTGACATTCGCTCTGGGTGGCCAGATTCGACCCTTATGCCATGCAAAGTCCAAGCGCATGACGCGGAACTCTCTTCGCGAATGAGTTATTTCTACGCTATGTTCCTTCATGCAAAACCGTTGAAAACTCTCTTTTTTGAGGAGGTTTTCCCAAGGTCAGGGACCATTCACTCCGAGCGCCAATGTCCATTTCTGATCGTTGGCCGGCAGGTTTGGTCGCGGTTTAAAAGCCAAGGGGTTTCCGACTACACTCTGGAGCTTCGACTGAACCCGGGAGATGAAAGTGACCCGCGAGCTAGGGACCTCTACCTCTATGTCTCGACAAGTCAGTTTGAGCGGAGTCCTGAGGTGCGAAGATTCCTTCGTTTCTTCTTCCAAGCCTCCAGCAAGGCGGCCAGGGCGAATTATCTTGATTCTGTTGACCCCCGTGTAAACTTGAATAGACTTCACACTTACGGCAAGATTCGAGGGACGCCGATTTATAATAACAATGCTCCCTATCTCGATATCAGCGATTGATCATCGCCCCTTCGTCCCGCTGATTCGTTGTTTCCCTTCACCTCCCGCGCGCGATCCCATGGCCAGTCAATGGCAAAACTTCATGCAAAACCTCGGTGAATGGCGCGGCTCTTTCGCCACCCTCACGGCGGCGGGCGAGGTTGGCGATCTCTCTCCATCGATTCTCACCCTGGAGAGCGAGGACGACGGCCGGCTGGTGCGCTTTGGTCTGCGCCGCTGGCCGGCGGGCACTCCCGTCGCCCCGGGGGGCGGTCCCGAACGTGGCGCTGGAGCGCCCAACCGGGAGATTCAGCAGGAGTACCGATCCCTCGGCCGCCAGGTGGTGTTTTTCGAGCCGGGTACCTTCTGCAAAGGGTCTCCCCAGGTGGCTCCCAACACCGCTTTTGGCGGCGAGTTTGGCTTCATCAGCGCCGACCGGCGCCATCGCCTGGTGGTGTTGTACAGCGAGGCTGGCGCGTTGGATCACCTAGTGTTGATCCGGGAGTTTCGCGCTGGCACCAACGCTTTGGAGCGTCCGGCCACCGCGGCTGAAGAGCTGCTGGGCCGCTGGGAAGGGGAAGCGGCCACCATCAGCGCCGACTGGCCTGAGCCTGAGGTCCGCCCCCTTCAACTGACGCTCGCCTCCGCGGATCTCCACGGCCTTCGGCTGCTGCCGGATGGGGGCTTTTGCCGTCTGCCGGGCCAGGTGAGCCATCGGGAGGCTTTCATTGTGGAGGGGGGCTGGTTGCCCGCGTCTGGAACGATGGAGCGCCTGATTCGCCGTTATGACGCCACGGGCGCCTGGCAATCCGCCACCCATGAGAGGCTCCAGCGCTTGCCCTAGGCTGATGCCTATTGTCCCCGCCCCGGAATCCAGCGATTCGTTGTCTAGACGATGGCCCTGGAAACATTCGTCGAGATAAGATGGATGAGTGCATGACTCCTGAACTCGACGAGAAATCTGAACATACGGTCGCAGACTCCTCTCCGCCTTTCGTTTCGATTATTATTCCCACCTATAATTCAGGTTTTCTTTTTGAGCAGACCCTGGCGAGTTGCCTGAAGATCAAGGACATTGGCGTGGAGATCCTCGTCGTTGATGATGGCTCCACCGATGGCACGCCAGAGTGGATTCTCCAACACCATCCCGGTGTCAGGCTCCACCGACTCTCAAGCCATAGTGGATCGGGCGCGGCCGGTCGCAATCAGGGCTTGGCCCTCGCCAGGGGCCGTTACGTCAAGTTTCTCGACCACGACGATCTACTCCAGCCCAGGGGCCTCCAGGAGGAATGCCGCGAGGCGATGCGCAGCGACGCCGACATTGTGATGTCCCGCTGGGCTGAAGTGGCCATCCAGGACGACGGCCGATTTCGCAAGCGGACCCTGCGCCAATTCGCGCCTCCCGATCCAGCCCGACTCATTGACGCCATTTTAAATGGCGAACCCACCCCCTACATCGCCGCCGCGCTGTACAAACGCAGCTATGTCCTTGATGAGCGCTGGGACGCCAGCGTGGCCATCATCGACGATTTTGATTGGTTCTGTCGCATGGCCCTCAAAGGGGGACGGATCACCTCCGTGGGGTCCCTGGCCTATGTCTGGCGCTTGCACCCTCACTCCATCCAGGGCCGCAGCCATGGTCAGGCGCAAATCTACAAAGAACTCACCTTCGCCCGCTTCAAGGTTTACCAGAAACTTGAACAACTCCTCTTGGCTCAAGGGTTGCTCACTGACGCACGCAAACGGCAATTGGCGAGGCGCTATTACGAGTATTTGCGTTGCTACGCCCGTTACGACTTCGGCCAATACCGCCAGCTGGTGGCCCGGATGAGAAGGTTGGATCCCGGGTTCACTGTCGATGCCGGATGTGAGCCCGACCCCTCCGCCCTCTGGTTGATTCGTCGCCTGGGGCTGACACCATTTTTTGGTGGTTACGCCGCGCTGCAACGCTCTGGCGACGCCGTCAAGGTGCTCGCCAACCGCCTTCGCAGCTCCCGGCGCCTTCGCCTGGTCATGCCCCTCCGCCTCTCCAGGCGGCTTTTCGCGCCCGACCGCCACCCCTGACCACGGCGCCCCTCCCCGTCCCGGCGGCTCACGTAACCTGGCGTCCCTCTGGACGTTCATCCATGCAGGCGATGCCGCTGCGGCTTCCCCCGGGGAGTGATCTTCGTCGCACCCTGGAGGCCTTTGCCGCGGAGCGGGCGGCTTCCGGATTCGTGCTGGGGGTGGTGGGCGATCTCTCCCGGGCCGCCTTCCAGTGCCCCGGCCAGCCCGAGCCCACCGTTTTGGAGGGCGATTTGGAAATCATCACCCTCAACGGCACCTTCTCCCCCCAGGGAGTGCACCTCCACCTCAGCCTCTCGGACGGCTCCTGCCAGGTGTGGGGCGGACACCTGGAGCTAGGCAGCGAGGTGCGCAAGGGCGCCGAGGTGCTGCTGGGCCTTTTCACCACGCCAGCCCCTGCCGCCCCCGTCGCCCCTGGGGGACAAGAGATCCCCGCCGGCCCCCACACGGTGGAGATCGCCGTGCTCGGGGGGTGCCCTTTCTCCGCCCGTGCCCTCCGCCTCCTTCGCACCCTGGGCATTCCCCATCAGGTGCTAGTGGTGCGCACCGCGGAGGAGCGGGCCGCCATGGAGCGGCGCAGTGGCCGGTCCACCCTCCCCCAGGTGTTCATCGATGGCCAAGCCATCGGCGGTTATGACGCCCTGGCCGACCTGCATGGCCAGGGCGCCTTGGAGCCCCTGCGGGCCCTCTGATCCCCCCACCCTGCCGCCTGGGGTCCATCCCACACAGTCCCGGCGCCGCCGGGCGGCTATGAAGAAGCCAGGTGAACCACGCGCCGTGCCCGCTGAAAGCCCTCCCCGTTCAGGGCCCACCAAGCCCCATCGGGCGTCCCCCCTGGAGGACAGCCAGCGCGTCCACCAAATCGTGCGCCGTCACGGCGGTCGGGCTGACGCCCTGATCGAAGTGCTGCATCAGGTGCAAGAGCTTCATGGCTTTCTGTCGCCGGCCGTCCTCGATCAGGTGGCCCGGGCCCTCCGTCTCCCCCTGAGCCGGGTGCGGGGTGTGGCCAGCTTTTACCACCTGTTTCGCCTGGAGCCCCCCACGCCCCATCGCTGCGCGGTGTGCCTGGGCACGGCCTGCTTCGTCAACGGCGGCGCCGATCTGGCCCGCCATCTGGAGACGCGCCTGGGGGTGCGCCTCGATGATCCCGCCGGCAATGGTGTCTGGGCCCTCCAGCATGTGAGTTGCCTGGGGGCCTGCGGTCAGGCCCCGGTGCTGGTGGTGGACAGCGTCATGGTGACCCGGCTGGCGGTGGATGATCCAGCTCGATTGGCGCGACAGCTGGACGGGGCCAGCCTGCCCGACGCCAGCGGAGCGGCCCCATGAGTGGCGCCTTGGCCAAGATTCGCTGCTGCGACGCCAGTGGCTGCCGCGGCGTGGGCGGCACCGCCCTGCGGGAGGCTCTGGAATCCGCTCGCCAAGATCTGGGTCTGAGCGCCCAGGAGGTGGCCATTCAGCCCGTGGGGTGTCTCAGGTTGTGCGGCCGCGGGCCCCTGGTGGCCGTCGATGCCCAGGACCATTCCACCTCGCTTTACGGGGGGGTGCCGACGGATTTGGCGTCCGACTTGGTGCGACAGGCGGTGCCCGCTTCCGCCGGCCCTGAGCCAGGCGTCTCCCGGCTGGCGGCCCACTGGATCGATCCCGCCCACCCGTTTTTCGCGCTGCAACAGCCTGTCGTGCTGGAAGGGTGCGGTCGGGTGAATCCAGAATCCATTCAAGATGCCCTGGCCGCGGGCACCTATGCCCAGTTTCAACGTTGCCTCCAGGAGCTCACCCCCGAACAGGTGCGGGAGCAGGTGAAGCGCAGCGGTCTGCGGGGCCGCGGGGGTGGCGGCTACCCCACGGGGTTGAAATGGGACACCGTGGCCCTGCAGCCCCCTGGGCCCCGCTATGTGGTGTGCAACGCCGACGAGGGCGACCCTGGGGCGTTCATGGATCGCAGCGTGCTGGAGAGCGATCCCCACCGCCTGCTGGAAGGTCTGGCGATCGCCGCCTTCGCCGTGGGGGCCAGCAAGGGCTACGTGTATGTGCGGGCGGAATATCCCCTGGCCATTGAGCGGGTGAGGCTGGCCATCCGCCAGGCCCGGCATGAGGGATGGCTGGGTGAGGGCATCGCCGGTTCCAACGTCTCCCTCAGCCTGGAGGTGCGGGTGGGCGCGGGCGCCTACGTCTGCGGTGAGGAAACGGCCCTCCTCCATTCGATCCAAGGGGAGCGCGGCACGCCCTGTCCCCGTCCCCCCTACCC
>JBKCPG010000370.1:0-5584 GCA_046309395.1 Cyanobacteriota bacterium | reverse complement strand
CTCCAGTGCTGGATCCCCCCCACCCCCCGTTGGATCACGCGCCAGCAGGCGCGGGCCAGGGTGTGGGTGGCCGTGGGACAGCCCACCTGATCGGCGATCACTCCCAGGGGCTCGCCAGCCTCCGCCTTCTGGCGGTGCAAGCGGAGCATGGTGAGGCAAAAATTCTGGCCCACCGGGCCGTACACCCAGCTCGTGCGCAGCACACAGGCCCGCTCCGCCGGCAGCGCCTCCGCCACGCGCCGCTCCCCTTCCGCCTTGGTGGCGCCGTACACCCCGAGGGGATCCCTGGGCTGGCCGGGCTGGTAGGGGGAGCCCTGGCGGCCGTTGAACACGAAATCCGTGCTGATCTGCAGCAAGCGGCCGCCGCTGTCCGCCAAGGCACGGGCAAAGGCTTCCGGCGCCCCGGCGTTCACCCGCAGGGCCAGCTCCGGTTCACGTTCCGCCCGATCCACCGCCGTGTAGGCCCCCGCGTTGAGCACCCAGTCGGGGCGATGGCGCTCCACCGCGTCGCGGCAGGCGTTCCCATCCGCCAAATCCAGGTTGGCCCGGGCCATGGGGATCACGGTGAGCTCCGGTGGGGCGGCGGCGAGAAGGGCCTGACCCAATTGCCCTTGGCTCCCGGTGATCAACACCCTCAGCGGTGGGCTCATGGAAACACGTCTCCCCGGGCCTCCGCCTCCGCGAGGGTGGGCGCCAGGCCATCCTTCTCCGACACGCCAGGGGCCCGCTGCCCGGGGGGAAAAGGCCACTCGATGGCCAAGGCGGGATCATCCCAGCGGATGGAGCGCTCGGCGTCGCGATTCCAGAAATCGGTGGTTTTGTAGAGCACGTCCGCCCAGTCACTCAGCACCAGAAAGCCATGGGCGAAGCCCGTCGGCACCCAGAGCTGCTGGTGGTTGTCGCCGCTGAGGGTGGCGCCGATCCAGCGGCCAAACGTGGGGGACCCGCGCCGGATGTCCACCGCCACGTCGAAGATCTCTCCCGCCACGCAACGCACCAACTTGCCCTGGGCGTGGGGGGGCAGCTGGTAATGGAGGCCGCGGAGCACCCCTTGGGAGGATCGGGATTGGTTGTCTTGCACAAAGGCCGGAGTGTCCTCCATGGGCTGTTGGAGGGCCTCGGCAAACTGCCGCAGGTTCCAGCTTTCCAGGAAATAGCCCCGCCCATCGCCAAACACCCGGGGGGTGAGCAGGAGGGGCCCCGGGATGGAGAAACGCTCAATCCGCATGGGGCGCCTCGAGGAGCTGGAGAAGGTAGGTGCCGTAGCCGCTCTTCCTCTGGGGTTCCGCCAACGCGGCCAGCTGGGCGTCGTCGATCCAACCCATGCGCCAGGCCACCTCTTCCGGGCAACCCACCTTCAAACCCTGGCGGTGCTCCAAGGTGCGGATGTAGCTGGAGGCCTCATGCAGGGAGTCGGGGGTGCCCGTATCCAGCCAAGCCATCCCCCGCCCCATCAACTCCACCCGCAACAGGCCGGCTTCGAGATATTGCTTGTTGAGATCGGTGATCTCCAACTCCCCCCGGGGGGAAGGTCGCACCTGGCGCGCCCGCTCCACCACCGACTCGTCATAGAAATAGAGGCCCGTGATGGCGTAGCGGGAGCGGGGCTGCATCGGTTTCTCCTCAATGCTGAGCACCCGGCCCTCGCGATCAAACTCCACCACGCCGTAGCGCTCGGGATCCCGCACCGGATAGGCAAACACCGTGGCTCCCTCCTGGGGAGATTGGCTGGTTTGCAGCTGGGGCATCAGATCAGGGCCGTGAAAGAGGTTGTCGCCCAGCACCAGGGCGGTGGGAGATCCGGAGAGGAAGTCGGCCCCGATCAGAAAGGCCTGGGCCAGCCCATCGGGGCTCGGTTGCACGGCGTAGCGAAGGGTGATCCCCCAGCGGGAGCCGTCGCCCAACAGCCGGGTGAACGCTGGCTGGTCGGCCGGGGTGGTGATGATGAGAACCTCTCGAATCCCCGCCAACATCAAGGTGGTGAGGGGGTAATAGATCATCGGCTTGTCGTACACCGGCATCAACTGCTTGCTCACCGCGGAGGTGAGGGGGGCGAGACGGGTGCCGCTGCCCCCGGCGAGAATCAAGCCTTTCCGTTCGGATTGTCGCGTCCCCACCTGAAATCCATCCACGGGTGAAGTGTCTCACGAAGGGCCAGGATTTCCCCCGGGCTGTTTTCCAGGGAAAGCGCTGGTCTACTTGGTGTCCATCCAGTTGGCCCCCACGCCGGTCTCCACCACCAGGGGCACCCGCAACTGGATCACACCCTCCATCGTGCGTCGCGTGAGATCCAGCACCTCCTCTAGCACCGCGGGGGCGGCCTCCAGCACCAGCTCATCGTGCACTTGCAGCAGCAGCCGGGCGGGCCAGTCGCGTTGGCTGAGCTCGTGATGGAGCTTCACCATGGCCAGCTTGATGATGTCGGCGCTGGAGCCCTGGATCGGGGCGTTGGCGGCCGCCCGCAGCCGCTGGGCTTCCAGCCCTCCCCTGCGGGCCCCCTCAATCGCGATCTCGAGGGGATCCTTGCCCAGATGCCGCCCCAACCCCCCGGGGTCGAAGTGGAAGGTGCGCCGCCGACCCAGGATGGTTTCCACATAGCCCCTGCTCAAGGCCAGGCGCTCCTGAAGTTCGAGAAAGGCGAACACCTTGGGATACCGCTCCCGAAACCGTTGCAGGAACTCCTTCGCGCGGGCCTGGGATACGCCCGTTTCCCGGGCGAAGCGCTGGGCGCCCATGCCGTAGATCACGCCGAAGTTGATGGTTTTGCCCAACCTCCTTTCCTCCGCCGTCACCGTGTCTTTTTCCAGCAGGAGCCGGGCGGTGAGGGCGTGCACGTCATCACCGGCGTTGTAGGCCTCCACAAGCACCTCCTCGCCGGAGAGGTGGGTGAGGATGCGGAGCTCGATCTGGGAATAATCGGCGCTGATCATCCGCCAGCCCTCTTCCGGGAGGAAGGCTTTGCGGATGCGGCGGCTGAAATCCGTGCGCACGGGGATGTTTTGCAGATTGGGGTTGCTGCTCGACAGTCGCCCGGTGGCGGTCACCGCCTGGTTGAAATCGGTGTGCACCCGGCCGGTTTCCAGCTCCACCAGGGCCGGCAGGGCATCGACATAGGTGCTGCGCAGCTTGCTCAGGGTGCGGTGGCTGAGCACCAGGGGCACCACGGGGTGGTCGTCCTCCAGGCGCTCCAGCACCGCGGCGTCGGTGCTCCAGCCGGTTTTGGTTTTGCGGGATTTCTTGCGATCGAGTCGCAGGGTGTCGAACAGCAGGGTCTCCAGCTGTTTCGGCGAGTTGAGGTTGAAGGGTTGGCCGGCCACCCTCTGGGCCTCAGCCTCCAGGTGATCCAGCTGGGCGCCCAGCTCCAGGCTCAGTTCCCCCAGGTAAGCCTGGTCGATGCGGATCCCGGTGGCCTCCATCAGGGCCAGCACCGGCTCCAGGGGCAGCTCCACCTCCCGCAGGAGGGCCGGCAGGGCTGGACCCATGGCGTTCAAGGCGTCGCCCAGCTGGCCGGTGAGGCGCCAGGTGAGGTGCACATCCATGCCGCAGTACTGGGCGGCCTCGGCGATGGGCACCTCCGCGAAACCGCTCCGCTTGCCCACCACCTCGCTGTAGCTGAGGGGGGTGAAGCCGAATTCCCGAGCGGCCATGGCCTCCAGGTTGTGTTTGTCGCTGGGATCGCGCAAGTAATCGGCCAGCAGGGTGTCCATCACCACCCCGGCCAGGGGCAGGCCATGGCGCAAAAGGATCAGGCGGTCGTACTTGGCGTTTTGGAGGGTTTTGGGGTGCGCCGCGCTGGCCAGCCATGGGGTGAGGGCCTGCAGCACCATCTCCAGGGGCAGCTGGGCAGCCGGTGGGACGGCGGCCTCCTCTGGCGGCAACAGGGAGAGGGGAGCGCCGCCTTGGTGACCCAGAGGGATGTAGGCCAGATCGCCAGGGCCGGGTCCCCAGCAGAAGCCGAGGCCCACCAATTCGGCGCGAAAGGGGTTGAGCGAGGTGGTTTCCGTGTCGAGCGCCACGGGGTTGTC
Organism: Cyanobacteriota bacterium; assembly: GCA_046309395.1. Classification (GTDB taxonomy): domain Bacteria; phylum Cyanobacteriota; class Cyanobacteriia; order PCC-6307; family Cyanobiaceae; genus Cyanobium. The sequence goes on along the minus strand of JBKCPG010000370.1, from coordinate 1,559 downwards.
GCTCCGCTGGCACGCCATCAGCTGGGCGAGGAGGCGCTCCAGGGCGTCCTCGCTCTGGATGAGGGCGGGCTCCAAGGCCGGCGGAGGCGCCCCCCCTCCCGACTCGGTGGAGTGGGCGGCGGCGGGCGCCGCGGCTGAGGAGGCGACGGCGGGGCTCGTTGCGTCGGTGGCCGCGGCCGCTGGGGCGGTGGCCGTGGCTGTGGTGGTGGCCGTTTTGGCGGTGGGAGGAGGGGGATTCTGGGAGAAGGTGGCGGTGAAGCGCTCCGCCTGCCGCAGCAGGCTGAACAACTCCAGGGTTTTCAACCGTTCCTCCAGACCCTCCTGGTTCACCTGGCCGAGGGTCAGCCGGGGAGGGGATTCCAGGGGCACATCCCGGTGGATGGCGGCCAGGTGCCTGGATCGGTAGGCGCTCTCCCGGCCGTCCTGGAGCTTGGCGCGCAGGGCGCCCTTTTGGGCGTCAAGGGCCTCGTAGATCCCATCCAGGGTGCCGTGGGCCTGAAGCAGGCTGATGGCCGTCTTGGGCCCCACGCCCCGTACCCCGGGGATGTTGTCGGAACTGTCACCCGTCAGGGCCTTGAGATCCACCACGTCTTCCGGGGGCACCCCCAGCTTCTCCACCACGCCTTCGCGCCGAATTTCCCGGGGACCCGCGGCTTTGTTGTTGGGGCCACCCCCCAGATAAAGCACGGCGATGTCGCGCCCGTCATCCACCAGCTGAAACAAATCGCGGTCGCCCGAGAGGATCCGCACCCTCCAGCCCTCGTTGGCCGCCCGATCGGCCAGGGTGCCCAGCACGTCATCCGCCTCGTAGCCCGGGGCCATCACCAGCGGCAGGTCGAGGTGCTCCTGGAGGATGCCCCGCAGATTGTCCAGGTCGGCGAAGAAGTGCTCGGGGGCCTCATCGCGATTGGCCTTGTAGGCCTCGTCGGCCTCGTGCCGGAAGGTGGGTTCCGCGGTGTCGAAGGCGATGGCCACGCCATCGGGATGGAGGGTGGCGCAGGTGTCGAGCAGGCTTTTCAAAAAGCCATAGGTGACGCTGGTGGGCACGCCATCCTTGGTGGAGAGTCCCCCGTCGCCCCCTTTCGAGAAGGCGTAAAAGCTCCGGAAGGCCAGGGAGTGTCCGTCCACCAGCAACAGGAGAGGTTTGCGATCCGCCATGGCCAACCCGACATCCACCCCGGAACGCCTCAGCCTGCCAGACGCCTTCCCGGTGCCCGCCGCCTGGGGAGAAGGCGAGGGAGCGGCCCTGTTCAGTCCCGGGGGGCGTTATCGCTGGTGGCTCATGCGCCGCTGGCGGCCGCAAGGGAGCCCCGTGCTCTTTGTGGGGCTCAATCCCTCCACCGCCGATGGGAACCGCGACGATCCCACCCTGCGGCGCCTCCGCGGCATGGCGGAGCGATGGGGCCACGGCCAGCTGCTCGTGTTGAATCTCTTTTCCAGGGTGGGGCGGGATCCGGCCCTGTTGCGACACTGCCCCGAGCCGGTGGGGGAGCACACCGACGCCTGGATGGCCACCGCGCTGGGCTGGCTCCAGCGCCAATGCCGGCCCTCCCTCGGAC
>JBKCPG010000369.1:0-3880 GCA_046309395.1 Cyanobacteriota bacterium | reverse complement strand
CTCCTCCGATTCCACCATCCGCATCTGGGATCCGGCCAGCGGCTCCTGCCTGGCGGTCTTCCAGGGGCATCAGAAATCGGTGAACGCCCTGGAGGTGCTGCCAGATGGACGCCTCGCTTCTGGCTCAGACGATTCCACCATACGTCTCTGGGATCCGGCCAGCGGCTCCTGCTTGGCGGTCTTCCAGGGGCATCAGGGCGAGGTGAACGCCCTGGCGGTGCTGGACGATGGCCGCCTCGCTTCTGGTTCCTTCGATTCCACCATCCGCCTCTGGGATCCGGCTAGCGGCTCCTGCCTGGCGGTCTTCCAGGGGCATCAGGGCTGGGTGACCGCCCTGGCGGTGCTCCCCGATGGACGCCTCGCTTCTTGCTTCTGCGATTCCACCATCTGCCTCTGGGATCTGCAGCGCCCCCCGCAGGAGGCCTGCTGCGCGGTCTTCGAGGGGCATCAAGGCGTGGTGTGTGCCCTGGCGGTGCTGCCCGACGGGCGGCTCGCCTCTGGCTCCTCCGATTTCACCATCCGTCTCTGGGATCCGGCCAGCGTCTCCAGCTTGGCGGTCTTCCAGGGGCATCGGGGCGGAGTGTGGGCCCTGGAGGTGCTGCCAGATGGACGCCTCGCTTCTGGCTCAGACGATTCCACCATCCGCCTTTGGGATCCGGCCAGCGGCTCCTGCCTGGCGGTCTTCCAGGGGCATCAAGGCGTGGTGTGTGCCCTGGCGGTGCTGCCCGACGGGCGGCTCGCCTCTGGCTCCTCCGATTTCACCATCCGTCTCTGGGATCCGGCCAGCGGCTCCAGCTTGGCGGTCTTCCAGGGGCATCGGGGCGGGGTGTGGGCCCTGGCGGTGCTCCCCGATGGGCGCCTCGCTTCTGGCTCTGATGACTGCACTATTTGGCTGTGGAATGCGTCCAGCGGCTCCTTCCTGGCGGTCTTCGAGGGGCATCAAGGCGGGGTGAGGGCCCTGGCGGTGCTCCCCGATGGGCGCCTCGCTTCTGGCTCAGACGATGACACCATCCGCCTCTGGGATCCGGCCCGGCCCGATGGAGCCCCTCAAGTGCTCTTCGTGGCCGATGCGGGCATATCCGCCCTGCTCGTGCATCCCACACGCCCCCTGCTAGTGGCCGGCGATGCCAGCGGGCGATTGCACTGGCTGGAGCTGCCAGCTCCCAGCCGGCCCAACTAAGTCTGAGCGCTCAATCGCCCAGCGTCAGCCACCAGAACATAAGAACCGGGACGGCTCATCGTGAATTTCAGCTCTGCTGATCCCTTGACGGCAGCTTGATTCCCGGAAACTCTTCAAGGGCCGCCCCAGGCTGGCCCAGTAACGGCAAGCGGTGGTGCGATTCTAAAACGGCCTGATTGTGCAGCTGCGCTCGATGGGCCCAGGGCTGTGGGCTGATCGCTGGCTGTTCGAGCAGGTGCCCGAGCTGCGGGGCCTGCAGGCGACGGTGCTGCAGAGCCAGGTGCAGCAGAACGTGCCCTGCCTCAATGCCGAGGTCGACAAGATGAGCCCCGCTGACGTGGTGAAGGCCAGCCGGGCGATGAATGCCGCCTACGCCTTCCAGGCCGCCGAGCTGGTCGCCATCCCTCCCCTGGCGATCCCGTACCAGGCGGCAGGGTTTGAGGCCTTGGCCAAGGAGCTGATCGCCATCACCCGCGCCGAGCCCACCACAGCGGATCCGGATCGGGAGATCGTCGATGGCTGGGCCGAGAAGCTGGGCCTTTCCCGCTGGTACGTCTGGAAGACGCCCTGATGGAAGGCACGGCGTTCTCGATCGACGAGGCCAGCTTTGATGCCTCCCTGCTGCCCGAGGGCAGCCGCACCGCTGGCACGGTGGCATTCCACCGGGCGGTGACCGACTACTTCCAGCGCTCCTACGCCGGGATAGGCGGTCAGCTGTCGGTGGTGTTCGCTGCCGGCCGCATCGAGGTGGCCTGGGAGCCCGCAGCACCAGAAGCCCCAGCGATGGCCACGATTGGCCCGCTCCTGCAGCAGCGCCGGTTCGATGAAGCCCGCCCGCTGCTCGAAACCCTGCTGCAGCTGCAGCCCAAGCACCCCGAGGCCCTCTACAACCTGGGCGTGCTCGCCAGCGAAGAGGGCGAGCTGGAGGAGGCCCGGCTGCTGCTGCGCCGAGCGGTGGAGGCCAACGCCAGCGATGCCCACGCCCAGGCCAATGCACAGGTGGCGCTGGGATTGGCCGCCCTCCGGCAGGAGGACCGCTCAGAAGCAAGGCAGGCCCTGGAGGCGGCGATCGAGCTGGAGCCGCGGAATGCCTTTGCTCTGCGCAGCCTCGGCAGCCTGCTGGTGATCGCCGGGGCCCTGGCCGCCGGCATCGAACGCTTCCGCCAGGCCCTGGCGGCGGCCCCAGATGACCTGATCACCACCTTCCACCTGGCGCAGGCGTTGCTGGACCTGGATCCAGGCACAAACACCGCGACGAAGCCGATCGGCTGCTGCTGCAGGTGATCGAAGCCCAGCCTTATGGCGAGCTGGCGAACAAAGCCAAGGAGTTGCGGGGCAGCATCGCCAGCCGGGATCTACGGGCCGAGCAGCTCGAGGGCTTGCGGCAGGACGCCGTGAGCTACTGCCTCCAGGCCCTGCAGCTGTTCGAGGGGATGGAGCAGCAGCGCTTCATGGCGGTGCTCAGCGAGGTGGCCGCTGTCGGCCAAGGCGGCTTGCAGATCAATGAGCCAGGCACCTCCCGCGGCCTCAAGACCCTTCCCGGCAGCTGGAGCGACCTGGCCCTGGCCTGCCTGATCCACGTGGGCATGCAACGGCTGATGCCTGAGGAGGACTCAGGGCTGGGGATCGGGTTGGAGTACGAGGGGGCGGTGCGGTTGCATGGTCGATATGCCAAACCTAGCCACAGCCTGCATTGTTTTGGCATGGCCGGGAGAGTACGGGAGAAGTCAGGCTGCGCCTGGGCAACGCTGGCGGCAGACTGGGGCAATCGTTCTCTGTCTTTTATGCCAGACCAGCCGTGGCAGGCGCTACCGCTATGAGCCAGGTTCTGCCTGCTCCCACCCTCAGTAAGGGTTGCGTGGTCCACTGCCGCAGCCACCACCACCTGGTGGAGGACGTGCAGTCCCCTGAGGACGGCGGCGACACCGTAGTGCGGCTGGCCTGCCTGGATGACGACGCCAACGGCCAGATCACCGAGGTGTTCTGGGAACGTGAGGTGGATGCCCGTGTGCTGGGCCAGAGCACCTGGGAGACGATCGGCCAGCGCGGTTTCGATGACCCGCGGGTGTTCTCCAGCTACCTGCACACGTTGCAGTGGAACTGCGTGACGGCCACCGACCCGGGGCTGTTCCAGGCGCCGCTGCGGGCGGGGATCGATGTGAAGCCCTACCAGCTGGAGCCCCTGCGCAAGGCCTTGCGGATGCCGCGGGTGGCGCTGTTCATCGCTGATGACGTGGGTCTGGGCAAGACGATCGAGGCTGGGCTGATCATGCGTGAGCTGCTGTTGCGTCAGAAGGCGCAGCGCGTGGTGGTGGTGGCCCCGCCATCGGTGGTGCTGCAGTGGCAGGGCGAAATGGAAAGCCGCTTCGGCTTGCCCTTCCAGGTGATGAACCGCGAGTACATCTCGCGGATGCGGCGGGAGCGGGGCTGGGGGATCAACCCCTGGGCCACCCACACCCGCTTCATCCTCAGCCAGGCAGTGGTGCGAAATGAGGACTACGCCGGCCCCCTGCGCGATTGGCTGGGGGAAGGGGAGAAAGCGCTGCTGATTCTCGATGAGGCCCATAACGCAGCCCCCGCCAGCGGCTCCAAGATTGCGATCGACTCCAAACTCACCAATGCGATCCGGGGCCTTTCGCCCCGCTTTGAGCACAAGCTGTTCCTCTCCGCCACGCCCCACAACGGCCACAGCAACAGCTT